>JBPYEW010000099.1:0-5225 GCA_051984555.1 Terriglobales bacterium | reverse complement strand
CCTCGCTCCCCGATGAGGAGTTCGAGGCTCTTCGTCCACATCTGGAATGGCTGCCATTACCGCTAAACACAGTTTTGGTGGAACCGGGCTCGCCCTTGGAGTCTGGCTACTTTCTTAACGACGGTCTGGCCTCCGCAGTGGTGCCGACAGGGGACGGGCGAGGCGTGGAAGTGGCGGGGATCGATAAGAATGGATTCGTGGGCGTCCCGTTGCTCGTGGGAATGCAAACCAGCATCATGCGAACCGTGGTTCGCGTGCCGGGGGATGGTTTTCGTATTGCCCGCGATCCGCTGCAAAAATCTCTTATGATGCTGCGCAACCTGCAACTCAGTCTCGGGAAGACGGCTATGCTCCAAGGAATGCAGGCGGCCCAGACAGCGGCGTGCAATCGACTCCATGATCTCCAGCAGCGACTCGCGCGCTGGCTCCTGAATACCTATGACGGCGTGGGGCCTGAGTTTGGGATTACGCAGGAGTACCTGGCGGAAATGCTAGGGACAGGCAGGCCGAGCGTCAGCCTGGTCGCGGGACAGATGCAGAAGGCCGGAGTGATCCAGTACACGCGGGGAGCGGTGAGAATCGTTAACCGGCCTGCACTGGAACGCATGTCGTGCGAGTGTTACGCCAACGTGCAGCGACTGCGAAACGAAGTGGGCCCGGCGTAAGTCAGCATTTACCTCTCAGCGTGCAGCCTTATTGCAGGGTCAGCAGAACCTTGTCGCCATTCAGCTTGTACTCGAGTTGGTAGACGGCCTTCTTGTTGCGCGGGACAGAAAAATACAGGTAGCCGGCGACGGGAGTTGCAGCAGTGCCCTCCGGCAGTGCTTTCTCGCTGAGTTCCGTTTCCATCACGGCGCGGTCTTTGTCGCTGGAGCCCGGTTGATCGCCGCGGCTCCCGATTCCTACACCAACACCGGCCGCAGTGCTTACGCCTCCGCCGCGAGGTCCGTAAACGGGATCATAGGAAGGACCGGTTCCGTATCCGACACCGACGGTCGGCGACACGGTTACATCGCGTCCGGATTGAGCTTTCTTCTGCAGACTGGCCGCCACCACCTTGGCGCTCGAAGCCTTGCTGGCCGACTCCGAGTCTTTGACGTGCAGGACGAAGTCATTGAGGGAGACGTCGGCGGATTTGTCCTTGGCTGGATACAAGCCGATCTCGACCACCATGCAGCAGCGATTGACGTCGGATGTGAATGCCTTGTGCGCTTCATCGGCGGTGAGGAGCTTCGCGCCAAGTGCCGCACCCTGGTTTTCCACGTGCGACGGATAGCGTGAAGCGCCGGAGCGAGGAACCGTGCCCTTTGGTCCGGCGAAGGCGAGTGCAGCACAAGTGACGATGATGGCCCATGGACCGAATTTGCGAATCATGGCTTCCCCTCTTCGGCGATATTCGGCGGCTCATTGGCCGCAATTTTCAGGGTCTTGCCAGTGAGCACATAGATGCGCTGCTTAAACGTCTCATGGCCAGCGCTCACGACGGAGAGATCATACGCCCCGGGGTCGAGCCAGATGCTTTTCAAATCCTTGCCCGCGCCGGCGTAAGCGGCGTCGACGTAGATTTTCGCGTCCTTGGGCGCGCCGGAAAGTTTTACTTCGCCTTTGCCGTGAGCGTAGGCGAGGTTGAGGGGAGCGTCGGCATAGTAAGGATTCCAGAGCGGGTCCCAGAACGGATCCCAGAACGCGCCGGGATAATAGCCTGCGTACCTGTAATAAGGATACGGATAGAAAGGACCGGAAGCATATCCCGCGCCAACGCCGATGGTCCCAAGGCGCAGATGCCAGTTATGACCGGAGTCATTGGAACTGCTTTCGTTGCTGACGCTTTTCCCAGCCGATGCGGATGACTGTCCCGGATCAGGATCTTTCGCGGCATTCTGATACGCGGCAGCGCTGAGGGTAGAAATCGCGAACAGCAGCAGGGCACAGGCAGTCTGGCGCATAACGCATCCCCTATGAGCTAGATTCGACGCGCCAGCCGGAAGGTTGCCTTGGTCAGTTCGGAGTTCCACGCCCCCGTTCTCAGTTGGGAATCGTCAGTCCAAGGTCTCCTGCTTTCTGCGGAGAAGATGGAGACGAACAGGATAGCCCACACCCGCGTTGCCGCAAGTCTCACCAGTACTTTTTGAGAACACCGAGCACAGAACTGGTACTGCCGTCCGGTCGGATGGCCCATAGTCCACGGCACTGACCATTGTTCGGGCGTCCGGATGCTCCCGGTGTGAGGGCGATTCCGGCAGGTTGGCCGTTCGATGACTTGCACTCATTGTCGAAGACATTCCACAAGAACGCTCCGGCGAGTCCTTCGGACTTGGCGGTTTTCAGGATGGTGTCCGCACGCCAGCTGTCGTTTGGCTCCTCATTCTCGAACATCCCGTACTCCGAGATGAGAATGCGACGACTGCCGAGGCTCAACGGATCGGGCGCCATTTTCCTGATTGTGCTGAGTGCCAGTTCCATGTTCGCTTGCACGGTATTGGCGTCGCCTTGCGAGGATGAATCGTAAGACGAATAGGTGACCATGTCGGGCCTGACTACGGGGACGACCTTGTTGATCATGCGAGCCATGCCGTGCTGGGCGTAGTCGAGCACGCGGTTGACTTCGATGGCATTGAGCACGCTCACGTTGGAAGAGCCGACTTCGTTGCGTGCTCGCTCGACACCGCGCTCGCGCGCGGACAGCCACGCGATCAGGTCGTCGATGCGGCTGGGGGAGATGTCCTTGGAAGTGTCGTAATCCTGCAGGCCGATCCAATCGCCTTCCCAGTTCTTGAGAATGAAGTTCTTTCCGCTGGGGCCGTACTTGAAGTACAGGTACTTGGTGAGGTGGTAAAACTCGTCTTCCTCCGCTTGTTGGCGCCGATCGTCGCCGCTGATGCCCGTGATCTGCCCGTCGTTGGCGAAACTGTAGGCAGTCAGGACAAAGGTCTTGAACGGCATCGCGAAGAGTGCTTGAAATGGCGCCGTCTTCGCAAGGTCTTCCAAATTTCTTGGCGTGCCCTTCCACATATTGGCGCCCCGGTCGGGGTAGTCGTAAGCGTAGAGCGGAGTCAGATAGACGAAGATCGACTTTGAGCCGAGCTTCTGAATCTGTTCCGCGCCTTCGAGGAGATAGTTCTGTTGCGTGAAACCGTAATTGCCGGCGACGTGCGCGATGCCGGGGCTGAACGATCCCTGGGCAAACGTTCTCGTGGCTGCCGTGCCGGGGCCGAGCTGTCCGCCACCGCAGGCGAGAAAGGTACTCACAATGATGAGAGTAAGACCTAAAAGCAGTTTTTGAATCACTGCGCATGCCTCGTGCAGAGGCCGACACCAGAACGAGACTTTCCGTTAGCGGCCGACTCCGCGAAATAGATTTTGAGTTGCGCGCGGGAAGCGCGTCCGCGCGTTTTTGATTCCAATATTACTCAACATATAACGAGTAACGAAAAGGTAAGCTGTGAAAATCTATATAAAAGTGCGCAATTCTCAGCATTTATGCGGAGATTCTGCCTGTCTTTAGGAGGTTCTCCTTAGTTTACTTAGGAGTAACGCACTAGGTGAGTGCCGCGTCTGCGCCTGCTATCCTGCACGACAATGCACGAGATTCATGCCGCCGCCATTTCTCACGGGCCCACGATCGCGGCGTACGTCATCTTCCTTGCCAGCTACGTTGTGTTCGCGCTGGGAAAATTCCCAGGACTGAAAATCGATCGGCCGGGTGCTGCCATTATCGGTGCAGTGGCGATGGTTGCGTTCCGCATCGTGCCTCCGCGGTCCGCACTTTCGTTCATTGATTTTGGAACGATCGTGCTGCTGTTCTCGATGATGCTGATCGTCGGGAACCTTCACCTGGTCGGTTTCTTCGAGTGGAATGCCGAAGTTGTGCTGCGCCGCCTGAAGCCGGCGCACTTGCTGCCGGCAGTGATCTTTACAGCCGGAGTGCTCTCCGCGTTCTTCGTAAATGACATTGTCTGCCTGGTCATGGTGCCGTTCGTGCTGACGATCACGCGACGAATGCGGCTGCCTCCGCTTCCATATTTGCTTGCGGTGGCGACCGGGTCGAATATCGGCAGCGTTGCGACGATTACCGGGAATCCGCAGAACATGCTGATCGGGTCTTTCTCGGGCATCGCTTACCGGGATTTCTTTATGCACCTGGCACCGGTAGCGGGTGTGGGCCTGCTGTTGGATTGGGCGGTGCTGCAGCGCGTTTTTGGGCAGACGTTGCGTCCGATCGCGGGTGAAGTGGAGGAGATTCCGCTGCCGGAATTGGATGTGTCGCGTCTCACTAAGCCGGTCATCGTTGTGGCGGCCGTGGTCATAGCGTTCTTCTTCGGATTGCCTCCAGCGAACACGGCAGCCCTGGGAGCAGCGGTCCTGTTGATCACCCGCAGCCTCGATCCGCAAAAACTCTACAAACAGGTGGACTGGGGTTTGCTGGTCTTCTTTATAGGACTGTTCCTGATCGTGGGAGGGGCGGAGAATGCCGGCATTGTCGAGCGCATGCTGTCGGTCGCGCAACACTGGAACCTGCAGCGACTGCCGGCGTTCACGATTGTGGTGGCACTGCTCAGCAACGTGGTCAGTAATGTTCCGGCAGTGATGCTGATGAAGTCCATGGTGCGTGGCTTCAGCAATCCACACACCGCGTGGCTGGTGCTGGCGATGGCATCGACCCTGGCCGGAAATCTGACGATCACCGGATCGGTGGCGAACATAATCGTGGTAGAAAGCGCGAAGCCGGATGTGGAAGTCGGTTTCTGGGATTATTTCCGGGTAGGCCTGCCGATCACGGTGCTGACGTTACTGTTCGGGGCAGTGTGGCTGGCGTGGGTGGGATGATAGCCAGCACTCAGCACTTCGTCCCTGAACCCTGGGCCTTGTCACTCCGCGCGTTGGCAGTGAAAAAGGGAAGGACTGTTCGTCCTTCCCCGCCGAACTTCTTGATCACCTGCAACTGACCGCTTCATGCATGCGGGCGCTGCGCTCGTCCCAGACGCTGCTGTACCGCGCATTCATGCACCAGCCCACGTGTACGTTCCGATCATTACTCCACCGGGGGCCCTTCAGGTCCGTACAGCCCCGTGTCTTCGTCGCTAGATCGCGGTCATTACGCGCCTGATTGGCATAATCTTGACATGCGTCGCAACGATCCACGTCCAGGATGCGTCCGCGTTCTTCGCTGTAAACATCCTCCAGTTTGGCAGCCTTGCACCAGTTTCGGTGTGCGTTCAAATCAC
>JBPYEW010000098.1:0-27392 GCA_051984555.1 Terriglobales bacterium | reverse complement strand
GGCGGCCATATCTCGACCTACGCCTCTGCCGCCACCCTCTACGAGGTTGCGTTCAATCACTTCCTGCGCGCCCGCACCGAATCCGGTGATCGTGACATTGTTTACTTCCAGGGTCATGCCGCGCCTGGGATCTACGCCCGCGCGTACCTGGAAGGACGAATTCCCCGCGAAAAACTTCAGAACTTCCGACGCGAGCTGAAACCCGATGGCGGTCTGTCGTCGTACCCGCATCCATGGCTGATGCCGGATTTTTGGGAATTCCCGACAGTCTCCATGGGCCTAGGTCCAATCCAGGCGATCTACCACGCCCGCTTTATCAAGTACCTCGAAAATCGTGGGCTGAAAAACACGCGCGGCGGCAAGGTCTGGGCCTTTCTCGGCGACGGCGAGATGGATGAACCCGAATCGCTGGGTTCTATCACGCTGGCGTCGCGCGAGCGTCTCGACAATCTGATCTTCGTAGTCAACTGCAACCTGCAGCGGCTGGATGGCCCGGTGCGCGGCAATGGCAAGATCATTCAGGAACTGGAAGCCATCTTCCGCGGTGCGGGCTGGAATGTCATCAAGGTCATCTGGGGCAGCGACTGGGACGCCTTGATTCAGAACGATCGCGACGGCCTGCTTGTGCGACGCCTGGGCGAGATTACCGACGGACAGTACCAGAAATACTTCGTCGAAAGCGGAGCCTACTTCCGGCAGAACCTATTCGGAACCGATCCGCGTTTACTGAAGATGGTCGAGCACTTATCCGACGAGCAGCTAGCCAGGCTGCGTTTGGGTGGGCACGATCCCATCAAAGTTCACGCTGCGTTTAGGGCCGCCGTCGACCACACCGGAACTCCCACCGTCGTTCTTGCGAAGACGATCAAGGGCTATGGCCTCGGTGAAGCGGGTGAAGGCAAGAACATCACGCATCAGCAAAAGAAGCTGAACGACGAAGAACTGCGGTTGTTCCGGTCTCGTTTCGGTATCCCAATTCCCGATGAAGAACTCCACGACGCTCCGTTTTATCGACCCTCCGACGACAGCGCCGAAATTCGTTACATGCAGGAGCGGCGCAAGCAGTTGGGCGGCTATCTTCCCGAGCGCAAAGTTCGCGCGAACCCGATTAAAGCGGTTTCCGATGCGCACTTCGAGGAGTTCTATAAAGGAACCGAAGGCCGCGAAGCGTCGACAACGATGGTCTTCGTCCGGTTGCTGTCAAAGCTGTTGCGTGATCCGGAAATCGGCAAGCTGATCGTGCCCATCATTCCGGACGAAGCCCGTACCTTTGGTATGGAAGCGTTATTCCGCCAGGTTGGCATCTACTCGAGCGTCGGTCAACTCTATGAGCCGGTCGATATGGACACGCTGCTCTACTACAAGGAAGCGAAAGACGGGCAGATCCTGGAAGAAGGAATCACGGAAGCGGGATCGATGTGCTCATTGATCGCCGCTGGAACAGCGTATGCAAACCACGGGATCAACACGATCCCATTCTTTATTTATTACTCGATGTTCGGATTCCAGCGTATTGGGGACCTGATCTGGGCCGCCGCCGACATGCGCACTCGAGGATTCCTGGTGGGCGGGACCGCAGGTCGCACCACGCTTGCGGGTGAAGGCCTGCAGCATCAGGACGGTCACAGCCACGTCCTGGCGCTCTCCGTTCCCAACCTGCTGGCGTATGACCCGGCGTTCGCGTACGAAATCGCAGTCATCATTCAGGATGGCATCAAGCGAATGTACGTGGACGGCGAGTCGATCTTTTATTACCTGACGGTGACGAACGAACCGCTGGCGATGCCGGAGATGCCCGATGGGAAGGACGTTCGCGAAGGCATCCTGAAGGGTATGTACCGTTTCCGTCAGTCGAAGAAGAAAGATGCCAAGCTGCACGCGCAGTTGTTTGGCAGCGGCACCATCATGTTCGAGGTACTCAAAGCGCAGGGAATCCTGGAAGACAAGTACGGTGTTGCCGCCGACGTTTGGAGCGTGACCAGCTACAAGGAACTTTATCGGGATGCTACCGATTGCGAACGCTGGAACCTTCTCCACCCAGGTCAGCCATTGCGCATCTCGTACGTGAAGCGCGCTTTGAAGGACGCACCCGGACCATTCGTTGCGGCATCTGACAACATGAAAGTCCTGCCAGAAAGCATCGCCCGCTGGGTACCCGGCGGGAAACTGGTTGCTCTCGGGACCGATGGCTTTGGCCGAAGCGAGAATCGCGCCGCCTTGCGCGACTTCTTTGAAGTCGACGCCAAGCACATTGTGGTGGCAACGTTAAGCGCGCTCTGGCGTGAGGACAAGGTGAAGGCCGACGTGGTGCAGAAAGCAATCAAGGATCTCGGCGTAGATCCCGACCGGGCGAATCCGGTAACCAGGTAGGGGAGAGAAGACGTGACCGAATTCAAACTACCGGAACTCGGCGAGAACATTGAGCAAGGCGACCTGGTACGACTTATGGTGGCGCCCGGCGCAACCGTAAATGAAGGACAGCCTGTCATCGAACTGGAGACGGATAAAGCGGTCATCGAGGTTCCATCTTCGGTCACCGGTGTGGTGCAGGACATCCGGGTCAAGGAAGGCGACAAGCTCAAAGTTGGGCAGGTGATTTTCACGGTCGACGGCGCTGCCGGCAACGGCAAGCAGCCCAAACCGGCGAAAGCGGCGGAAGCTCCGGCGGAAAAGAAGTCTGCCACCCAAACCCAGAAAAAAGAAGCGCAAGCCGAGAAGAAGATGGATGTGCCGCCGGCGCAAACACCTCAGAGCTCCGTGCCGGCAGCACAAGCGGAGATGCCTTCGCGTCGATCAACCGACTCGCAGTCCGCATCCGCGACCGAGTTCCGCCTTCCAGAACTTGGCGAGAATATTTCCCAAGGAGATCTCGTTCGCCTGATGATCTCTCCCGGCGCGAAGGTCTCCGAAGGGCAGCCGGTCATCGAACTGGAGACCGACAAGGCGGTCGTCGAAGTGCCATCGTCGGTCAGCGGCGTGGTGAAGGACCTACAAGTAAAAGAAGGGGACAAGGTCAAGGTTGGTCAGGTCATCTTTACGCTGCAAGGCGCGTCGACAACCGCACCGGAGCGGCCCAAAGCCGCCCCCGTCGAACATGTTTCCGGACAACATGGGGCGCGGCTCGCGTTCCAGGCAGCTATTAAAGCGGAAGGCAAGACCGAGGAGCAAGCGCTTCCGCCAGACCAGCCCTCTGCTCCGCCTGCATCGTTTACCATGCCCGCGCAGTTGGGCAAAGTTGCCGGCCATGAGCATCGGGATCCGATTCCAGCCGCGCCGAGTGTTCGTCGACTTGCCCGCGAATTAGGTGTCGATATCTACGAAGTCAAGGGAACGGGTCCAGGCGGTCGCATCAGTGAGGAAGACGTCAAGGGGTACACCAAGACCCTTCTAGTGACCGCGGTCTCCGCGGCCCAGGTTCCGCGCGGTCCCGCTGAACCCAAGTTGCCCGATTTCTCCAAGTGGGGAAAAGTCGAGCGCGTCTCGATGCGTGGCGTTCGCCGCAAGACGGCGGAGCATCTTCGCGAAGCTTGGAACACCATTCCTCACGTTACCCAGAACGACCGTGCCGATATCACGGAACTGGAGCAATTGCGCTCTCGTTTCGCTCCCAAGGTCGAAGAAGCCGGCGGGAAGATGACGGTTACGGCCATCGCCTTGAAGATCTGCGCGTCTGCGTTGAAGATTTTTTCGCAGTTTAATGCCAGCATCGACATGACGAACGAGGAAATCGTCTACAAGCAGTACATCAATATCGGTGTTGCGGTCGATACCGAGCGTGGGCTGCTCGTTCCCGTGCTGCGGGATGTCGACAAGAAGAACATCGTCGAACTGGCCACAGAGTTGACCCAAGCGTCCAAGAAAGCACGCGACAAGAAACTCACCCCCGAGGAGATGGAAGGGGGAACGTTCACGATTACGAATCTCGGCGGAATTGGCGGCACGGGGTTCAGCCCGATTGTGAATCACCCGGAGGTTGCGATCCTGGGTCTTTCCCGGTCGCGCATGGAACCGGAATGGATCAACGGTAAATTCGAGCCGCGCCTGATTTTGCCTCTGTCGCTCTCATATGATCATCGTCTGATTGACGGTGCCGATGCCGCGCGTTTCCTGCGGTGGATTGCCGAAGCGTTCGAACAACCTTTCCTGCTGTCGGTTCAGGGATAACAAGCTCAGGAATACAAACAAAAGGATAGACACTGAAAATGGCAGATACGTCGAACCTGCGAGTAGCAGTCGTGGGCGGTGGGCCGGGTGGGTACGCCGCAGCTTTTCTCGCCGCCGATCTCGGAATGAAGGTCACCTTGATTGACCCCGAAGCCAATCCCGGCGGCGTGTGCCTGTACCGCGGATGCATTCCGTCCAAGGCATTGCTGCACGTTGCCAAGTTGATTGAAGAATCGCACCAGGCGAAAAACTGGGGCATCGAGTTCGCCGCGCCGAAGATCGATCTCGGCAAGCTGCGCACATGGAAAGAAGGAGTCGTTAAGAAGCTCACTGGTGGTCTCGGCCAGTTGTCGAAACAGCGCTCGGTCACCTACGTGCAAGGGAAGGCCGCATTCGCGAACTCGAACACTCTGAAAGTGAAGCGAAACAATGGCAGCGAGGAGTCGATGAGTTTCGACCGCATCATCATCGCCACTGGGTCGCGCCCCGCCGTCATCCCCAGCCTGAAACTTGATTCGCCGCGCATGATGGATTCCACCGGCGCGCTCGACCTGCAAGACATCCCCAAAACTATGCTGGTGATCGGCGGCGGATACATCGGACTTGAACTCGGTTCCGTCTATGCCGCGCTCGGCACGCGCGTCACTTGCGTGGAAATGATGCCCGGTCTGCTACCCGGCGCGGATCGCGACCTGGTGCAACCTGTCCACAAGCGATTGGAAAAGGCGTTTGAAGCGATCTTGCTGAACACCACCGTCGCCTCCCTTAAAGATGAAAAAAATGGCATCCGCGCGACATTCGAAGGCAAGGACGTCAAAGAGAAAGAAAAAGTATTCGATCGCGTGTTGATGTCGGTGGGCCGCAAGCCGAATTCTGAGATCGCCGGCCTCGATAGAACCCGCGTGAAGGTTGGTCCCAAGGGGTTCATCCAAGTCAACAATCAACTGCAGACCGACGATCCTGCGATTTTTGCCATTGGCGACGTGGTCGGCGAGCCGATGCTCGCACACAAGGCCTCGCACGAAGGACGGACCGCGGTCGAAGTTATTGCGGGCCACAAGTACACGTTTGAACCCGCTGCGATCCCCGCTGTCGTTTTCACGGATCCCGAAGTGGCGTGGGCGGGGCTGACCGAGACGCAAGCACAGGCGCAGGGCCGCGAGATCAAGGTCGCAAAGTTTCCCTGGGGTGCGTCGGGCCGTGCCATCACCCTCGATCGCACGGATGGAATGACCAAGCTGCTCATTGATCCCAAGACGGAACGTGTTCTTGGTGTGGGAATCGTTGGTCCGGGAGCGGGTGAGTTAATCGCCGAGGGTGTGCTGGCGATCGAGATGGCAGCTCTTGCAGGCGATGTGGAATTGACCATTCATCCTCATCCCACGTTGTCGGAAACGGTCATGCAGGCAGCCGAAGTATTTTACGGAACCAGCACCGACATGTACCGTCCCAAGCGCTGACGGAATTTACGCGGTTTTCGAAGCCGCAATACGATTCTGGCGGTCTACCACATTCGTCCAGGCCATCAGCAGGACTTGCTGGAGCGTGGAGCCGCGATAGGTGATCCGGTAAACCATGGCCACAATGTAGGCCGTGGTCTGGACTGATGAAACTGGGGCAAACCCTAATTCAGAGTTCTCGTTTTCGGAACGCGGATTTCGCGGGTGTGACTTAGGCCGGCGACCCCTTTTCTGCATCCTAGAGTGACATTTTCAACCGGAGCAGATCATGCCTGATTTTCAGCTGGATCAACCCATTCGTGTAGTTCCTTTGCACCCATCCGCAGGCGGAATGATTGGAGCTGCGGCTCCGGCTGCCGCTGGCGCGCAACTCACTTATCGCAACGGGCCTTTGCTGGCCAATGTCAAAGTGTTTACGATTTTCTGGGGAACCGCCTGGCAGCAGTCTGACCAGAGCGCCATAGTCGATCAACTCAACGGCTTTTTCGACTACATCCTTTCCAGTGCGTTGATGGATCAGTTGAGCGAATACAGCGTTCCCTCCTATCAGATCGGTTACGGAACACACATCGGCACGTTGAACGTCGATTCACCCGATCCTTCGGGCACGGTCGACGACAGCGATATCCAGAGTATGTTGCAGCAGGAGATCGCGAACGGTGATGTTCCGCAGCCGGATGCAAACACTCTGTATTTCGTGTTTGTTCCGACCGGCGTTACCGTGACCCAGGGAGGATCCGCTTCGTGTCAGCAATTTTGCGGATATCACGACGCCATCTCGGGGAACATCTTCTATGCCGTGATGCCATTCCCCGACTGCTCGGGATGTCTCGGGAATATGTCCAAGTTCGATTCGCTAACCGTGACCGCTTCGCACGAACTCTGTGAAGCCATCACGGATCCCGTTCCGGGCCAGGGTTGGTATGACGACAACAACGGAGAGATCGGCGACATTTGTGCTTGGAGTACGAAGGCGGTTGGCCAGTACACTGTTCAGCAGGAGTGGTCGAATAACGCGAACTCGTGCGTATAGATGAAAGCTAATCTCCCAGTTCGAAGATTGTTGGTGGCATGGCTGGTGCTGCTCGGGGTAGTTCTTTGCCCGGCACAAACGCAAAACAACGCCAATGCGCCCGCTCCCGATGCGACAGACGCTTCGGACATTATTGAATTTCTCAATCAGACCATCACCTGGTACCGGCAACTGGAGCCCCAGCAACGCCTTGCTACGGAGCCAAGTGATGCGCTGATCGTGAGCGATAACCATCGCCTGGCCGAGCAAGCGATACAACTGGCATTCGATTACTCTCGTACGCAGGCTCAGCGCCTCGCCAAGCAAAGCTCTACGAATTCCGGCCAAAACACTTCGGCATCGCAATATCAGTCTCTGAACCAGTTGTCTGCGAAGCTCGACGGCGACGTGAAGGAGCTCCAGGGAGAAATCCAGTCGCTGCGGACGCAACTGGACACTGCTCCGGCGAAAAAACGTGCCCAACTGCAGGCGCAACTCTCGGAGACACAAAGCGAACTGGATCTGGCGAATGCCCGTCGCGATGCGATTCGCAGCATGCTCGAATTCGTCAATGGAGCAAGTGCTGCGGGGCTGGGAGCGTCCGGGCTGCGTGCCCAGATTGAGGCGCTTGCCAGATCGGTCCCCCTTGAAAATCCCAACGCTAATCCCGCTGCCAATGCGGAGCAGCAAAAGTCTTCAAGCGCGCCGACTTCCAGTCCGGCGGCATCGGCAATGACCAAGGCGCCACCGTCCGGGATATGGGGATTGACCGGCGACTTGTTTGCGTTATCCGGCAAGAGACGCACGTTGGCCGATATTCAGGGGCAAACCGAAGCGCTGCAGAAAACAGTGCAACAGTTGCGGGCGCCATTGATTGCTCAACTGAAGCAGCTTTCGAAACAAGGCGACCAACTTGCCACCGAAGCAGACACCAGCGGTGAAACCGCGTTAGAACAGCAGAAGAAGGATCTCGACGGGCTCACCACACAGTTCAAGCAGCTATCGGGGAGCATGCTGCCGCTCAGCAAAATGGGTGTGCTGCTACAGCTCTATAAGACGAGCGTCAGCAATTGGCGTGCGAACCTGGAAACGGAGTATCGCGCCGATCTCAAAGGGTTGATGATCCGGCTGGTCATTCTCATTGCGATACTCGGAGTCATCGTCGCCTTCTCAGAGCTGTGGAAGAAGACGATCTATCGTTACGTGCACGATACGCGCCGCCGCTACCAGTTCATGTTGTTGCGGCGGATCGTGATGTGGTTCGTAATCGCGCTGGTAATTGCCTTTGCTTTTGCCAGCCAGCTCGGCCAGGTGGCTACTTTCGCCGGCCTCATCACCGCAGGCGTCGCGGTAGCGCTGCAGAATGTGATTCTCTCGATCGCCGGTTATTTCCTGCTCATCGGGAAATATGGCATCCGTGTAGGAGACCGGGTTCAGATCGCCGAAGTTCACGGCGAGGTGGTCGATGTTGGCTTAATTCGTATGCAGGTCATGGAAATGGGACCCGGCGGAGCGACCGGACGAGTCGTTGCCTTTTCTAATTCGATAGTGTTTCAGCCCACGACCGGGCTCTTCCGGCAGATTCCGGGAACAAGCTTTGGTTGGCATGAAATCAGTCTAACCTTGGCGCCAGACACGGATTACCGCCTGGTCGAAAAGAGACTGCTAAAAGTCGTGGAAGACGTGTTCGCCGATTATCATGAAGACATGGAACGGCAGCGAAGGATGATGGAGCGGACGCTTAATACAACCCCTATTCACGAACTCCGCCCGACGAGCCGGCTGCGACTCACGCCTTCAGGGCTCGACGCGGTGATTCGCTATCCAGTTTCCTTGCAAAATGCGTCTGAGATCGACGACCGTGTAACTCGCGAGCTGCTCCGGGCTATCGACGAGGAACCCAAGCTGAAACTCGTGGGCTCTGGCAACAGCATCCGGCTGCGGACGGATGTCACGGAAGAAGTGGCGAAGAGCTAGGGCGCATTTGCGGCAAGAGAGTTCACGCCGCCGGATATGTCTCGCCTTTTTGGGTTGGTCCCAGCCACTGTGGATTCTGGTAGGTCCCATCGAAGTGGTGACTGGTTTTGTACAACTCGAATTTCCCTGCGGACGCGACTGGCGCGGTTTTTGCCAATAACGCCGCGACCTCCTTATCGTTCATCGGCCTGAAACTACGCGCCGCCTCAAGCGCCTGCTGCAGTATTGGCAGGGAATCGCACCCGGTGATCACGACACTCGTGGGCAGATTCATGGCGTAATGCAGGCACTCGGGTGCGGTCACAGTCTTGCTATCAAGGATGATCTTGTCCCCGATCGCCTTCATTCCGAGGATTCCCATCTTCTTCTCGATCGCTACTGGCAGCACTTTCTTCTCGAAGCTCTCGAAATGCGCATCCATCACGTTCAGCGGCATCTGCACGGTGTCGAATGTGAAGTTGTGAGCTTCGGCAACTTGAAGCACTTTGAGGTGAACGTCGGGATTTTTATGTCCCGTGAAACCGATGTAGCGGATTTTCCCGGCCTTCTGTGCGTCAATCAGGGCGTGAATGGCGCCATCGTCCGCAAACACCCGGTCGGGGTCGGACATGCGGATATTCTCGTGTACCTGCATGAGATCGACGTGATCCGTCTGCAGCCGCTTAAGTGACTCATCAATTTGCTTTGCAGCCGTCGCCTTGTCACGGCCATCGACTTTAGTCATGAGAAAAGCTTTCTGGCGGTAGCCGTCGCGCAGAGCCTTTCCCATACGGACCTCGCTCTTGCCGTCGTTGTAATCCCAGCAGTTGTCGAGGAAGTTGATGCCGCTGTCGAGAGCCGTGCGGATGATCTGAATGCTCTCGCTTTCTTCCTTCTGACGGCCGATGTGTGCTCCGCCCAGGCCAACCATCGAGACTCTCTCGCCAGTCCTGCCCAAGGTGCGTCTCGGTATTTCGCTCTGAGATCCTTCTGCAAACAACTTGTTAGAGAATCTGGACGCGAGGGCTGCGGACGTAGTGAACTTGACGAAGTCACGGCGATTCATGGCTGCTCCTGACGGTCGATCGGATTGCTTTCAGATGGCCTTCCGGCTCGCCTTGTTGCACTTCGGCGACTCCAATCCCTACAATTCTTCCGGCCACGGTGAACGCGCGTAAAGTTTTGTAAATACAGCACCTTCCGACTTGACCTGCCCGTCCAATAGGAGGGATGTTGCTCCGGTACTTCTCCGGGGATCTGTGTTATTGCGGGGGAGCATCTTAGTGGCTCTTGGTAGACGATTCAGAAAGGCAACTCCGCGGATCTGAACGAATTTATGACAAAGAAATCAGCGGCAAAGATCGATTGCCTCATGGGTTTCAGAACTGCTGGCGCGCGATGCGGGTACGCCTGCTCCACATTCATTGGTCTTATCGCAACGCTTGCCTTAATCGCACTCGGAATCGGGTGCAGCAATGCTTCTTCCAAGTCTCCGTCCACGGCTCGCGCAGCCGGGAGCCAAGCCGTACCCGTTTCCGTCGCTCCTGCCGTTCGCGAGAATATGCCGGTCTATCTGGTCGGCCTCGGATCAGTCACTCCACTCAATGCGGTCAGCGTCAAGTCGCGTGTCGATGGCCAACTGACCCAGGTGGTGTTCAAAGAAGGTCAGCAGGTAAAGAAAGGGCAGTTGCTGGCCGTCATCGATCCGCGTCCCTTTGAGGTGCAGCTTTCCCAAGCGCAGGCCACACTGTTCAAAGATCAAGCCCAACTGAAAGATGCGCGTCTGAATTACCAGCGCTACAAGGACCTTCTACAACAATCGGGCGCAATGTCACAGCAGCAGGTCGATACACAGGCGGCGCTCGTCGATCAATATGAAGGTGCGGTTAGGAACGACCAGGCGCAGATTGACAATGCCAAACTTCAGCTCACGTATTGCCATCTGACGTCGCCGATTGAAGGACGCATCGGGTTGCGGCTGGTGGACCCCGGCAATATTGTGCACGCGTCCGATGCCAACCCAATGCTGGTGATCACCCAGCTTCAGCCGATCACCGTAATCTTCACCCTGCCGCAGGATCAATTACCAGAGGTCGCGCGTCAGTTGAGAAGTCGTACGCTGCAAGTGGAGGCGTACAGCCGGGACGATCAGACCAAGTTGTCCACGGGACATTTGCTCACAATTGACAACATGATCGACCAGACCACGGGCACGGGTCGCCTGAAGGCGGAGTTCCCGAATCCCGACAACGCCCTGTGGCCGAACCAATTCGTAAATGTGCACTTGCTGCTGAAGACGCTGAACAACAGCATCGTGGTGCCCGCCGCCGCTCTGCAACGTGGACCCCAGGGAACTTTCGCATACGTTGTGAAGGACGATAAAACGGTCGACGTTCGTCCGGTGACGGTTGCGCTGACCCAGGGAACTGCCGCCGCGATCAGCCAAGGTCTTAACCCCGGCGATGAGGTAGTCACGGACGGTCAAGATAAGTTGCAGGCGGGAAGCCACGTCGAAACCAGGGCCGCGCCCGCTCCTGGCAATAACCCGTCTATGGCGCCAGGCAGCGCGGTACCCAACAATTCCCCGGAGAACCAGACACCGAGGAACGCGCCAAATCTCAACGCGCCGACCAGCACGTCCCCGAACAGCCGGCAAGTACCGAATCAGGCAAAGCCGACTCGATGAGTCCCTCACGAATCTTCATCTTGCGGCCAGTAGCGACCACGCTGCTGATGATCGCGATTCTCCTCGTCGGAATCGTTGCTTACCGTGCTCTGCCAGTTTCGGCGCTACCCGAAGTTGATTATCCGACGATCCAGGTACTCACTTTTTATCCAGGCGCCGACCCGGACGTGATGGCGTCGTCTGTGACCGCTCCGATGGAGCGCCAGTTCGGGCAGGTGCCCGGGCTTAGCCAGATGACTTCGACGAGCGCTTACGGCAGTTCAATCATTACGCTGCAGTTCGCCCTGGCGCAGAACATCGACATTGCCGAGCAGGAAGTGCAGGCCGCCATCAATGCTTCGGGAACCTATCTTCCACGCGATCTGCCCAACCCGCCGATTTACAGCAAAGTAAATCCGGCAGATGCTCCCATCCTGACGCTCGCGATGAGTTCGGACACCCTTCCGCTGGCGAAAGTGGAAGATTTGGCCGACACGGCGCTGGCCCAGAAGATTTCACAACTCACCGGCGTAGGCCTGGTGTCGATTAGCGGTGGACAAAAGCCGGCGGTCCGTATTCAGGCCAATCCTACCGCCCTCGCGGCCAATGGGCTCAGCCTGGAGGATGTGCGGAGTGCCATCGCTGCCGCGAATGTCAATCAGGCAAAGGGCGTCATCGATGGGCCGCGACAATCTTTCACTCTCGGCGCGAATGATCAGCTGCTGTCGAGCTCCGACTACCGGCCTTTGATCATCGCTTATAAGAATGGATCTCCCATTCGCCTGCAGGATGTAGCCAGCGTTGTGGATGGCGCCGAGAACGTTCAGCAGGCGGCGTGGATGAACACCGCGCCCGCAGTCATCGTCAACATCCAGCGCCAGCCCGGCGCCAACATCATCTCCGTCGTTGACCGGATCAAGAAGCTTCTGCCTCAACTGCAAGCGTCTTTACCGGCAGCCGTGAAGGTTTCTGTGCTTACCGACCGCACAGAGACGATCCGGGCATCGGTGCAGGACGTCCAGTTCGAACTGATGCTCACCATTGCGCTCGTTGTGATGGTCATTTTCTTGTTCCTGCGCACCCTCTCGGCAACGGTGATTCCCAGCGTGGCGGTTCCACTTTCGCTGGTGGGAACGTTTGGCGTGATGTACCTGCTCGGCTACAGCCTCAACAACCTCACCTTGATGGCGCTCACGATTTCGACCGGCTTTGTGGTCGATGATGCCATTGTGATGATTGAAAACATCGAGCGCTTCGTGGAGGAGGGAGATCCACCGCTCGAGGCGGCCCTCAAAGGCGCCGGGCAAATCGGCTTCACCATTATTTCTTTGACGGTCTCACTGATTGCCGTACTCATCCCGCTGCTATTCATGGGAGATATTGTCGGCCGGCTATTCCGGGAGTTCGCGGTCACGCTTGCGGTGACCATCATCGTTTCAGCTGTTGTTTCGTTGACTCTCACGCCGATGATGTCGGCGCACCTGCTGCGGCCGATGAAGGGACGCAAGCGCAGCCGGTTCTACAACGCTTCAGAAAACCTTTTCGAGCGTGTTATCCATTACTACGGGCGGACTCTGCGCTGGGTCCTCGGGCATCAAACGGCAACGCTGTTGATCACCCTCGGTACCTTAATCCTGACGTTGTTTCTCTACGTAGTCGTACCCAAGGGTTTCTTTCCTGTTCAAGACACGGGGGTGATTCTCGGCATTTCGGAGGCCCCACAGGACGTGTCCTTCCAGGCTTTGTCGCAACGGCAGCAGGATCTTGCGCGAGTGATTCTGCAGGATCACGATGTCGCCAGCCTTTCGTCATTCATCGGTGTTGATGGGATCAATACCACGCCGAACACGGGCAGGATCCAGATCAATCTGAAACCGCGCAATCAGCGCAGTGCGAGTGCGTCGGAGATCATCCGCCGACTCCAGTCGAGTGTCGCCAAAGTTTCCGGGATCACGCTTTACATGCAACCGGTGCAGGACCTGACGGTCGAGGATCGCGTGAGCCGCACCCAGTTCCAATATTCACTGGAAGACCCCAATGCGCAGGAGTTGAACACCTGGGCGAACAAGCTGGTTGATAAATTCCGCACGTTGCCGGAACTGCGCGATGTCGCGAGCGATCAACAAAGCGGCGCGCTCGAGGCGGACCTTGTCATTGATCGTGACACGGCGTCAAGGTTAGGCATTCTGCCACAGGCTATCGATGACACGCTTTACGACGCCTTTGGTCAGCGGCAGGTCTCGACGATGTTTACGCAGTTGAACCAATATCACGTCGTGCTTGAGGTCGGCCCGCAGTTCCGCGTCGATCCGGAGGACCTCACTAACATCTACGTCAAGTCGGGAAATGGGACACAGGTCCCGCTCTCAGCATTCAGCCATTTTCAGCAGGCGAACACCTACCTGGCTGTCAACCACCAGGGACAATTCCCGGTGGTAAACCTGTCGTTCAATTTGGCCCCGGGAGTTTCTCTGGGACAGGCCACGAAAGCGATCGCCGCGGCAGAACAGGAAATCGGTTTACCTGCCAGCATCAATTCCAGTTTCCAGGGGACTGCGGCCGCCTTCCAAAATTCGCTTTCGTCGGAGCCATGGCTGATTCTTGCCGCAATCATCACCGTCTATATCGTGCTCGGTGTGCTGTATGAGAGTTATATCCACCCGATCACCATTCTCTCTACGCTGCCGTCGGCTGGCGTGGGCGCGATTCTGGCGCTGCTGATTACCGGCAATGACCTCAATGTTGTGGCCTTGATCGGTATCATCCTGCTGATCGGTATCGTGAAAAAGAACGCCATCATGATGATCGACTTTGCTCTCGAGGCGGAACGCGTGGAGCATAAGAAGCCAGAAGAGGCGATTTATCAGGCTAGCCTGCTTCGTTTCCGCCCGATCATGATGACCACCATGGCCGCGTTGCTGGGAGCTTTGCCGCTTGCGCTGGGCCGCGGCACGGGCTCGGAACTCCGGAATCCACTGGGTATTACGATTGTCGGCGGTCTGCTGCTCAGTCAATTGCTCACGTTGTACACCACGCCGGTGGTTTATCTCTGGTTCGATCGGCTGGCCACGCGGTTCGGACAATACCGCATCGGCAACCCCATCCAGGAACCTTCGGGAGCTGACTAGCAGATGAATATCTCTGCTCCATTCATTCGGCGCCCGGTCGGAACTTCGCTGCTGGCCGTGGCCTTACTGCTTGCGGGAGCCTTGGCATTCAATTTTCTTCCGGTAGCTCCGCTGCCGCAGGTTGAATTCCCTGTGATTTCTGTCGGTGCGGGGTTGCCGGGCGCGAGTCCGGAAACAATGGCTTCCGCTGTCGCGACACCTCTCGAGCGGCAGTTCGGACGTATCGCCGGCGTCAACCAGATGACGTCGACGAGCCAGTTAGGATCGACCAACGTAACCCTGCAATTTGATCTAAATCGAAACATTGATGCCGCGGCGCGGGATGTGCAGGCTGCCATCAACGCGGCGCGAAGCCAATTGCCGGCGAATTTGCCAAGTAATCCTTCGTACCGCAAAGTCAACCCGGCCGACGCTCCCATCCTGATTCTCGCGCTGAGTTCGGACGAAATCACGCTCCCCAATATTTACGATCTGGCGGACTCGGTTCTCGCTCAAAAACTCGCGCAGGTGAGCGGGGTTGGGCAGGTCTTCGTGGGCGGCGGGGCCAGGCCGGCGGTTCGTGCCGAGCTCAATCCTACCCTGTTGAACAAACTGAACATCGGCCTTGACGACGTGCGAACCGCGCTTGGTTCGGCCAATGCGAACCGGCCCAAGGGACAGGTGAGCGGCCCGATTAACGCCTGGTCTATCGATGACAATGATCAGCTTTTTCGCGCCGACCAGTATCGCTCGCTCATCGTCACGCAGCGCAATGGAGCTGTGGTCCGCCTCGGCGACCTCGGTAAGGTCGATGACTCGGTCGAAGACATTCGCAACATCGGGCTCGCGAATGGTAAACCGGCTGTCCTGATCATTATTTTCCGGCAGCCGGGCGCAAACATTATCGAGACAGTCGACCGAGTCGAGAGCGTCATTCCCGAACTCAAGGCTGCCATTCCGCCCTCGATCGGAGTCAGCATCGTGATGGACCGTACCACGACGGTTCGAGCCTCAGTCAAAGACATTGAGGTCACGCTGATCATCTCCATCGTGCTTGTCATCCTGGTGGTGTTCGCGTTTTTGCGCAGTGTGCGTGCCACCGTCATTCCCAGTATCGCGGTGCCGCTCTCGTTGATCGGAACGTTCGCGGTCATGTACCTGCTGGACTACAGCCTCGACAACTTGTCGCTCATGGCATTGGCGATTTCGACCGGCTTCGTCGTCGATGACGCCATCGTTGTCCTCGAAAACATCACCCGATATACCGAACAGGGCATGGACCCGGTGCAGGCCGCTTTCCGGGGCGCCAAGGAAATTGGATTCACCGTGCTCTCTATGAGCACGTCGTTGGTGGCCGTATTTATTCCCATTCTCATGATGGGAGGACTGGTCGGGCGCCTCTTCCGCGAGTTCGCGGTTACGCTCAGCATTGCAATCGCCGTCTCCCTATTGGTCTCGCTGACGACCACGCCAATGATGGCTGCGAAGTTCTTGCGCACCTCGCATACCGAGCGTCACAACCGGCTGTACCGATTTTCAGAGTGGGCATTCGATAGCATTTTGCATGTCTACGAACGAATGCTTGGTTGGGTGCTCCGTCACCAACCTATAACGCTGCTCATCACCGTAGCCACGGCATGCCTGAGCATCTATCTCTACATCATTGTTCCAAAGGGATTCTTCCCGCAGCAGGACACCGGGCGCATGGGCGGCGCGGTGCAGGCCGCACAGGACATTTCATTCGGCGCCATGGCTCCAAAGATGAAGCAGTTCGTCGACATCGTCATGAAAGATCCCGCGGTACAAACGATCGTAGGATTTGCGGGCGGTGGCGGCACTGCGAATACCGGACGCATGTTCATTACGCTCAAGCCGCTCTCGGAGCGAAAAATGACGGCGGACCAGGTGATCGGAAGATTGCGCCGCAAGTTGAGCGTGGTTCCGGGTGCAACGCTGTTCCTGCAATCGGCGCAGGACTTGACCATTGGCGGTCGCCTCGGAAACGCCCAGTATCAGTACACGTTGCAGGGCGAAAACCTGGATGAGTTAAACACTTGGGCGCCCAGGGTCCTTGCCAAGATGCGTTCGTTACCGCAATTGCGCGACGTCAACACGGATCAGCAGGTACATGGGCTCGAAGCACAAGTTGAGATTGACCGTGACACGGCGGCACGGCTCGGCGTAGACGCTGCAACCATCGACAATGCTCTGTATGACGCCTTCGGACAGCGCCAGGTCTCGACCATGTACCGCCAGTTGAACCAGTATCACGTGGTGATGGAGGTTGACCCCTCATTCCAGCAGGCGCCGGACACGTTGCAGAACATCTACGTGAAATCGCAAGCAGGGCAGGCGGTTCCGCTGGCGTCATTCGCCCATTTCGAGCCCTCAAGTACCTCGCTGGCAGTCAATCACCAGGGCCAGTATCCGGCAGCGACATTATCATTCAACCTCGCTCCGAACATTTCCTTGGGCGACGCCACCAAAGCGATTGATGCCGCTATGCGCCAGATTGCGCTGCCGGGAAGCATTCATCCCGGATTCCAGGGTACCGCGGCGGCATTCCAGGAATCGCTCTCCAGCGAGCCGCTGCTCATCATGGCGGCGCTGCTAACTGTCTACATAGTGCTTGGCATGTTGTACGAAAGCTATATTCACCCGATTACGATCTTGTCGACTCTGCCTTCCGCTGGTGTGGGTGCACTGCTCGCGCTGTTACTGACGCACAACGAATTGAATGTCATCGGGTTGATCGGCATCATTCTCTTGATCGGCCTGGTAAAAAAGAACGCGATCATGATGATCGATTTTGCCCTTGACGCGGAACGCAGGGAAGGGAAGTCTCCGGTCGATGCTATCCATGAAGCCTGCCTCCTGCGCTTTCGCCCGATCATGATGACCACCATGGCAGCGCTCCTTGGCGGATTGCCTCTGGCGCTCGGGACGGGAGTTGGCTCGGAACTGCGACGTCCTCTTGGAATCACCATCGTTGGCGGCCTGATCGTGAGCCAGATGCTGACGTTGTTCACGACGCCAGTGGTTTATATCTACCTTGACCGCTTGCGTTGGTGGGCCCGGCGTCGCAAACGCGAAGGACACGCGGGGCTCTCTCCGGCAGGGTCACAGCCGAGCCCTGCGAGATGATTTTCCTCAGCGCTATTCTCCTTTGGGGACAATATTGCAAAGTCTTGCAGTTTGTTCCCCTAATCGGCTTTGCGAAATGAAAATCTCTGCACTCTGTTGAAAACACAGGGTGAAGATGTCTACTTTGCCCTTGACTTTAGTTTTCCCGGGTAGATACTGACACCACGTCAGATCCCCCATCTGGCGCGCTATTCGTAGGGTTCAACACTTCTCATCCGGCAATTCTCCAGTGCCTCGGAAAGGGGACTTATGAAGGCTTTACGTGCATTCCTGATTTGTGCAGCGATCCTGGTGTTCGCCAGCGCGGCATTTGCGAATTCGAACACGGATCCGACCATCATCGTGAAGGATCCTGCTTGCACTGGTTCCTGTACGCCAGTTGGAATGCAATTCACCTTCGGCACCCCGGCGACCGGACTCGGCATGCTGTTGTTCAACAACAACTCGGGCGTGAACTGGACGAGTCTGAAGCTGGTGGAAAGCGGAGTGCCGGCAAATTTAATCACGTGCCTGTCGCCCGGAGCATTCGCCAACTGCAGCCTGTCTACCGTGAATGGCGTCACGACGATCCTGTTATCAGGTGTTGGCCAAGGCTTGTTCGGCATACCCGCCGGACATAATTTCTCAATCACATTTGGCTGCGGCACCGGCACGGGACCCAATTGCGGACCATGGCCCGCCGACCTTGATTTCACGGCTACGGCAAATCCGGTTCCTGAGCCCGGCACGATTGCGCTGGTGTTAACCGGTCTTGGCGGAATCATCACCCGCCGCCGATGGCTCGCTCGCAGCTAGTGGGATTTTTTCGAGTACTGGCTGATTAACTTCGAGAATTCCGGGAGGCCCTGCAACGATCGCAATTCAGGATCGTTCTGGGCCTCTTCCGGCGAATAGCCCTTATCAAATGCGGTTCGCAGTGCCTGGAAGGCTTCCGGTGTTTTCCCGCCTAGCGCATAGATCTGCGCTTCCCAGTATATGAACTGAACGTCCGATGGTTGGATTGTGCGCGCCTGGCGGATGTACT
The DNA here is from genome assembly GCA_051984555.1 of Terriglobales bacterium. Lineage (GTDB taxonomy): Bacteria > Acidobacteriota > Terriglobia > Terriglobales > Acidobacteriaceae > Gp1-AA122. The sequence continues at coordinate 8,860 of JBPYEW010000098.1, read as the reverse complement.
GCGTCGCGTGGTCCTGGTCGCCTTTCTTGGCGTAGTACAGAGCCAAGTCGCCCATGGTCTCGGCTGACCGTGGATTTACCTGCAGGGTCTGGTAGGCGAGACCGATAGCCTTGTCGTAGGTGGCCGTTGCTTGCTGCATCTGCCCTGAAGAGCGGTATGCGTCGGCGAGATTGCCCATCATCTGCTCATTCTTGGGGCTCATCTCCACCGCTTTTTCGAACATCTTGATCGATTCATCGTAGCGTTTCAGAAAGTAGTAAGCCGTGCCGAGATTCGAATAGATATCGGAATCGGGCTGGATCTCAAGGGCTTTTTGAAATGCCGGAATCGCCTCTGCCCATTTACCCTGCCGGAAATAAACCGCTCCGGAATTCAGATAGCCAGTAGCGTTTTCCGGTGCCAGTTCAATTACCTTCTGATACTCCTGCAATGCCTTGTCCGTTTCACCAAACTGGAAATATGCACTCCCCAGCGCGTTGTGGTTGTACCAGTAATAAGGGTTCGCCGTGACGCCACTTTGGTAGGAGGACAGGGACTCTGCTTTTTGTCCCGACGCTTTGTAAGCCTCTCCCAGCCGCCGGTAAGCCTCATCCGAGTTCGGCGCGATGGCCAATGCGCGCTTCAATTGCTCGACTGCCTCGGCACTCCTGCCGCTGGCGCTGTATGCGCTGCCGAGCGACAAATGAACTTCCGCCAGGCTCGGACTGAGCCGTTCCGCCTGTTGCGCCGCGAGGAGAGCTTTTTGTGTCCACAGCGTGTCCTTGCTCTCCTTGTACATCGCTAAATCGGCGTCGGCGAGACCTGTGTAGGCGAGGGCAAAATTGGGATCGTTGTGAAGAGCATTCTCAAAGAAACGGGTTGCTGCCTGAAGCGCCTGTGCGCTGCGGTTTCCATGCATGGCATTCCTGCCCTGCAGATAAGAGTCGTAGGCGGTGATGTTTTCCGTCGGGTGGCTTCCGGCTCGGGCCATTTCATCAGTCGTGGGCTTCAAGGAGAGTGCGCCCACGAGTTCGCCGTATACCTGGTCTTCGATCGTGAGCAGGTCCTGCGAAACACCGGAAACTTCCTGGCTCCATACACGCTTGCCCGAGGAAACGTCTTCGAGGTTCAGCGTAATCCGAAGCCGATCAGGGCTGCCCTGAATACTGCCCTGAAGAATCAGGTTCACGCCGAGCGCGCGAGCTAGCTTCGCGAGCGGCAAGTCCTGGCTGGCCGCCTTCTCCACAGCGGACGATGACGCAACGTGAATCTCCTGCAACTGAAAAAGCTTTGCGGACAAGGCTTCGCCAAGTCCGTCGGCTACATAACTCAAGTTTTTCTCATCCCCGATCACACGGAATGGCAGGACTGCCACATACTTTCCTTTTGCCAGGTCAGGAATGCCAGGGTTCACCGCCTCCGGTTTGGCGCCGCTATGAAAGATCAGGTTCCTGGTGATCGGAATCGCCAACACGAGCCCGATGATTACTACTGCCGCCAAGATGATCCATCCCCGTCTTTGCGGCATGGTGAGTGAAATCTGTACGCTGCGCGAAGGGGATGGCACCATGCGCGACAGCGACCCCGGGCTGATTCCCGGGTGTGCTTCCCAGGTCTCCAGCTGCCGCAAGACTTCTTGGGCGCTCTGATAGCGATGAACTGGGTCGCGTTCGAGGCAGCGGCCTACAATCGCGCTCAGTGATTTGGGGACGGAGTTGTCGATGTCCGACGCTAGAGCCGCGCGCTCCTGCGTTCGTTTCATCAGGCTGGCGATTGCGGTGTCCGCTTTGTAGGGCACCTTTCCCGTAAGCAATTCGAAGAAGATCAATCCGACCGCGAATAAGTCGGAGCGCTGATCCAGCACGGATCCGAGCGCTTGCTCGGGTGACATGTATTCCAGTGTTCCGACGAGCGCGCCGGTTTGAGTCATGCCCGGTTCTTCGAGCGATCTTGCCAGGCCGAAATCCATGACAACGATGCGGCCTTGCGCATCGCGCATAACATTCTGCGGTTTCAGGTCGCGATGGATGACTCCCTCGGTATGAGCCGCTTCCAGGGCGCGGCAGATCTGTTCCACCACCCTGACCGCTTCTACGGGAGTGAACTTGCCGTGGTGTTTCAACAGGCCACGGAGGTCTTCGCCGTCCACGTACTCCATCGTGATGAACTTAATCCCGTCCGATTCGCCGAGGTCGTAGATGCGTACAACATTTTTGTGGGTGATGTGGCGCGCGAGGATGAGCTCCTGCTTGAACCGCTGCAGGATTGCCGGATTACCGGCCAACTCCGGGCGAATGACCTTCAATGCGATCAGGCGGTCGAGTTCCTTATCGCGCGCCTTGTAGACGGCTCCCATCCCGCCTTCGCCTAAGACTTGCAGGATTTCGTATCGATTACACAGAACGGCGCCGGCGGGAAACAGTTGTGCCAAACGAAGGGCACTGTCGGAAATCGGGGCGGGGCTGATGCCCGCTCCTTCGGCGCTTGTCACCGCGAATGACGACGGGGGCGGCGTGTCGGCACCCACGCCCGCCTGCTTCGCAGGCCCGTGCCCTACGCCGGGCAGAGTGGGGGCGTCAGAGTCCGGATACGACGTGTTGCCATGGTCGGTCATTGGTTGACCAGGGAACTTTTCAGGGAAGCGAGTACGGCTGTGGACGCCTGGTGTTTTTACGTGCTTCGGAGGGAAGCGGGACGCTCTCTCACCATCCCCAGGTGGTCCAAGTTCTCGAAAGTATAACCGATTTCGGGGATGAGAACAGCACAGCCAGGAGTGGCTAAGATGAGGCTTACCCTTTTCCTATGAACTCGCAGGCGCGGTCCAGGCATGGATCCCAAAGAGGAGGCTGGGCAGGCAGGGTTTGCAGGCCCAGTTCCCCCTGTTTCCTGGTGCCATTCTGGCCCGCCCAGACCACTAAAAACTCGGCTTTTACCCCGTTGTACTGCAAGTCGACCACACCGCCGGCCTTCAAGGGAATCTTGATCCCGACCAGCCGGATGCCATTTTCGCTGATATTTGTGACGATCGCTAATTGCATGAAAGGACGTGAGTTGGCGTCGATTCCCCAGATTCGGACTGGAAACGCGCTGGCGATCCGCGGACGGTGGCGACGATCCATGCCGAGATAGTACGCAAGCGGCTGGGGCCCGGAAAGTCTCCCCCGTTATCTGATGGATGTGATGAAAGTAAGTGACCCGGGTTACCCGAAGCGATGTGATTGAAGTAATGCCAGCGGGCTCCAGGCTTGTTCCGCTCGTTTGCGACCTGAGCGCAGTGCTTGGTTAATCCATATCGCCCAGCGAACACGAGCCCGGCCCGCGTGGGTCACCACAGCTTCCGCAGGGTCCCGGTGCCGCTTGGCTAGACCCTCCGGCCTTGGCATTTACCGCAAATACTGAAAGCTGTGGTTCCAACTTCCTGCCATGACACTTCGGACACTCAGCTTTGTCCTTGCCGAATACCAGAGCTTCGAATTCATGATGGCAGTCTTTGCAGATGTACTCGAAAATCGGCATAAGCACTCCGTGCGCGAATCCTCCCTATTTTAAAATCATTGGGTGGGGCACAGGCAAACGGAAACCGAGAAAGACTTCCAGGCGCGCCGCCTGCTTGGCGGAGGACACCGCCAGACGCTCGCCCACTTTTTCCTGAATCGCCGGTTCGACCTTCCAACACCCGAGGATCGCCTTATTGAGGTAGAACCGGGCGTTCACGTTCGGTGCCAATGTCATTGGCAGCCGGTGCGGACCAAGGTTCTTACGGTGATCGTCGTTCACGGCCTGGAGGGATCGAGCGAATCACCGTACGCCGTTGGTATCGCTCACAAGGGATTGGCCGCCGGAATGAATGTGGTTCGGATGAACCAGCGGAACTGTGGGGGGACCGACCATCTGGCGCCCACGCTTTACCATTCCGGGCGATCGCACGACATTGCCGAAGTTGCGCAGTCGCTCATCCGGAACGATGGCATCGCGCGCCTCGCACTCGTCGGCTTTTCCATGGGAGGCAATCTCGTATTGAAGCTGGCGGGCGAATGGGGCCGGAATGGCCCTAAGGAGTTCTGCGCTGTTGCCGGAGTGTGTCCGTCGCTGGATTTGGCGGCGTCGGCGGATGCTCTCCACGCGCGCGGCAACCGCCTCTACGAACAATATTTCCTGTGGAAGCTGAGGCGCCGCTGGCGTGCGAAAGCGAAAATGTTTCCGGCACATTTCGACGCACGTCGCGCGAGGAACATTCGCAGCCTGCGCGAATTCGACGACAAGATAACAGCTCCCTATTGTGGATTTGCCGGCGCGGACGATTACTACTACCGGGCGGCTGCCGCACGCGTGATACAGGACATTGCTGTCCCAACCTTCATTCTTCATGCCGCTAACGATCCTTTCATCCGGGTGACTCCCGAAACACGCGCAAAGATCGCGGCGAACCCAAATATTGTTTTCCACGAAGCCATTGATGGCGGTCATTGCTCATTCATCGCTGAAGCCAACGGTTACGATGGGCGCTGGGCGGAACGGCAAGTGGTTGACTTCCTTTCCGCTTACCAGCCGGACGCAGCGGCCGAACGATAGAGAATTCCCCAACTAACGTGGAAGTCGATTTCAGTGTCGAACTCGGACCCGATGAGGCGGCTCTCGAAATTCCTTGGACCGCGGAAGGAGGCCTCTGTTTCTACGACCTGAAGCACCACCCCGAACTGATTGAAAAAATCTCGGAGGCTAGCCAGTACCCTGAACTGCGAGACCTACTTTTATCGCTGAATTCTTCAGCGCTTCCTTTGCAGACTGCCAAGTGCGATGTCTGGACGTCCCGCGACATCACCCCCGAAGAAGCGATTTTTGCCGCCGAGGTGAAGTTTGTCAGCTATGTCGACCTGTTGTTTTCCGACGCGCGCCGCTACTCACTGCCTGAACACGAGAGCTTCGCCCGCAAGTGCGTCGCTTTGCTTCAGAAGGTGCCGCAAATACCGGTATCGGTAGAGCTGATCGTCCGGCGTTGTTATTACCACGAAGACGCGGATATGAGCCGTAGTCGCGACGGGTTCTACATCACTTCGTATGTCTCCGGTTTCGGTAACGATGAGAATGAGGCTCGGAGGCTGTGGGCGATTGGGCTCGAGTTAATGACGAATGCCGCGCGGCAAGTGAGCGCAACTGATAGCTAAGACGCTCCCGCCGGCTTTGCAACAGAGCGAGAATCAGACTTCTCCCGCACCCAATGCGTGCGGACAATTGACAGGACCAACATCGCGAGAAGGATCGTCAACAGTCCAAATGAGGCGGCGGTGATGCTCATGCTGCGCTTTGGCAAAAGAGAAATCCGGCCATACACGAATTCGATGTGTACCCAGTACACGAGCAGGGAAGTGGTCCCCAACTGGATGAATGGGCTAAATCCCCAATGTCCCAGGCCCCATCGGCACCAGGCGTAGCTTGCAAAAACGATCAAGAGCAGAATCCCCACGCGGGTCAGAAAGAAGCTGGGACTGGTGTGCCAGTAGTCGTAAACCGGGTAGACGTGCCAAGGGCGTGCGTCGAACCAGCGGGCCGACGCTATCAATCCCGCACCGCCGATCGCTAATAGGAACTGTGTTACCGCCGGATGCGCCCGTGCTGACTTGCCCAAGAGCACAAAACCGACCGCCAAACCCGCAAAGGCAAATCCCGTCCAGGGGAAGATCGGGAAAAGCCATGCTTGCGGCTCATGCAGGTTGTGCACGCCATTGATGTAGGACTCGATCGGCCAGGGCAGCCAATCGGGCCGCCACGTGGTCCAAAGCAGGGGCGTGGCCAGCGTTAGCACAGAGGTTGCTGCGACTGCCGACCCGATCGCCGCTCCCGGCCACCGTCGTGCTTGCGCGAAGTGCAACACGCCCCAACAACAAAGTCCCATCATGATCATGGACACTCCGATCATGTTCAGGATGTCCACGCGCAGCAGGTCGGTCCACGGAGCCCAAGGGAAGGCGATCGCGTACTCCTGTAACCGGAAGAGCAAACCGAATCCAAGGATCTGGCTACCCCGGCGCACCGTGATCCGCGCGATTTCTTTTGCCGGAAGGTTCCGTTGACGCAACCTGTCTACAACCAGCGCAAAAGAGATACCAGCGAGGAATAGGAAAAGAGGAGCGGGCAAGGTTCCGCCCAGTTGCGACCACATGAAAAAACGACTTTGCCGAGCGCTGCCGCTCAACCACGAGTCGTAGCAATGTGTCTGGAACATCACCAGACACGCCAAGCCGCGCATCCAGTCGATATAGCCGAGTCGAGCTGCGCTTCCACTTGCCACTTTTGCCACGGCAAGGCTATCAGGTCGCGGCACTCCCAGACACTGCAAATTCTTTCCGCTAAGTACAACAAACGCAACACTTACGGCAAACGGGTACAGAGAATCATGTATGGACATCTCAAGATCATTCTTGTGAACTTCTTATTAGTTCGGGACTGGACGTACGGCCGGGTTTCGCGCCCGGAAGCGTCACTCCGCTTATTTTGAATTCCATAGGAAAGTTGGGTGTGATGAGTGCTTCGGTACGTGTGCTAATCGCCGATGACCATGAAATTGTGCGCCGGGGCGTGCGTTCCCTACTTGAATCTCATCCTTCCCTCGAGGTGTGCGGCGAAGCGGTTGATGGCCAGGACGCCGTCGATGCGGCGAAACAGTTGAATCCCGATGTGGTTGTACTCGACATAAGCATGCCTCACCTGAACGGTCTTGAAGCGGCACGTTTGATCCGAAAAGAAGTGCCCCGGACCGAGATTCTTATTCTTAGCCAGCACGATTCCTCCGAGGTCGTGAAGGCCGCACTTGAGGCCGGGGCGAGAGGTTACGTCGTCAAATCGGACGTCTCTCGGGACCTGCTTCGTGCCGTCGAGTCGGTCGTCCAACATAAGGTTGCGTTCAGTTCCACTGTGAACAGCGATCGCTTGCGTGACGTGCAAGTTCCGTCGGTAGCTGAGATGGTCGATGCGGGGACAACCTCCAAACCCAGCGCCAGCGAATTCACGGCCACCGAGTCCAACCTGTTCAATCTGGCTCCCGTCGGCATTGCTCGATGCGACTACGGCAGCGGCCGTTTCGTTGATGTGAATGATGGGTTTTGCCGACTCGTTGGCTTTACGCGGGAGGAACTGCTTTCGCGCACTCTATGGGACATCACCGACCCTGAGGATACAACTCGCAACCGTGATCTCTTGACCGGACATCGTTCCAGCACCGATCCCGTCCAGATTGAGAAACGTTACATCAGGAAAGACCGCCAGATTATTTGGGTGCAGGTCACGTCGAACCTGATTCTGGATGCCGAGCGTCGCCCGCAGTATTGGCTGTCCTTCGTGGAGAACATTACCGCGCGCAAGCGGGCCGAGGAAGCGCTGCGCATCAACGAGGAGGAGTTCCGCGTCCTCGCCGATTCTATTTCCCAGTTAGTGTGGATGGCCGAACCCGATGGCTACATCTTCTGGTACAACCGCGGCTGGTGCGAGTACACCGGTACTACTCCGGAGCAGATGGCGGGATGGAGCTGGACGTCGGTTCATGATCCCGAAATTCTTCCTCGAGTGATGGAGCGCTGGGAGCATTCCCTCAAAACGGGGGAAATGTTCGAGATGGAGTTCCCCCTTCGAGGCGCAGATGGCATTTACCGCTGGTTTCTGACCCGTTGCGTGCCCGTAAAGGACAGTCGCGGAAGGATCGTGCGCTGGTGCGGGACGAATACCAACATCCACGAGCAACGCGAGTCACGTCGCGCTCTCACAGTCAGTCAAGAGCGGCTCAATGCTGCGCTGGCGGCGTCGGATACCGGCACATTCCGCTGGAACCCGCGGACCAATGGTTTCACCGAACTCGATGACAACTTGAAGCGCCTGTTTGGGATAGAAGCGAATGAGTCCGCTCGCCTGGAAGACTTTCTCGCCCGCGTGCATCGCGATGATTTGCCAACCTTAATGGAGAAGCTTGACCAGGTGCGTGCCGGCTCGGACTTAGAAATGGAATTCCGCGTGACTCTGCCCGACGGCAGCGAACGGTGGCTTTCTGATCGCGGAAAGTTATTGCCCGATCCTCATACAAGTGCCAAGTACCTTGTGGGTGCCTGTACCGACATTACCGCGCGTCGTAAAGCGGAAGAGGAATTGCGTCGCGCGCACGCACAGTTGGAATCGCTGGTTGAGCAACGTACGGCCGCCCTTCGCCAATTATCCGCGCGGCTCCTGCATATCCAGGATGACGAGCGCCGTCGCATCGCCAGAGAGTTGCATGACAGCCTCGGCCAATACCTCACCGCTGCCAAGATCAATGTCGACATACTCATGAGCACCGGGGGAAACAACCCGGAGATGCTGGCGGAATGCCGTAACCTGATCGACGAAGCATTGACGGAAACGCGTACCTTGTCTCATCTGCTTCATCCTCCCCTACTCGACGAAGCCGGTTTTGATTCGGCGGCCCAATGGTATGTCGACGGGTTCGCGAAACGAAGTGGCATCCGCGTCAATACGGACATTGCGGCAGACCTGGATCGCCTGCCGAGCGTCATCGAAATTGCCCTCTTTCGCGTACTCCAAGAGAGCCTGACCAACGTGCACCGGCATTCCGGCAGCGAGTCGGTAGAGATCTCGCTGCGTCGTACAGCTTCCGATGTGGAACTTTATGTCGTGGACCATGGTCGCGGATTTCCCGCCGAGATTCTTCGCCGGTTCGAGACTGGCTCCAATACGGGTGTAGGCCTCGCCGGAATGCGGGAGCGCATAAAGGAACTGGGTGGTGATTTACGGATCCGTTCGGGCTCGCAGGGGAGCACCCTTATGGCCGCGATCCCGATAAGCCGAAAGATTGAATCGGTTCCTCAAGCTTCCGCGAAGAGCGCAGGACAACGTGCGT
>JBPYEW010000097.1:0-55385 GCA_051984555.1 Terriglobales bacterium | reverse complement strand
ACGCTCTCTTTTCCGGAGAGAGACTGCTCATCAGTGTGTCAACGTCCGCCATTTACTGCTCCTCCAGTTCGGCCAACTCCGCCAGCATCGCGGCCATGTCGTCAGGATTCGTGGTTTGCAGCAAAAGATTGCTGATGCGCGAAGAGAGTTCGCAGACCACGGGTGATTCAAATAGAAAACGCGGTGTCATCTCGATCTGGAAACGATCGCGCAGACGAGAGACGACGCGGGTCGCCAGCAACGAGTGACCTCCGAGTTCGAAGAAGTCATCATTGCGCCCGACCTGCCGGATTTCGAGGACCTCGGCAAAAATCTGTGCTACCGCTTCTTCCACCGGTGTCGTTGGAGCAACGAATTCGCGTTCCATCCCGGTATGTGCGTCGTCTGGCGTCGGCAGCGCACGGCGGTTGAGTTTCCCGTTAGGAGAAACCGGTAGTCTATCGAGCAACAAGAAGGCTGACGGAACCATGTACTCCGGAAGGCGGGTCTTGAGGAAAGCGCGAATCTCGGAAACCGCAGGCGCTGTTTCCTCGGAAACCAGGTAAGCCACCAGACGCTTGTCACCGGATGCGCTCTCGCGAACATCGGTGACAGCCTGACGTATGCCGGGGTATTGCATCAGCACTGCTTCAATCTCGCCCAGTTCGATGCGGAAGCCACGCAACTTCACTTGGTGGTCGACGCGTCCCAGACACTGAACGACGCTATCCGGCCGGTAGCGTCCAAGGTCGCCGGTGCGGTACATGCGCGAGCCCGCGCGGAAGGGATCGGCAACAAATTTTTCCGCAGTGAGGTCTGGCCGGTTGAGGTATCCGCGAGCGACACCGCCACCGCCGATACAGATCTCGCCCGGCACACCGATGGGGGTTGGTTGCTGATGTTTGTCGAGAATATAGATCTGGGTATCGTTCACCGGACGGCCGACAAGAACGGTACCATCCGACGCTGCAATCTTGTGGATCGCGGAATAGACCGCCGTTTCGGTCGGGCCGTACAGGTTCCACTGGCTCGCGCATCGAGGAATAAGTTCCTTCGCGACATCCCAGGGCAAAGCCTCACCACCACTGAAGATCTTCATGCTCTTGTCGCCTGCCCACCCCGCGTCGATCAAGCTTCGCCAAGTGGATGGCGTGGCGTGCATGGCGGTGACGTGTGCGTCGCTCATTTGCTTCGCAAGCGCATGCGGATCGCGGGTGGTGTCCGCGTCAATGATGACCAAACGCGCTCCTACCGAGAGAGGCAGATAGAAATCCAGAACGGAGGCGTCGAATGACATAGACGCAACGCCCAGATAGGTGTCGGTCTCATTGAGCTCGAAAAGCCGGCGCACGGAATGAATGAAATTCACCACATTGCGGTGTTCGAGCTGTACTCCCTTAGGACGGCCAGTGGATCCCGAGGTGAAGATCACGTAACTCAGGTTCTCGGGCCTGACGTCCGCATTTAAGTTCGCGCTGCTCTCACGTGAAATCGCCGACCACTCGCCATCGAGGCATACGACGCGAGTGTCTGGAGCGGTAAGCGAGTCAATCAGGCTGCTCTCCGTGATCAGGACCGAAGCACCGCCGTCCTGCAGCATGAATTCGACGCGGTCACGCGGATAAGCAGGATCGAGCGGGACATAGGCGCCGCCGGCCTTCATGATTCCAAGCAGCCCAACGACCATCTCGGCGGAGCGATGAACATGGATTCCAACGCGAGAATCAGCGTTTACTCCAAGCTTCTGCAGATGGCGCGCGAGTTGGTTAGCTCGAGCGTTCAGGTCGCGGTAAGTCAGCGAGCGCTGCTGAAACTGAACGGCGATGGCGTCCGGAGTGCGGTCGCACTGCTGTTCAAACAACTGATGGATGCAGCGGTCGGCAGGTTCTGTGCTCGCAGTCTGGTTCCAATCGAAGACGACCTGCTGGCGTTCGCCTTCGGGGAGCAGCCTCAGGCGGCTGATCGGCTGGGTAGCGTCGGCAGCAATTGCTTCGAGCAGGGTCTGGTACTGCTGTAGAAATCTGTTGATGGTTGCATTCGTGAATAGGTCTGTGCGGTATTCCAGCTTGACTTTCAAGCCGCCGGGGTCATCCGCAAGGATCAGAATCAGGTCGTTCTTCGCGGTTGGGGTATCGAAATCCAGAGTTTCAACTCTTAATCCACTCATCTGCGGCGGAGCGGGCGGCGCCGTCTCAAGGATGAAGATTGCCTGAAAGATGGGGGCGCGGCTCATGTCGCGTCCGTGCTCCAGTTCTTCTACCAGCTTCTCGAAGGGCAAATCCTGACGGTCATAAGCGTCAAGGGCGGCGGCCTTCACCCGCCGTAACAACTCACTGAAACTCGGGTCGCCACTAAGATCGCCACCCATGGCCAACATATTCACAAAGTCGCCGATAAGAGGTTCGATCTCCGGGCGGGTGCGTCCTGCGATGGGCGTGCCAACTACGACATCCTCCTGGTTCGAATAACGCGACAGAAGAACCTGGAATGAAGCCAACAGTGTCATGAAAAGCGTGACGCCTTCGCGCTGGCTCAAGGTCTTCAGTTGCTGAACGAGTGCCGCAGGAAAGTTGCGAAGCTCCGTCGTTCCAGAAAATCCTTGGACTGCGGGACGGGGAAAGTCGGTCGGTAACTCAAGCAGTCCAGGGATTCCATCCAGTTGACGCTTCCAATAGGAAAGCTGATCGTGCATCTGCGCGCTCTTGACGAAAGTCTTCTGCCAAGCCGCGAAGTCGGCATACTGAATCGGCAAGGGTGGAAGATCGGCGGCCTTGTGGGCCACCGCGGCATTGTAGAGAGCCGCCAGCTCGGAAAACATCACGCCCTTGGACCATCCGTCGGACACGATATGGTGTGTCATAAGCACGAGGATGTGCTCTTCCGCTTGTAGACGCAGAAGCGTGGCCCGGATCATCAAGTCAGATGACAAGTCGAAGGGACGCTCCACCTCCGCCATGATCAGCTTGCGTGACTCGCTTTCGCACTGCACTTCCGCCGCCCGAGTAAGATTGACGATACCCAGCGAGACTGATCGTGGTTCGCCGATTACTTGAACCGGCTCTTCCTGGACGGTTTTGAATGTGCTGCGAAAAGTTTCGTGTCGTTGTACCAACTGATCGAGAGCGGTTTGCAGTGCAGTCTCGTCAAGCTTTCCTGTCAGGCGGAATACGCGCGGTACGTTGTAGGCGCACGACTTCGGATAAAACTGGTCCAGAAACCAGAGTCGCTGTTGGGCAAATGACAGGGGCGCAATCTTCTGTTTGAGCGTAGGAATTGTGCTTGGCGTAGTGCGCTGCTGCATCCGGGCGCGGAGCAACGCCTGCTTTGCAGCAGACAAGCCGGTGCCGGTGGATTCGTTACTCATTTCTCCGAAGCTCCATAAATCTTTGCCGATCTCGGCGACAATCAGCCCTAGCTAAACAGCGGTCTTTGCGCCGACGCCGACCGGACTGCACCAGTGCGACAGATCGCGTCCGATCAAGTCACCCAGGCGAAATATGTCATCTCGATACTCTTCGAGAAGTTGTGCGCGGTCCGCCTCAGGGATCGGAGGTGGCGTCATACGGTTCGGTCCAGCCACGCGGTCAATCAGAGCCTTCGCCGTGCTGACCGTTTTCCAGCGAAGTCGCCGAGGCACATAATTCTGATTCAGATCGATCGCCACGCGTGTCTTGTGTAATGCCATTTCGAGTTTGGGAAGCCTTGGCACATACGACTCTTTGTAGCGCTTAGACATATCGGGAACGAAAGAATTATCAATTTCCAGAATGTCGAGGATTTCCTTTATCACGGCCAACGGGCGCTTCTGTAAATCTTCGTACAGATATACCTTTACCTGCTCGCGTCCGAACATGTCGTAGTAGCGCCTGACCTGCTCGGAATAGAAGCCCATCGCTTTGAAATGCCAGAGAGGATTCCAGTTCTCACGGATTCGACGATCTTCCTGCGCCAGTGACTGAGCAAACGGCAGTTTCTCGCGCGCCTGGCGAACCACGTGTAAATAAGCGGAGTAGGCGCGATCAGCCGGATTACGCAGGACGGCGAACATCTTCACGTTGGGCACGTACTTCTTGATCTGCTCCGGGGCTTTGGGCAAGTACAAGTAGTAGATGCTGGCTTCGCCGAGCGCCTTTTCATCCTTCACCCCGTCGAACAGCTTCCCATAATCTTCGATTGTTGTGACTACGCGGCTGTGGTAGGCGCGGTCTTCATCATGCGGACCGTTGAAGAGTCCGGAGGTTCCTTCGTTTCCAAAGAAGGTAGGTTCCTTCGGGAAGCTCATGAAAACTTGCGGATGCTGGTGCAGGTAATGAAAAAGCGAGGTTGTTCCGCACTTGGCTGATCCGATGATTAAGAAATTAGGTAGCTTCATAGTTCACCAGCTTCGGTTCTACTCAGTTGCCAGCATCCGCCATAGCATCTGTTCGAGCTTCTACATTTGGACTCTGTGACACTTGCGCGCGGAGTGCCCTGGCAGCTTCGTCGGAAAGGCTCTCGACTTCGCTGACCATTTCCACCACGGCCGACTCCTCGGCTTGATCGACGAGGGTCTGCATCAGGGCAGCCGCCATACCGGCTACCGTGGGATTCTCAAACAGCATCCGGAGCGAGAGATTCAGTCCCAGTTTGCTGCGCAGGAGCATGATGACGCGTGTCGCCAGCAGGGAATGCCCGCCAATCTCGAAGAAGTTATCGTTAATCCCAGTTCGCTCCGTGCCTAGCACTTCCTGCCATGCCGCCGCAACTTCTTCTTCGAGCGGAGTTCGCGGAGCGATGTAGGACTGTTGCTCATCGTGGCGGCTGAGGTCGGCATCCGGTAGAGCTCGGCGATCGATCTTGCCATTGGAGGTCAGTGGCATGCGCTCCAGCTTCACGAAAGCGGCGGGAACCATGTACTCGGGTAGGCGATCCTTCAGGAAGCCGTGCAGTTCGCTGCTGTTAATAGTCTGGCCCTTCTGCGGGACGACATAGGCGATGAGGCGCTTCTCGCCTGACTTATCTGTGCTGACGACGACAACTGATTCGCGCACCGCGGGGAATTTCGCAAGAACGGTTTCGATCTCGCCAAGCTCGATGCGGAAGCCGCGAATCTTTACCTGCTGGTCGATGCGGCCCAGATATTCGATATCGCCGTTGGCTAAACGGCGAGCGGAGTCTCCGGACTTGTACAGCCGCCGGCCTTCCTCGTGGCGGAATGGGTCCGGGATGAATCTCTCCGCGTTCAGTTCGGGTCGGTTCAGGTAACCACGGGCGACGCCTGCGCCTCCCACGAACATTTCGCCGGGAACGCCGATCGGAGCAGGTTGCAGGTAGCGATCGAGTAAGTAAACCTGAAGGTCCGGAATAGGACAACCGATGACGCTGCCGCCCGCTGTGTCAGCAAGCGAAAGCGGACGATAGGTGACGTGTACGGTAGTCTCGGTGATGCCATACATGTTCACCAGGCGAGGCTTCTGATCACCATGGCGCTCGAACCACGGCCGCAGGCTTTGCATCTCGAGCGCCTCGCCGCCGAAAATGACGTAGCGCAACGCCAGGTTGCGTTTGCCTCCGAGCATCTCCTCTGCGTGCATGAGTTGGCGGAATGAAGATGGAGTCTGATTGAGGACGGTGACCTTCTCAGTTTCGAGGAGCCGATAAAAATCCTCCGGAGAGCGGCTCACCAGATAAGGCACGACGACCATCTTGCCACCGTAGATCAGTGCGCCCCACAGTTCCCAGACGGAGAAGTCGAATGCGTACGAGTGGAACATGGTCCAGACATCGTGCTCGTCAAAGCCATACCAGTGCTGGGTCGCGCTGAACAGGCGAACCACGTTCGCGTGGGTGATCTGGCAACCTTTTGGCCGCCCGGTAGAGCCGGAGGTGTAAATCACATAGGCGAGATTCTCAGGCGTTGCAGGGCAGGGCAGGGCAGACGCATCTTCGCGCTCAATCTCAGCCCAGTCCGCATCGAGTGCGATTACTTGGCCGGCGACATCCGGCAGTGATTCCTTTTGCTCATACTGCGTCAACACGACCGGGGGTTTCGCATCGTCGACCATGAATGCGAGTCGGTCTTTCGGATAGCGTGGATCGAGCGGCAAGTAGGCCCCGCCCGCCTTCAGGATTCCCAGAATCCCCACGACCATCTCGAGAGTACGCTCGACGCACAAGCCGACGAGCACGTCTGGAGCTACACCCATTCGCGAGAGATAGCGCGCAAGTTGATTTGACCGGGCGTTGAGCTCTGCGTAGCTCATGGCTTGTCCGTCGCAAACTAGCGCCACATTTTGCGGGACGCGCTTAGCCTGTTCTTCAAACAGCTGATGAATGCAAACAGAGAGCGGGAAATCTCGAGTCTCGTTCCAGCCGTGAAGCAACTGGCGGCGTTCTCCTTCACCGAGCATCGGCATGCTGGCCAGGGAATGGTCAGGATTAGCGGCGATCGCGGCGAGCAGATTCTCAAAATGTCCGGCCATGCGCTCGATGGTGTCCGCGTTAAAAAGATCCTGCCGGTACTCGAAGCGAACGCGCAGCCCGTTCTCATGCGGGGCAATGAACAAACTCAGGTCGTGAAAGGCGGTTCGGGTTTCTTCTTCGCGCAGATCCACGGAGAGATTGGAGAAATTTGGTTTGGCAAGAAGGTTTTCCAGCGCAAATACGACCTGGAACACCGGCGCACGGCTCATATCACGGCCATGCTCAAACTCTTCGACCAGGCGCTCAAAGGGGACGTCTTGATTATCTTGTGCCGCGAATGCAGTGTCACGCACACGCGCCAAGAGGGATCGAAAGGTTTCTTCCGGAGAGACACGGTTGCGGAACACCACCATGTTGATGAAGCAGCCGATCAGTCCTTCCACGTCAGCTTGACCTCGGCCCGCCACAGGGCTGCCGACTACTAGATCTTCCTGCCCGCTGTAGCGATACAGTAGAACCTCATAGGCGGCGAGCAACGTCATGAATAGCGTTGCATTTTCCTGTTGACTCAACATTTCCAAGCGGTCGAGCAGATCCCTGGAGACAGTGTGAATGTGCACGCCTTGACGAAGGTCTTGCGTGCTCGGCCGGGGCCGGTCCGTGGGCAATTCCAGAATCGATGGCGCGCCTGCGAGTTGTTTTCTCCAAAACGCGAACTGCTCGTCCAATCCGCCACTCGCCATGCGGTCGCGCTGCCAAAGCGCATAATCCGCGTATTGCGCGGGAAGGGCGGGAAGGTCGGGACGCGTGCCGGACACAAAAGCGTTGTAGAACGCTTGCAGTTCACGCAGCAGGATTCCGCGCGCCCAGCCGTCCGAGCCGATGTGGTGCATCACCAACACAAGAGCATGGTCATCGTCCGCCAGCCGAACCAGCGTGGTGCGCAGAATTGGATCTGCAGAGAGGTCGAACGGCTTTCGGAATTCCTGCTCAACCAAGGTAAGAAGCTCGGCCTCGCGAGTTGTGCCGCTGACCTGAGTCAAATCGACATCTGCAAGACGAGCGGAAGCCGTCGGTGAAATCACCTGCAAGGGGCTGCCATTGACCAGAATATATCCGGTGCGGAGCACCTCATGACGTTCCAGCAACGCCGTGATAGCGCGCTCCAGCGCGTCGCGATTCAGAGCACCTCTAAGACGAAGCACCAGGGATAAATGGTCGGCTGTTCCGGGAGCCCACTGGTTTAAGAACCACCAGCGCTGCTGCGCAAATGACAACGCACAGCGATCGCCATCGCGGCGGCGCGGTATCGCCGTCGAAGCCCGTTGCTCAGGTTGGGTGTCAGCTACCGGAGCGACATTTGGCTGTTTCGACTTCGATCCGACATTACGGATTGCGCCGGCTAGTTCAGCGACGGTTGGGTGGTCAAATATATCGCGAAGGTGGAGACGCACTCCGCAGACCTGCCGCAAGCGGGAGATAACTTGGGTCGCAAGGAGCGAATCGCCCCCAAGAGCAAAGAAGTCATCGGATGCGCTAACCTCAACTCCGAGAACTTCACTCCACGCTTCCATAACGGCCTGTTCCTCGGCCGACTGAGGGGCTCCGGATGAGATCGAATCAGATACGCCTTTGTGTTGACGGATAGCTCGAGCAATCGCCTGGGCCGTGATAAGCGTGGACGCAACTTCCTGAAACAATTCCGACTTTGCCGTTACAAACGAGGTGGCGGCTGGCATTGTTTCCTGCTCGCGAACGATCTTCGCGGCCGTCTCAGCGGTAGCTGAAATCTGGCGGTCGGAGAGTTTTGCTGCATAATCGGACGGAATACGGAAAGTGTAACTATTCCCGTCTGATTGCGTGAATTGTGCAGCGATGCTCTCGAGAAAACTCAGAGCAGGAGCATTTTTCTTGGTCGGAAAGAACTGAACATCAACCCGCGCCAGATTCCGTGATTCGGCGATTTCCCCCAAGTCGCGGAGTATGCGATGTTCGACACCACGACCGAGGACGCGGCAACTGAGAAGGAAGGTATCGACCGCGAGCCCTTCCCGGTCGGCTTTGTACATTACTGCGCCGACGAGGCCGTAATCGCCAAAACGATCACTCACCGAAACCGCAAGACATTCCAGTTCACCCGAATCGCAGGCGTTCTTGATTTCCTCTTCGGTTCGACGCCGCGTGGTGCAATTGAACTGGTTGGTACGTTGCGTAAGTTGCGCTACCCGGGCCAATTGATCGTCAGTCACCCGGGAGATTTCAACGTTGAGATGCAGGCCCGCGAGGAAGTCTTCGAGTGAACTGGTCTGCTGCCGGAACTCTTCGCGATCACGGTTCTCGCGATAGGAGGCCGTGCGCCGGCGGTCTTCTTCAGTAATCTTCTCTTTGTCGAAAGCCCAGATGTTCGCGACGAATTGCGTGATCGAATCGGAAGCGGGCAACTGCAGGGTTAATACTTCCGGACAAGCTGTCCGAACCTGCGCGCATTCCATGGGGCTATCGTCGATGAACACAAAGCTGTCGAGTCCGACATTGAGTTCTGAAGCAAGCTCGCGCAAGTTGCCTGATTTGGGATTCCAGTTCACGCGCGACGCAACAATGTGCTCGCGCTTCAGCGGCATGTCTGTCCGAAGGCGGAAAACCTCCTCGACATCATCCGGGTTGTTCTTGCTGCACAGGCAGAGCAGCATGCCGGCGTCGTGCTGGCGAATTAGAAATTCCTGAAGCGATTTCCGCCCGGCATCGATCTCAATGCCTTCCGGGCCCGCTTCGCCGACCACACCTTTCCAGAGCGTCTCGTCGCAATCGACCGCGATGACTTTATAGGGACTGCGGCGAAGAGCATAGATCTTGCGAGCGATCGAACTTCCGAGACTAGCAAAGAACTCCGACGTATACGGGATGTGGCCGATCTCGTCCTGGTCGGGATCGTAGTAGCGATCGACGGGGTAGGCCGATAACAGCTGCGTGGAACTCAGGATGTGAACGCCCGAGATGTTTTCGAGTGCGGAGTGGAGGACCTGTTCGGCCTTAAGAACCGCATCGTCGTTTGCCCGAGAAGGAGAAGCGGGGCAGATGCAAACTATATAGGGACTTTGGCTGCGGGCTACGGCGCTACGAACTGCGGCAATCAGTTCTTGCGCACTCTGCTGAAATGTGGAGTCTGAGTCATGCGCGGATTTTCCAGAGTCGTATCTGAGCCAATCCTCGGGACGGACAAGGATGAGATTGACTCCGTTCGCATTCGTAGACACCAAGCTGGAAGGATCGAGAAGCTGCTGGAAAACCTGATTATAGGCGGCGAACTCGACCGTCGCCTGCCACGCCAGCTTGTTGCTCCAGAACTGGAGCGAATTCACCAGCGGCTCGGCCGTGAAGCTGGCCGCAACTGCGATTTTCATCGACTGCATGTCCCCTGAATCCACCCCACGGCTCGAACACCATGATGAGAAAAGCCGTTCCTGACTCATCGTATCAATGCTCGCCGTATCTGCCGCTTCCGAACCTTGTCACTAAAGTAATCTTTCACGGATTACTTCTCGGAAACGCGTTAAAAGCTTGCCCCGCCATCTACCTCGATCACTCGTCCGGTAAAGAAATCACATTCGATGATGAATTTCACCGCCTGCCAGACTTCCTCGGGCCGTCCAATACGGCCTACGGGAATGCCTGCTACCAGCGATTTCATTGCCTCGTCGGAGATGTGCTTAAGCATCGGCGTATCGATCACCCCCGGCGCGACAGCTCCGACGCGGACACCATGCTTGGCCAGTTCCAAAGCCCAGGTACGAGTCGCGGCATCCAGTCCAGCCTTTGAGGCAGAGTAGTTCGACTGTCCAGGATTGCCGTCGTGGGAAATGGAGGAGATGTTGACGACCACGCTCGGCTTTACACCTTTGGCCAGCACTTCGCCCATGACTTCACGCGTCAACAAGTAAGGTCCGGTAAGGTTCACGTCGAGTACTTGCTTCCACTGGGCGGTGGGCAGTTTCTTGATCCACCCGGCTTCATTCGTTGCCAGAAGTCCATCGCGCAGAATACCGGCGTTGTTGATGACAACGTTGATCCCGCCGAACTTTTGGAAAGCCTCCTTCACGAACGCCGCGACAGAAGCCTCCTGCGAAACATCCAGCTTTGAGCCCCAAATACGCTCGGCGGCCCCATCGGCGAGTGCTCCAAGCCGCTCCAAACCTTTTATGTCAACATCACCGGCCGCAACGGATGCGCCGGCACGGGCAAGCTGAACCGCAAAATGCTGACCTAGTCCGCTTGCCGCGCCGGTGACAATCGCGCGGACCTCACGAAGGTCCATTAACGGTTCCCCGAACTGGAGCCGTCGCCGTCCTGCAGATCATTGGCGAGCAAGCGCTCGGCTTCTTCATCGGAGATGCCCTCTAACTCGGCTAGCAGCTTGGCCACTTCATCATCTTCCGAGTTCTGCGGCATGCGGGCGATCTCGTCGGCTAGGCCGGCGACCGTCGGCGAATCAAACAAGCTGCGCAGCGGCAGTTGGACATGGAACGTGCTGCGAACTCGCGAGATGACCTGGGTAGCCAACAGCGAATGGCCACCGAGGTCGAAGAAGTTGTCATTGACGCCAATCTCTTCGAGTTTTAAGACCTGACGCCAGATGTCGGCGAGTCCCTGCTCGACCGGGTTACGCGGGGCAATCACGATGCGCTGTGTCACGACTTCTTCCGGCGAAGGAAGCGCCGAGGTGTCGACTTTGCCGTTGCGCGTAAGCGGAAGCGTCTCGAGCAGGACGATCGCTGCCGGAACCATGTAGTCAGGTAAGCGCTCCTGCAGGAAGAATCGCAACTCGTCGCTGGTCGGAGCCGGTTTGCGGTTCGACACTGCGTATGCCACCAGGCGCTTGTCCCCGTTCTTGTCTTCCTGGGGTACGACGACCACCTGCTGAATGGCTACATGTTTCTTGAGCAGGTTCTCAATTTCCGCCGGTTCGACGCGATAGCCGCGAATCTTCACTTGCTGGTCAATTCGTCCGAGGAACTCGACATTGCCGTCGGGCAGGAATCGCGCCAAATCTCCTGTGCGATAGAGTCGAGCGTTGCTGTCATTCGAGAACGGATCTTTAACGAAGCGCTCGGCGGTCTGCTGCGGCTGATTGAGATAGCCCTTCGCAATACCTGCACCACCGATACAAAGTTCTCCGGGTACTCCCACCGGAACCGGACGCATCTGCTGATCGAGGATGTAGACACGATCGTTGGCAATCGGCCGGCCGATTGGAACCGTGGAGGGATTCCATTCCGTGACGTCGTTATCCGCCACGCTGAACGTGCAGCATCCGACGGTCGCTTCGGTTGGCCCATAGTGATTGATGACAGCGCACTTGCCGGCAGCTTTGATACGGCTCACCAGGTCCCAGGTCGCCGCTTCGCCGCCGAGGACCAGGTACTTGCGCGGAAGAAGGTTCTCTCCTTCAGGCGAGGCGAGCAAGGAATTCAGGTGCGACGGCGTGATCTTCAGGACGTCGATGGGGTGACGCTTCACGTAGTCGCCAAAGAGATTTCCTGCCATCGCCATCTCGTAGCCAATCACGTGCAGGCAGCCGCCAGAGATCAGCGAAGGGAAGATCGCTGTGTTTCCAAGATCGGCAGCCAAGGTTGATACCGTCGCAAAATTCAGCGCGACGGATTTCGCGCTCAGCTTGGTCAAGATAAACGTGGAATAATTCACCAGGTTGGCATGCGAGACGGCCACGCCTTTCGGTACCCCGGTAGAACCCGAGGTGTAGATAACATAGACGGTGTTTTCCGCAGCATTGATGTGCTCGGGATTCTCGGGTGACTGCTTCGAGAGCATGTCGCTGTCGGAATCGAGGCAAATAGTCTTGCCGGAAAACTCTGGCAGGTTAGCCAGGTGTTTGCTTTCCGTGATCACCACCGGAGCTTTGGTTTCGGTGAGTTGGTGAGCCAGTCGGGCTTTCGGATTGTCGGGAACCAGAGGAACGTAAGCGCCCCCGGCTTTGATAATGCCCAGCAAGGCCACGATCATCTCGGCCGAGCGGTCCAAGCATAAACCAACCGCGACGTCTTGCTTTACCCCACAGCTGCGAAGAGCGTGGGCGAGTTGGTTGGCGCGCTTGTTGAGCTCCGCGTAGGTCAGCGAGGTTTCGCCGAAACGAAGAGCTGGCTGGTTCGGAGCACTTTGTGCCTGTTGTTCGAACAAGTAGTGAACACATTGCTCGCGCCGGAACTCCGCCGCAGTCTGATTGAACTCAGCGACAACCTGTTGACGCTCCGCATCCGTGAGAATGTCCAAGTCCGCGATGGCGGCGTCAGGATTCTTAGCCGCGCTGCGGATCAGGGCGCTTAGCGTTGTGGCGACGCGTTCGGCGGCGGAACGGGAGAAATAAGCAGGATCGTAGCGAAGCTCAAGAGTCGCCGAGTTCCCACTTGTGATGCAGCGCAACTGCATCCGGAATCGTTGCGTGTCAGCGGCCTCATTCGTAACCGCAAATGAAACGCCGTTCGCGGTCATGGACGCAGGTTGACTTTCGGTTGCGTACGCGATGGGCAGGTCTTGCGTGCTCTGGTCGAGTGCCAGGTAATCCTGTTGTTCGTAAGCAGCCGATTTGATGTTCCGCAGGTCCTGCATCACGGATAACAAGCTGCGGGTTGGCGTGAATTCATAAGGAATTGGCAGCGAGCGCGTGTACAGCCCTATCGCGCCCACAACTTCTTCGTGATTACGCCCGTCGCAAACATTGCCGACCACGATGCCCGTCTGTCCCGTGAGTCTCCATTGCAGAGTGTGCCAGCACGCGGCGAAGAATGAGGCCGCATCGCTGCTGACCTGTGCGGGTAACTTAGGAACGTCGATCGCTATCGATTCGGGACGCAGGCCGATTTCGGCGGGTTTCTTTTCGAACGGCAACTTCACGTTTGTGACGAAGTCTGCCAGCAAGTTGTTCCAGTACTGCTGGCCTGCCTTGGCATCATCGTCGGCTTGCGCGAGAAGTTCGTTCTGCCAGGATGCGAAATCGGCGTATTGAAATACCTCTTCGTCGTTGGACTTGGCCGAGTAGTTGTCGGCAATCTCGCGAACCATGTTCTGCAGGCTAGCCGCATCGGCGCAAAGCGCAGGCAACGAGAGAATCAGTACACGCTTGTTTTCCGAGAGCACAATGAGCGTTGCGTGAACTGCGGTCTTACTCTCGGCAGCACATGCCGCCGCGAACTGCTCGTCCACCTTTGAACTCTGTTGCTCAGCCGGAATCGAGCGGAGATCAACATTCTCCCAAGAGGGAATCATTTGTTCCTGCACGACCTGCACGGGAACTCTCATTCCGGGACGGCGTTCAAAGCTCGTGCGCAGAATCTCGTGGCGGGTTACAACCGCATTGAGCGCGGATTTGAGGCCATCTGCGTTCAGCGCTCCGTCGAGTTGAACGGCAATGGCCACACGCGGAGACTGCTCTCCCGCGGACATCCAAACATGCTTCTGCTGTGGTGAAAGTTGAAAGCCGGCTACGGTTGCTTCCGACATCGAGTCCTCCTGGTCCCTAGTTGCTGGCGGCCTTGCCCATGGCAGCCGCGTCTTTTGCAGTAATCATTTCGCCCATAGCGACGCAGATCTTGCGAGCGCCGACGTGCGGATCGCGAGCATGGCAAACGAGCATGTTATCGACAGTGATCATGTCGCCCTTCTGCCACTGGAAACGCACGGCGCACTTCTCGTAAACCTGTCCAACGTGCTCCATCACCGCGTCCGGTATTTCGCTGCCGTCGCCGTAGTACACATGGCGGGGCAAATCCTCGCGCTTGAAGATCGAGAGCAGGGAATCGCGGACTTCGGGATCCAGGCAATACACGTGGTGTAGTTGCACCTGGTTGAAGAAAATCTTTTCGCCGCTCACCGGGTGCCGAGTGACCGCCTGGCAGAGTTGTGCCACGCGCAAGCCGTCGTTGGCGGTCCATTGACAGGTCATGCCAGCCTCGTTGCACTGCCTCTCGACGAGTTCCCGATCGTCCGTGTGGAAGAACTGTTGCCAGCTGACGTCGAGTCCCGGAGAAAAGTTGCGAACGTACATCAGACCTTTCTCTTCGAACTCTTGCAGGATCACCGGATCCATTTGACGGGCGACGTCACGGCAGTCGGCGACGGGCGTAGCTCCGCCCTGTTCAGCCGGTTGCGCGCAATAGAAGTTGATTTTGCGCGGCCAACGCGACATGTGCGAGCTCTCGTTGTGATACAGGATCATCTTGTCGGCGGGGTACGGAGTCGATTTGTAAATCTTGCCGGCAACGCCTTCCCGCGGCAGGTCGCCATACTCAGCGAATAGTTCCGAGCAGATGCTGGAAGCGACGCGCTCGAAATCGACCGGATTTTCCAGGTTGAACCCGCGGAACAGGATGGCGCCGTGCTCGACGAGCTTGCTGTTGATGAAGGAACGATTGTTCTTGGCCCAATCGGCCAGATCGAAGTTCTCGACTGCCGGAGTGACGAGCAGCGGCAACTTATGCCCCGGCGCTAGCGTCGTGGTGTGAAGTGTCGCTTGCGAAAGGTCCACTGCCTTCCGCTTGAAATCCTTCAAGCTCTTTGCCTTTGGTTTGTCGCTGACGTTTTCCACGGGACGGGTTCTCCTTCTGAGTTGATTCACCGCGTCGATCGACGCCAGGGGAAGGTCGGGCTGGCGAGTGAGAGCGGCAAGTACCTGTTCAAATTCGGTTACATAACGCTTAATGGTTGAGGGCTCAAACAAATCCGTGTTGTATTCGAAGAAACTATCGCTGCTGCCGTCGGGCGCGATCTCTAGGGCCAGATCGAACTTTGCCGTACCGGTGTCGATAAATTCGAACATCGGCTCAACTTGCATTCCGGGCAAGTCGAGGTGGGGAGCCGATCCACTCTGGACTCGGAAATTTACCTGGATGAGCGCCATGCGGCTGGGATCGCGACGCGGCCGCGCAATTTCGACCAGCTTCTCAAAGGGAACGTCGGAATGACTGTGAGCTCCCAATGTAATTTTCTGCGCCTGTTCCACCAGTTGTCGGAAGGTGGTCGAAGGCGAAGGCGTGAATCGCAAAACCGTCGTGTTGATGAAGAAGCCAATCAGGTTCTCGAGCTCGGGATAGTTGCGGCCGATCATCGGCGAACCGATCGAGATGTCCTCTTGTCCCGTCAAGCCGTGCAGGAACGCGGCAAACGACGCCAGCAACGCCATGAAGAGCGTCGCACTCTGCTCACGGCTGAGAGCTTTGGCCGATTCCACCAAGGCGGGAGGCAGTGAAAAGAAGTGCTTGGCGCCATGGAAGGATTGAGCAGCAGGCCGCGGACGGTCCGTTGGCAGGCTTAACACGTGAGCGGCATTGCTCAATTGATCTCGCCAGTAAGAAGCCTGCTGTTCGAAAGTCTTTCCCTGAAGTCTCTGTCGCTGCCAGGCCGCGAAGTCGGAATACTGAATCGGTAACTCGGGAGGCTTCCCCGCGCCATGGCTGGTTAACGCACGATAGGTCCCGGCAAGTTCCCCGTACAGCACTGCGCGCGAGGAAACGTCCCATGCGATGTGATGCGTCAGTAGCAGAAGCCAGAACCGCTCGTCTGCCAGCCGGACCAGGGCAGCTCGCAGCATGAGATCCTGAGCGATATCGAAGGGCTGGCGCACCTGTTCGCGAAGAATTCTTGCGGCTTCGGATTTGCGCTCTTGTTCCGGCAAGTTGCGCAGGTCAAACTGGCGAATGGCAAATTCCCAGGTCTTGTTCACCGCCGGAATTGGGTTTCCATCTACTGACGCAATTCGCGTGCGCAATACTTCGTGTCGCTCAATCACTCCACGGAGTCCCTGTTCGAGCCCGTTGATGTCGAGTGGTCCGGTAAGCTGCATTACATCCGGGATATTGTAGGTCGAGGTCCCGGGTGCCAGTTGATCGAGAAACCACATTTGCTGCTGGCCGAAGGAGAGCCATGCGGGATCCGACGATTGCCGGCGCGAAATGGTGACCGCTCGGACTTGTTGCTTGCGGGCGCGCAAAAGCCGCTGCTCCAGCAGAGCACGTTGGTCAAGGGACATCCCCGCGATGCGTTCCTTCAGTTCGCTCATGAAGACTGAACTGTCTAGTGGTGAAAAACCACCCGATTACCACCCATCACTTGAACAAGGACAGGGGACTTCCTTGCTCTCGAGCAAAAAGCTTGTACCCACAACTGCACTTATCCTTCCAATCTTTGGGGGAGAAAAACGGTGTAAGTACCTCGATTTCCGAGACTTAGGCAAACCACCGGAGGGAGAGCGATACAAGTGCAAAGTTTTGCACTTTATGGGACTGCCACTCGGCCCGAGTTGCAATTGAGCTTAGCTGAGCCCCATTCCAAACGCAAATCGCCGGTCGATCCGCTTGCACCAAACCACAGGAAGCGTGAAGAGCTAAGCACCTGCTTTTTCAGCAGGTTGCGAACTAAAGCCTTCAAGAATCTCAACCTTACCGGAACAGGGCGGCCCCAGAACTCGTCGAAGAACCGCGGCGGCTACATGTTCGGGTGGAAGAGCGCCCCTTCGCCCGAGCGGGGTGTTCGTAAGGTCAGTCAGCAAGCGTGAGGGCCTGACGATGATCGAGCTTACGGCACGATATTCAGTGCTGGCTGCGCGCACGAGTGCTTCAGCGGCAGACTTCGCCACCAGGTAATGCGGGAAGTGAGGATGCGGCTGTAGTACGGCAGTCGAAGAAATCAGGACGTTCCAGCCTTTCGAAGAACCGAGCAAGGGCAGAAACGACATCATGGGGGAACTGACCATCGCGACGCTCTTCTCGATAAACGCCGATACACGATTTGCTGCTGCGGGCTCAAGCCACAGGGGTAAGAGCGGGGGAGATGCGTTGCAGATTAGAAAATCAAGACGTCCGTATTTGGACGCCAGCCGTTCACGAGCTTCGTTACAGAAGCTTGGGTCCGCGATGTTACCAGGCTCAAGAAGGACGCGTCCTGGGGCGCTGGCGAGCGAATCGCGTAGCTGCTCAGCGGCAGTCGTGCTCGATGCGAAATTGGCGACGACGGTAGAACCGTGCAAGGCCAGAGCACGGACAACGGCCGCGCCCAGCCCTCGGCTAGCCCCAGTGACGAAGGCGACTTTGCCCGACAAAGCTGCCGAGCTTCCCACCAACTTCTCGATGGCTTCGGTTGTGGCCGGCGTCAGTTCTTCGCGAACATGGGCGGCAAGAGTAGCTTTCGCCCAAGTTCTCCCGTGAGTGGCCAGGCTAGCTTCTATGGTCAGCTCGCCCAGATCGCTCACTTCGCTGATGGAAGCGGTGTAGTCGAACGGGAAGCTCACGGCGCCCGCTTCGAGAAAGTCGATTCTCAATCGTGAGAACAAAGCTTTTCTACCGGGCATCTCCATGCCGATCAGGTAGCTCGCCCACATCAGGGCCGCGAGGTGAACATCGGAAAGCCAATGCTGTGACAGTCGCAGCTGCGAACGGAGATGGGTGAGTGAGTCGAGGGCAGGCGCATACTGTTCTTGAAGTTGCTCACCCGCCACCAAGTCTGCGCTAGACCTGTCCTTCGGTTCTGGCAGCGAGTGCCAGGCGTGAGTTTCACCGACAACCTGAGGCATTCCCGCGCGAAAGGTCAGCACCGCTTCGAGTACGGGACGGCGGCCGTCATTGATCCGGACAGTGCAGTCCGATCCGCTTTCTGCAACCTGCATGGCGTAGTCAATTCCCAGCAAGGCAGTGTCGAAAAATTCCAATTCGATACTCGCGAGCGTCATCCCACGGCGGTCAGGCACTTGCGAGAGTCCGGTGACCGCGTCGAGAATGCCAAAGACCACGCGGCCGCCGTACGGAGTGCGCCTCGCATACTCGTGGGAAAGATGCAGAGGATTACGGTCGTGACTGGCAGAGCTGAAAAGGTCGAGAATCTCGGGCGTGAAACGAATTGTTTTCATCGCAGAGAGCGAACGAAACAATGAATTCTAGGGATGCGCGGAACTGGCGCCATTGGCCTGTTCGAGCCGCCAGCGATGTTTCAGGACGAATGTTCCATTCCATGGCACTTTCCCGGTGCCGTAATAATCGGACTCAATGACTTGAATGCGGGCTGCGTCGTCGACGAGATCGACTTCATCGCCATTCACATCGAGCCAAACGCGCAGCGTGTACTGCCCGGGTACAAGCGTCAAACTTGGAATCTCACACACGAAGACTTGAGGTCCGACGCGTTCCGTGTGCGTTCTGTCCGGCTCGAACCAACTGTGGGCAGTGAAGACACGCTGCCCATACATGTTGTCGAAACCGATGCCGATTTCGAAGTCGTCGGCGGGTTCACTGAGAGGGAAGTGGATGCGCATTTTCAACGCGCTCCCCATGGGAAGGCTGCCGCGCATCGGAGTGTCGCCATCCGTGTAGAACTCAAGCTTGTTCAGCAAGCGCGGACGACGTGGGTTGTTCCGTCGCGCACTCGAGAGGTCAATGATGTGTCCGTGGGCGCCCTCGCCGGAAACACTGTTCAAGTAATAATCGATCGCTTCGTTGACGGTTCCATTGAAGGCGAGATTACCCTGCCTGAGCACGATCCCGCGCGAGCAGAGGTTCTGCACCGCCGCCATATTGTGCGACACGAAAAGCACAGTGCGGCCGCCGCGACTGACCTCGCTCATTTTGCCGAGGCACTTCTTTTGGAAGCTCATATCGCCGACTGCCAGCACTTCGTCCACAACCAGAATTTCCGGATTGAGATGGGCGGCCACCGCGAAAGCCAGGCGGACGTACATGCCGCTCGAATAGCGTTTCACGGGCGTGTCAAGGAACTGTTCGATTTCCGAGAAGGCGACAATCTCATCGAACTTAGAGGCGATCTCGGACTTGCGCATGCCGAGGATCGCGCCATTGAGATAAATGTTCTCGCGGCCGGTCAGTTCCGGGTGGAAACCGGTTCCCACCTCAAGCAGGCTGGCCAGCCGGCCACGGGCTTTGATGTAGCCTTCCGTCGGATCGGTGATACGAGACAGGATCTTCAGCAGAGTGCTCTTACCCGCGCCATTTCTGCCGATGACACCGATGACTTCGCCGGGATCGACGTCGAAAGTGACGTCCCGTAATGCCCAGAACCGCTCTTCCTGGCGTTTCTCGTATTTTCCAGTGAGCAGCGCGAGAGGCTTCTTGGCGGATCGCACCAGGATCTCGCGGAAGGTGTCGTGTTTCCGAGCGTGGCCGCCCAGCACATACTCCTTCGAAACATTTCGGAATTCCAGGATCGGTTGCATCAGATGATGTCGGCGAAGCGCCGCTCCATGCGCCGGAAGACGAGTAATCCCACGATTGCCAGCAAGACGCTGACCACGAGCGAGGTCTCGATCAGGCCCCACTCGGGCGTACTACCGAGCAATGCCGAACGAAATCCCAGAACAACACCAGTCATAGGGTTAAGACCAAGCAGGGGACGAAGCCGCGCCGGCAGGTAATGGATCGGATAGATGACGGGCGTTACAAAAAGTCCCATCTGAATAAGAAACGGGACGGCGTACTTGACGTCGCGGAAGCTGACGTTGAGAGCCGAGAAAACCAGACCTAAACCCGTCGCTGCCAGGAACGCTGCCACGATGTACACCGGGAGCAGCAGTGCATGCAGGGTCAATGGCCAGTGATACTTCAGCATCATCGCGAACAGAAGCAAAAGGCTGAAACCGAGATCGACGAGCAATGCGGTGATCGAGCCGATGGGAATGAAGACGCGCGGGAAATAAATCTTCGAAACGAGTTGCTGATTGGCGACCAAGCTGTTGCTCGAAGTGGACACGGCATTGGCAAAAAATGTCCACGGTGCCAAACCAGCGAACGCGAATAAGGGATAAGGCGGACCATCACTCTTCACGCCGGCCATGCGGTTGAAGACGAACGTGAAGATCAGCATTGCAATCAGAGGCTGGAGCACGGCCCATAGCCCGCCCAGTAATGTCTGCCGGTAACGGATCTTGACGTCGCGCCACGCAAGAAAGCCCAGCAGTTCGCGATGAAGGAAAACCTCTTTCCAATCAATCGGCTGCCATCCGCTGCGTGGCTTGATTACGAGTTCGTAGGTTCCATTCATGCTGAAGTGGCTAAGTGTTCGCAGGGAGGATCAACACGTAGTTACTGCACGGTACTAAAGTGCTGGAATCCAGAATGTTCGGGGAGAATGGATGATTCCGCTGCACCAATTTAGTGGAAAGATTCTCACAAATCAGTATACTTGTCCAGAGGTGAGGAACTCGCGTTTCTCCCGCAATTTTTTGTTTCCCCGTTGTGGAGAAACCCGGGCGATCAGGCTCGATTCTACTTTCCCCCGATGTAACTTCGCACTTATTCCTGATTACGACCGGTAAGGTCGGCGTGTCCGAAATAAAAACCTGATGTTCTCCGGCTAACATGCGCAGGAGCTAGCTTTTGGGCCTCTCGATGGATCAGCAAAGTCACAGCGCAACCGTAGATTCGCTGTTTCCACCTGCCGAGTGGAACAACACCGCTCGAGATTATCCTCAAAATTTATGCGTTCACCAGTTGTTTGAGGCACAGGTTGCCCGACGTGGTGATCGCGTCGCCGTCGCCTTTGAAGAGCAAAAGCTCACGTATGCGGAACTGAACCGCAGGGCGAATCAACTTGCGCGTTACCTGCGCGAGCGCGGCGTCGGACCAGATGTGCTGGTGGGACTCTGTGTCGAACGTTCACTCGACATGGTGGTCGGTCTGCTCGGCATTTTGAAAGCAGGCGGCGCCTATGTTCCTCTCGATCCAGCCTATCCCAAGGACCGCATCGCGTACATCATGGAGGACGCCTCGGCGCCTGTTCTGATCACGCAGGAGAGGCTTCTTCCCGGTCTTCCGGATCAGCAAGCTGAAGTTGTGCTGATTGATGCGCAGTGGTCGTCCATTGCAAGTCGAAGCGGAGAAGATCTGGAGTGTGTTTCGCAAGCGCGCAACCTTGCCTATGTCATCTACACTTCCGGCTCGACCGGCCAGCCCAAAGGCGTGCAGCTGGAGCATCGCAGCGTGGTCAATTTCCTCTGCACGATGCAGGATGAGCCCGGGATTCGTGAGGACGACGTCGTCGCCGCTGTCACCACGTTGTGCTTCGACATCGCCGGCCTTGAGATATATCTGCCGCTCGTCACAGGGGCGCAGGTAGTTGTGATCAGCAGGGAAGAGGCATCCGAAGGTAAGAAGCTGCAGACGCGCATGCAGCAATCCCTCATCACAGTCATGCAGGCGACACCCGCCACTTGGCGATTGCTGCTGGAAGTCGGATGGAATGGAAACAAACAGCTGAAAATCTTGTGCGGTGGCGAAGCTTTCCCTCGTGAGCTTGCTGAAAAACTGCTGCCACGCTGCGGGTCGTTGTGGAATATGTATGGTCCGACTGAAACAACGATCTGGTCAGCCGTTCATGAGGTGACAAGTGGCGGCCAGGGAACTGTGCCGATCGGACATCCCATCGCCAACACCCAGTTCTACATCGTAGACGATGCCCTGAACCAAGTGCCGGTCGGGCAAGAAGGACAACTGCTCATCGCCGGCGATGGTTTGGCGCGCGGTTATCAGAACCGTCCCGATCTTACCCAAGATAAGTTTGTTCCAGATCCGTTTCGCGACGAAGCCGGTGCGCGCGTGTACAAAACGGGTGACCTGGCGCGGTACCTCCCTGACGGAACGATCTCTTTTCTCGGCCGAATTGATCACCAGGTGAAGATCCGGGGATACCGGATTGAGTTGGGCGAAATCGAGACCGTGCTGGCATCGCACTCTTCGGTGCAGCATTGCGTTGTCGTCGCACGCGAAGACAAGCCCGGAGACAAGCGCCTTGTGGCGTACATGGTGGCCGCTGCCGATGAACGTCCGATCGGGCGAGAGCTGCGCGAATTCCTTCAAAGAAAGCTGCCGGATTACATGGTGCCGTCAGCATTCGTCGTCGTGGATGCCATGCCGCTCACTCCGAACGGCAAGGTCGACCGCAAAGCACTTCCGCTGCCGACACGCGACAACTCTGCCATCGAGCGTGAGTTCGTGGCTCCGCGCAACGATCTCGAACGGCAACTCGTGGAGATCTGGGAACGCGTGCTCGCGATCAAACCCATTGGGATCACGGACAATATCTTCGATCTCGGCGTTGATTCGGTTATCGCGGCGCAGTTGTTCGCGCAAGTGGAAAGGACCTTAGGCAAGGACCTGCCGCCGGCGCCGCTGTTCCAGGCACCCACTATCGAGAAACTCGCTTCGATGTTGCAGCGGCAAGATGGCAATAACAGCCGATGGACGTCGCTGGTGGTCATGCAGCCGCAAGGGACGAAGACGCCTCTGTTTTGTGTGCACGGCGGGGCTGGAACGGTAATCTTGTTCCATCCTCTCGCCCGGCAACTCGCTCCCGAAAGGCCAGTCTACGGTTTCCAGTCGCAAGGTCTTTATGGGCGCGATTTTGCACACAAGACGATTCAAGACATGGCTGCCCATTACATCAAGGAAATGCGTACCGTGCAGCCGCAGGGACCTTACCTGTTAAGCGGCTGGTGCTTCGGCGGCTTAGTCGCATTCGAAATAGCGCAGCAACTCCATCGTATGGGGGAGAAGGTAGGCATGCTGGCAATGTTGAATGCGCCGAGCACGCCTGAATACAAGCCGCTGGACTCAACGGGAGAGGTGGCGCCGGTACAGGTTCGAGCCCAACAGCGGTTGCGAGAGATTTCAAGCTTGACCTTCCAAAAGAAACTCCGCTACCTGGCGGACAAGGTACGCGGTCAGGTGAACTGGAGGAAGAAGCAGTTCAAGGAAGCGAAACGGAAGTTCATGTTCCGGACGACGCGTATCCTGCGGCTCCGCTTGTATGATTATTACGTCAATCGTCAGAAGCCGCTTCCGGAGTTCCTGCGCAACTCCTATTTCCTGCATATCAATGCCATTGCGGAACACTCCTATCGGCACCAGAGGTATCCGGGATCCATGGTGGTATTTCGCGATCAGGGACCTTATCCTGATCCGTACCTTGGCTGGCAGCAATACGTAACCGGGGACATCCTTCATTACGAGATCCCAGTGACAGTGAAACATCACCGCGCGGTCATGCAGGAGCCGGCGGTTCGTATTCTCGCCGAGAAGATGGAAGAATATCTGAGCCGGACCGGTGTGGGGACGCGATCGGCCGGGGAGCAATCGGTAGACGAGAGTTCGGGGCACTCTATTGAAGCCAATGCTGTCCAGTGATGTCGGGAAGAAGATCCAACAGCTCTCACCCGAACAGCGGGCGTTGTTACAGCAGCGGCTCCGGCAGGCGCGCGCGCCGGAATCCGATCAAGTCATTCCGAGACGAAGTCCTAAAGACCCCAGAGTTCTGTCCTTCGGCCAGCAGCAGTTGTGGCTGGTTGATCAGTTGACGCCCGGCGCGTCCGCCTACAACGTCCCTTATCCGGTGCGCATCCGGGGTCCGCTCAACGTCGCCGCGCTTCGCCGTGCTATCAACGGAGTGATCGGACGACATGAGGTTCTACGAACGCTCACTCTGAGTTACAAAGGGCAGCCTTTGCCCGTAGTCGCGAAGGAGTGGGCTGTCGAGATGGGCGAGGTAGACCTCCGGAATATCCCTGCAGGCCAGCGTATGACGGAGCTGGCCGGTCTGCTCAGAGAAGACTCGGCCAGACCCTTCAACCTGGCGCGGGATCTGAAGCTCAGAACTACCTTGTACCGGGTGAATGAAGACGAATACATTCTGCTTCACGTTTCGCATCACATTGGGTGGGACCTGCGCTCGAAAGTGATTTTCTACGAGGAGTTGGCACCGCTATACGCTTCGTTCCGCGAAGAAAAAACATGCGCGTTGCCTGAGTTGCCGATTCAGTATGCCGACTTTGCCTTATGGCAACGACGCCATCTCCAGGGCAAAGTTCTCGAGGAATTGAATTCGTACTGGCAGCAGCAACTCAGCGAGGCTCCTTCGAAGCTGGAGTTGCCCTCCGATCGGCCACGCCCGCCGGTGCAGGGTCTCCGAGGAGCCAAGTATCCCGTGGCGCTCGACGAGGCTATTCTTGACCAAGCACAGAAGGTAAGCCGCGCGAGCGGGGTCACCCTCTACATGTTGCTCTTATCAGCGTTCAAAGTGTTCCTTCTGTGTTATACGCGCGAGCAAGACTTATCGGTGGGATCCCCCTTCGCCGGCCGTCGCAAAGAAACGGATGCGATCATAGGGATGTTCATCAACACGTTGGTGCTGCGGACGAAAATTTCGGACGATCTGACGTTCCGCGAAGTGATGGGACGAGTGCGCGAGACCACGCTGGGAGCAATCGCTCACCAGGACCTGCCATTCGAGAAGATCGTCGAAGCAGTACGTCCCCCACGCGATCTCAGCCGCAATGCGTTGTTCCAGGTGAATTTTCGAGTGCAGAACAGTGCTCCGGCCACTTTGCAGCTCGCTGGGTTGGAAACAGAATCCCTGGACCTGGTGGACAACCACACGGCCAAATTCGATCTCGCGCTCGAATTGCCGTCGTCGGCGAGGTCACGCGGGTATTTCGAGTACAACACCGACTTGTTCGAAGAATCGACGATCGCGCGGATGGCGACGGATTTTCATGCCTTACTCCCGGCGCTGATGTCGAATCCCGAGAGCAAGCTTAAAGACGTTGATGTCGTGAGGAGTATTCGACGCTAACAGTATGCCGGGTGACTCGCCAGTCGCGGCAAAGCTCGAAACTGGGCCGGTCGGATACACGATCCGACGGCGGTTGCCGGAGGATCCCTGTCCCTTGTCGTTTTCCCAGCAGCGACTCTGGTTTCTCGACCAGATGTCGCCCGGCGACTCGACCTACAACATCCCTTATGCAATGCGCATTAAGGGCCCTCTAAACATCCGAGCACTGCAGCGATCCCTCGACGCCATCGTTGGTCGACACGAGATCCTGCGGACCACTTTCGAGAATGTCGACGGAACCCCGGTTCCCATCATCGCCGAAGAGTGGAAGGTCGAGCTGAAATCTTTCGACCTGACAAAGCTTCCTGAAAATGCCCGAGAGGCAAAAGCGAACGTTCTGCTGAGAAAAGAAGCCTCACGCGGGTTCAATCTTGCCCGCGACCTGATGTTACGTGCTGTCCTGCTCAAGCTGGCGAACGATGAATACATCTTTCTCCACGTTTCGCACCACATTGCCTGGGAGTTTCGGTCCACAGCTCTGATGTATTCGGAATTCGCGCCGCTCTATGCTCACTTCGCCAAGGAAGAGCCGCTGTGTTTGCCGAATCTGCCGATTCAATTCTCAGATTTCGCACTATGGCAGAGGCGGTTTCTCCAAGGTGACATGCTCAATCGTTTGGCTGCCTATTGGAAGGAGCATTTGACCGGCGCCCCGTCGGAACTGCATCTCCCGACCGACTTCCCACGGCCTGCCGTTCCGAGCGGGCGCGGCAAGCGGTATCCCATTGCGCTCGCAGGCGAACTACTGGAACGCGCGAAAGAGCTGAGCTTGCGAAGCGGCGTAACGCCATTCATGAGCTTGTTCGGTGCATTCAATGTACTGCTGTACTGCCTCACCGGACAGGAAGACATTTGCGTCGGATCACCGATCGCTCGTCGTCGCCGCGAAGAGATCGAGCCAATGATCGGTTTCTTCGTGAACACGATGGTGTTGCGGTCGGACCTGCGCGCGAACCCGACATTCCGTCAACTTCTCGGGCGAGTGAGTCGCGTCGTGCTGGGCGCGATCGCGCATGCTGATCTGCCTTTTGACAAGTTGGTGGAAATACTTCGTCCTCCCAGATCTGCGGGGAGGATGCCGCTTTTCCAAGTCAATTTCCGGGCGGTGAAGGAACCTGTGCCCGCGCTGCGCTTGGCCGGATTAGAAGTGTTTCCTCCGGAATGGGTCGACAACGAAACCTCAAAATTTGATCTGTCCCTTGAATTAGTGGCAACGGGCGGGGCTCCCGGGTTCTTCGAATACAGTACTGAGCTCTTCACGGAAGAGACGATTGCCACCATAGCGGCCGACTTCCAACGCCTGCTCGAGAACCTGATCGCCTTTCCGGACGTTCCATTGGCAGAGTTGGAAGTAGTGCAGCAGATTCGAAGCCGAATGGAAGCCAGGCAGCCGACCAGCAACCAACAATCGATGTGAGGCCATGAAGATCAATTCACTATGGAGTTTGGTTTGTGACGGTGCCGCACGCGTACAGGGATCGAAGATCGCTCTCTGGAACGCCGACCGTTCCTGTACGTTCGACGAGCTGATCACTCGTTCTCTCGGAATTGCCTCGAGTCTGCACTCGGCCGGCATCGGACGAGGCGATCGCGTCGGCATCTGGATGGACAAGACTCCAGAATGTGTCCAGGCAATCCTTGGGGTGATGGCCGCAGGTGCGGCTTACGTGCCTCTTGATCCGCGGGCGCCCTGGCGGAGATGTCACACCATCGCAGCCGATTGCGGATTTGCAGCCATCGTGACTGACGAGGCTCGCCTCGGCTCTCTCCCGCAGTTCCTGGAAGGTTTGACCCCGCGCTTGCTTCTGCTGGACACATCATCGACAGCCAAAGGGGCTGTCAATCTACCCGAGTCTCTCCATTGCGAACTGCTCGCGAACGCTGTACGAACACCACTTACGCCGTTGCCAGAGGTTTCGCCCGATGATCTCGCGTACATTCTGTACACTTCGGGATCGACAGGCACGCCGAAGGGCGTAATGCATACACATTCGTCGGGCTTGGCATTCGCACAATGGATTCAGAGCCGATTCGAGATACGTTCTGAGGACGTCTTCTCGAGTCACGCACCATTTCACTTTGACCTCTCCATCTCTGACCTATACGCATCGCTAGGCAGTGGTTCCGGAGTGCGGTTGATCTCCAGCGTGGAAGGCATGTTGGCGCCGCATCTCGTCAAGCTCATTAACGAGTGTGGCATCACGGTGTGGTACTCGGTGCCGTCGATCTTGATCGCCATGCTGGAGGCGGGCGCGCTCGAGAAGCACACGCTGCCGTCTCTCCGAATTTTGTTCTTCGCCGGAGAAGTGTTCCCGACGCCGCAGCTACGGCGCCTGCGCCGCGCCTTGCCCAAAGTCGGTCTGTACAACCTGTTTGGGCCGACGGAAACGAATGTCTGCACCTATTACGAAGTGCCCCGCGATATCCCGGATAACCGTACGGCGCCTATTCCCATTGGCCGAGCTTGCGAGCACATGGAAACATTCGTTATGAACGATGTCGGCGAAGAAGTGGGGGAAGGGATTGAAGGCGTTCTTTGGGCTAAAGGCGGAAAC
The DNA here is from genome assembly GCA_051984555.1 of Terriglobales bacterium. Classification (GTDB taxonomy): domain Bacteria; phylum Acidobacteriota; class Terriglobia; order Terriglobales; family Acidobacteriaceae; genus Gp1-AA122. The sequence goes on along the minus strand of JBPYEW010000097.1, from coordinate 27,777 downwards.
CTCATGAGCGGATATTGGAACGATGCCGCTCGCACGGCCGCGACGCTCCCCACCGATCCTCGCAAGGGGATGACAGGCCCGGCATATTGCACCGGGGACTTCGTGAAACAGATGTCCGATGGAAACTACGAGTTCCTGGGTCGGCGCGATCACATGATCAAAACGCGTGGCTTCCGCGTGGAACTTGGGGAAATCGAAAGCGCCCTTGCCTCTCATCCGGACTTGCTGGAGGCGGTAGCGGTGCCGATTCCCGATCCGGCGATAGGGAATCGCATAGTCGCCTCTGTGGTCGCGCGATCGGGGAAAGAGATAGGCGCGGCGGAACTTCGCGCGCACTGTAGCCGCCTGTTGCCGACATACATGGTCCCGGAGCAAATCGAAGTGCGAGTCGAGATGACTCGAACATCCACCGGAAAAGCAGACCGGCAGGGGTTAAAGCAGGAGTGGCTAGAACGATTGGAGGGGGATAAGTCAACTCACTCTGCCGGGGCATGATGGCAGACGTACTTCCCCAGACAAGGCCGGATCGGCACAGGTGTGCATTACTTTGCACATTATTGGAATTTGATGCATCGCAAAGACCCTAAATGCACACTCACGCGGCACTTTGAACAACATACAAGCAAACTGTATGGCCCTTAGCTTGCACCCTGAGCTGCAGAGTTTTGTGGTCATCGGATGGCACTAAAAGGCAGTACCAAGGCATACTTCCCATGTGCTTGGATAAGCCAGCCTAGGAAGGATTCGTCGACAATGATCCCGAAGAGCCTCCGGATTCCAGGTCCGGCCCTGAAGATCGTGTTTGCCCTGGCACTTCTCTTGGGTGCCGAAGCGCTGTTTGCGCAGGGCGTCTACGTAACCAAGCGCGCCAACCTCAATCCCAATCCTGGGACGAATCATTACTCCGATGTGGTAGCCGACGGAAACTATGCTTACGTCTCGTCGTGGCAGGGAACCTCGGGCGTTTACATCTTTGATATTTCTAATCCGGACGTACCGGTTTTTCTTACGCATTGGGCTCCCAGCGGCACTTCGAATATGCAAGGCATCGAGGTGTTAAACGGAATCGGTTACTTCGCGTCGGATAACGGTGGAGGAATCTACATTGTCGATGTGTCAAATCCGGCGGTACCAAAGATTCTGAGCCACATCACGACCGCCCAGGGCGGATACGGTTCCGTCCACGATCTGACGATTGATGGTAACGGGCACATGTTTGTGCCGAATTACCGGGTGAATGATGACGTTCAAGTCTGGGATGTCAGCAACCCCGCCGCTCCCGTGTTAATGACGACACTCACCGGTACCGACAGCGTTACGGTCCACGACGTAACTGTCCAGGGAAACCGCTTATTTATGGCGGGTTGGGGTTCGACAACAACTCCGGGAATCGTCGACATCTGGGATATCAGCGCTCTGCCTTCCGCCACTCGGTTGGGATCGTTTCCTTCGGGACTGCACACGCAGGATATCTCGGTAACCACGGACGGACGATATTTGGCTTGTCCCCGAGAACTGACCACCAACGGTGACGTTGGGATATTCGATATCACCGACCCTACCAATGTGATACGAGTTGCTACGATCACCGAACCGGCGTGGGGTATCTCCGCGACGAGTCCCTCGACCAGCAAAATCATGGGCAATTTGCTCTATGTGGCGTGGTACCAGGCCGGCCTTCTCGTCTTCGATGTGACCGACCCCACAAATCCAGTCATGGTAGGGAGCTACGACACCTGGCCGGGTTCGAGTACGGGTGGTACAGGCGGCGGCAACGGTGACTGGGGCGTGTGGCCATTCCAAGGACAGGATCGAGTTTTGATAAGCGACCGCACAACCGGCCTGTACGTTCTGGACGCCACCGGCGTGAGTTCCCAGCCTGCACCTTATGTCATGACACTGAATCCCACAACGGTTCTGGGTTCAAAACCAACCACTGCCACCGCATACATCGTGGGTGTTGCACCCTCGAGCGGTGCGACGATGAATCTTACGAGCGACAACGCAGCCGTCACGACTTCACCTATTTCGTTCGCAGCAGGTACCCACCAGGCCACGTTTACGCAGCCGACGAATTCGGTCGTAAATAAGACGGTGGCAAATCTCACAGAAACCGATGGGACGTATAACGCGCCCGCGGCTTTGACACTTACTCCGCCGCAGCCCGTCAGTGTGGTCGGCAAAGGAGTACGTGGGGGGATTCCAACTACCGCAACGGTCACGATCAATGCACCAGCGGCGGAGGACACCGGCGTTGCACTCGCGATCGTCAGTGGTGCTTCCGCGATTTCCGGGATGCCATCTTCTGTCGTCGTACCCATGGGCGCGACCACCGCAACATGGACAATACAGACGGCCCAAGTGTCGTCCGCGGTTAAGGTGACGATTTCTGCCACCTTGAACGGCTTATCCAAGAGCGGTTCATTCACGGTCACGGCGATCACACCTTCAGCGCTTTCGTTTTCACCCACAACCGTCACCGGGGGAAACAACACGACCGGAAAGGTGAGCTTTCCATCGGTCTTGACCCAGAGCACGGTTGTAACATTGACAGTTACGGGGGGAGCATCCGCCGTAGCATCGATTCCGCAATCGGTGACCGTTCCGGCAGGAAGTGCAAGTGCGACTTTCCCGGTGACGACAAACTCCGTCGGATCATCGACGAAAGTGACTGTTTCGGCAGCCGCGAATGGGGGCAGCAAGTCTGCCAGCTTTACCGTTAACTAATCCGCAGGAGAGATTTCAATCGTAATGAATATCGAAGCAGACTTGCAGCGGTTTATCTCGACGGAGGTGGTGCCGGAAGGGGGAGTGTCGGAAGCCGAACCTTTGATTTCGTCGGGAAGAGTCGATTCGCTCGGGCTTTTGCAGATTCTTGGTTACATCGAACAGAATTACGGCGTCACACTACTGACGCATGGGAGTCCGAAAGACTTTGAGAGTATCCAGTCGCTCGCCAAAGCTATCAGGAATGCGCAGGGCGACGTCAGTCAGAGTGCTACGATTAAATAGGAGATCAGTATGAATCGATTACTCGTAGCCGGAGTGCTGCTGGCATCGGCTGTGGCCAGCGCGCAGGAGACGAAACCCGTCTCGCCGGGCAAGATGCATCACCGCCACCTTTCCCAGTTGTCCAAGAACCATCATTCGGGAGCTTCGACGACGGAATTGAATGCGACGGGAGCGCCGGCAAAGTCGCTGCAGGGCGACCTGCATAAGATCGAAACTGAGTCGCTCAAGCGACAGGGCCCAGTCGCGAAGAACAAGGCAACGAGAGTCAACACGGCGTACGCGAAGCCGAAGCAGTCCACGGACAAGAACGCGCCCATTAATTTTCAATATCAGGGACCGCGTACGACGATGACGACGAGCAAGGCCGCACCGGTCAGGCGCGCGCGAGTGAATACCAACAAGAAGTTCCGTTAAGCTTCTCGGTCTCTCACAACCTTGTTGTGCGCGGGAACAGTCTCGGGCTCGCGAACCGTCGCGGTGGATTGCTGTTGCGTTGCAATGGGGCGCCGGTTCGCAGGTTCCTTGACGGAGTACTTCAGCAGGCACCACAGAGCGCGAACGCCGTCCTTCCAGCCGATCTTTTTGCCTTCCTCGTAGGTACGACCCCAGTAGCTGATTCCAACTTCGTAAACTCGAAGGTGGCGCTTCGCCACTTTCACGGTAACTTCTGGTTCGAAGCCGAAACGGTCCTCTTCAAGATGAATTGACTGGATCACCTCCCGACGAAAAACCTTGTAGCAGGTTTCCATGTCCGTGAGGTTCAGGTCTGTCAAGGCGTTGGAGAACAGCGTAAGCAGCCAATTACCGACCGAGTGCCAGAAGTACAAGACGCGGTGCGGCCTTCCTCCCAGAAAGCGCGAACCATAGACGACGTCGGCATTGCCCTGGAGGAGAGGTTCTAGCAGTAGCGGGTACTCTGAAGGGTCGTACTCCAAGTCGGCGTCCTGGATCACCACAAAGTCGCCGGTAGCTTCGCTGATGCCGCGGCGTAGCGCTGCTCCTTTACCCATATTTCGGGGCTGGAGAATCACGCGTAAACGGTCATACGATTCCAGTTTGGCCAGGATGTCACGGGAGCCATCCGTGGATCCATCGTCGACGCAAACCAACTCCAGATCGATTGGGACCGCCAACACGCGCTCCACCACCTGTTTAAGGGTGGCGCGTTCGTTGTACACGGGCATGACGACGGAGAGTTTCATTCTTTCTGAAAGCATGCTAACTGTTTTCAGACATTTGCGTTTCAGTCTAGCAGGTGTGGTGGAAGGCAAACCCGGCTGGCGTGGCCCGGTTTGCGTACGCGCATGTAATTCCTTCCTGATTGCCTGCTTTGCCCGGCAATTTTGACCTAAGTAGTTCGACTTAGCACGTCTGTGGAATTGTCAAAAAGGTTACCTGCCTGGGAACCCTCTTGTAAAAAACAACAAATTGAGTTTTTGAACGGTAACGTACATTCCACTGCGGAATTGCTGCACGAAACAGACGTGTAATTGAGCGCTAAGCGCCCGAGAATGAAGAGCATCCGACAATTTCCGCAGGAAAGGATGCCGATATGGCAAACGGAATGCTGCGGTAAGGGTACATAACCCCGCAGTCTGAAGTGTAGTTTCGCCCCGGCAATATGGGGGGCTAGGCGCTGTCGTACGCGACGACGGCAACACAAACGTACCCACAGCTAGCAAAACAGGATGGAACCGAATGACAGTTGACGGAATCCGCCTTGGCAAACGGGATCAGCAGATCACGGATTTGCTGTTGCAAGGCTGTGACAACGCGGAAATCGCACGGCAGCTTAACATGGCGCGGCGAACCGTGAAGGCACGGCTGAATCGCCTATTCATTCGCTTTGGCATCACGACCGGAATCAAACGCGTAAAACTCGCGACTTTTCTTTATCGGAGACAACTATGCTTGCAGTCGAGCGCTACGGAACAAGAATGCCTAATGAAAGAGAACACCGTATCATCGAGCTCGTTGCCGAGGGCCTCAAGAATAAAGAAGTCGCCGATGCCATTGGGACTACCGAACACGTCGTCAAAAACTATTTACGTGTCATCTACGACAAGCTCGGACTTTGGAACCGAGTCGAACTCGCTCTCTGGTACGAGGCCCGAAAATACGAAGGAAGCGCCCAAGCCTGAGATTTCCAAAGTTTGGGATCGCGAGACGGAATGTGACCGAGCCACTCCCCCAGTGCGGTGACCTTCCGATCGCGCTCTTTAACACGAGGCCAGCTCATGCTGGCCTCTTTAATTTGTTCGGAAGAATGGCTTGAGTTAAGGGCAGGAGGTACGTCTCAAGCTTTGCAACTTGTCGGAGGCGGCGTTGTTGCCCCGCTTCGCGGCTGCCGTCAACAACACACGCGCCTGATCGCAACTCTTGGCGACTCCTTCACCCCGGGCATACATGTCAGATAGCAGAAGGACGGCCTGATCGTTTTGCTTGGCAACGGCCTTCCACAAAAAGATGGACGCCACCTCGGGATTTTTCGACACGCCACTCCCTTCGAGATAGCGCCTACCTTCGGCCAGCTCTCGACCACCATCGTCGACGGTCTGGCCTGTACCTGAGGCTTCGCTCGCCGGATTGCTCTGTTTATCAGCTTGTCCGCCACGCTGGCGTTCTGCATCCTTCTTGGGTTTCACCACGTCGGCGGGCGCGGGAGGTGCCGATTGGTTGGCATCGGTTGAGGGAGCTGGAACAGATTCCTGTGAGGTCTGATTGGTCGTCGCGGGCACGCTGACTTTCGCGGAACTGTTATGTAAGAACCAGTAGATCAATCCCGCGAAAACGAGAGCTGCAACAATCCCCACCGCGTACTTCCAGGTATTGTTTTCAGGACTGGATTCGGAAGGTTGAAAAGCGGCCAGATTTCGTTCCCGCAACCAGTCCCAACTTTCATCGTTGCGATCGATTGGTCGCGGCGGTTCCGGCGAGACAGCAGGCTCGGGTGCCGTGATTGTTTCCGCCTTCGACTCTGACTTTAATGGGAACCCGCAAAGTCCGCAGAATCGCTGATGAACGGGATTGTTCTGGAAGCATGCCGGGCAGGGTACAGCCTGGGTCTCGGCAATGACTGGTAATGCCGCCGGTACTTCCAATGCAGCCGGCTTGGCGATCGCGGCCGGTGCTTCCGGCGTCGCCGGCTTGGGGGGCGCGGCCGGTGCTTCCGACGTTGCCGGCTTGGCGGACACAGGGGGCGGGGCCGGTTTCGCCGGAGATTCTTCGGCCTTTAGTTCCTGCAGAAGCTGTTGGACGGCTTCCTCACGCTTTTCCGGTGGACTGGTGAAATAAACTTCTGCCCAACGGCCCATGTTCCTGGCCAACAAAGGGTTGGACATGGGGTTAAGCTCCGGGTCGGGGACCTTGGAGGGCGCTTTCGACGGCTTATCGGAAGGGGAGGACAAGATCGTGCTCCGTCACACCGCAATCCACTGTTACAGGAAAATCATTCGGAAGCAAGTTGCACGTGCCTCGATGTTCCAGACGGACCCTAATCGCAAGGGACTCTAGCGGCAGGTTCGAAACTGTCTTGTTGCGCTTCCCATTGTGAGTTGTACCTGCCTTTTGGAGTAGATCCATACAGCCCAGCGCCAGGACAATAGTAAAGTCCGGTTTGAAGATCGACCCAAACCTTCACGTCAGGATCCCCGAGGTATTCTGGCGCCGGAGGCGGAACTGCAAGACCCAGGCTAATCAACGCCTTCTCGTATAGGGAGAGTTGCGGAGGTTTTGGGCGGAATTTATGTTTCGCCGCGGCGACGCTTGTGCTCGCCCGCGCGTTTCCGGAAACGGGTTTGGACCACAGGCCCCAGACAGCGGCAAAAGCGAACACCAACGCCGCTATTAAGAGGCTCACGTCACCGCGCCGCGTCTGAACTATCGGAAGAATCCGTGCCTTCCATCCCTTGGATGGACCAGCAACCGTAAGACTCGAGGCCGCCGGCTGCTGAGCTTCTGCCTCTTCGGCTTCCGGCTCAGAAGAATCCTCGAGATCTGGGAAACGGTGGAGAACAAGAGCATTTGGCTTTTTTTGTTCTCTACCAGCGAGAGATTCCGATTCCTCGAACGCTGAGTCTCCGTCAAGCTCGACGCCGTCTGAGAGGTCATCGTCAGTGCTGGCGTGGGGAGCTGGCCTGCGAAAACTCGGAACATGCTCGACGTCCATGGCTTGACGCTCCCACAGAGCGGCCCACTTGCTCTGCAACTCAGTGCCGGGATATTTCCCGGTTTTGCGCAGAGCTCCACAGTTCGGGCATGAATGCTCCTGGGATTCCATCGGCTGCCCGCACGCGCGGCACAATTCCATGTCGACTCTCGGCGTTGGAGCTTCTTGGGCTTTTGCTTCCTCTCCGGCCAGCTTCTGCAGTTGAGGTTTGAGTTGCTCCAGGACCGACAGAACTGTGGCCCGCTCGGTCGCCAATTCGTGCTTCAATTCGTGCTCGGCCTGCTGCGTCAGGACCTCGCCAACAACTCCCGCCATGAGTTCGGCGACGCGGATTTCGAGTTCACCGAACGCGTTCATCGTGGAGAAGAACAGTTCGACAACTGCATCAACCTCGCCGTTCCGAAAGACGGGAACAGCGAGAAAGGATTTGGCGCCGAGTTTACGACAGAGAACCAGATTGATGCGGCTGTCCGCTTCGGTAGCCAGACTCTTGATCGATTTGCCGCTTCTCACACATTGCCCGGACGAAGTCGCATCGACGGAGATGGACGACTCCGTCAACACGGCTGCGCTCCCCGCGCCGATCAGGTAGTGCATTTTTTCTTTTTCTACTCGGCCGATGGACGCGCCTGCCGCCCCGGTGAATTCGCAAAGGCGAGTGGCGATTAACTTGAGCGCGGAGGACAAATCCAATTCGAGACTCTGGGTTTGCCGCTGAATCTCAAGAATCGAATTAACGATCTGCGGGAACTCTTCGGGTGCAACTCTTTGTGCCGCTGGGCCTTGATGTTGCTGCAGTATGAATGCAGCCTCGAGCAGTCGCGTGAACGACTCGTCATCAAGCGCCGTTTTCGCCGCAGCGGAATTGTCGATCACAACGAGGGAACTCCCTGACTCTGGGCAGAGCGCTAGGTCATTGTAATGCAATTGCTTATCCAAAAAAGGCCACCAAGGTGGGGGATGCCGGACCAGGTGCGATCCCCGAAATCGACACGAGAGTCTAGGGTTTCGGGCGTGGGAGAGCTTCGCTGTTGGTTGGAGACACAGGGGAGTGTCGAAAGAAAGTGCAAAGTGGTGCAGTCATTTACCTAAGATTTCTTAGACCGCTGGTTTAATCGCCCGAAACCGTTTCCGGGCGAACAGATCCTTCGTGACTTAAATAAAAGTGCACTGCGGGAGTAATGATCAGCGAAAGCACCATCGAGATGAGAATCCCACCGATAACCGAAATTGCCAGGGGCTGCAACATCTGGGATCCCGCCCCGATGGCAAAAGCAAGCGGCAGCATACCAGCCACAGCGGCCAGTGCCGTCATCACGATCGGGCGTAATCGCCGACGGCTGGCTTGGAGCATCGCGTCGTGGCTCGACAGACCCGCTGCACGGAACTTCTGGTCGGCATCGAGCAGCAGAATTCCATTTTTGGCCACAATGCCAATGACCATGATCATGCCCATGAACGAAGAGATATTGAACGTGGTACGCGTTGCGAGAAGGGCGATGAAAACGCCGGACGTGGACAGAAGTGCGGAGGCCAGTATCGAAATCGGCGCGGCAAATGTACGGAACTCGAACATCAGAACGATAAAGACCAGCACTACGGCCAACACCAGGACAAGGACCAAGTCCTTGAATGATTTTTGCTGCTCCTGGTAGGTTCCGCCATACGTCACACGTATCGAGGAAGGCAGGTGCAGACCGTTTACGACTTTCTGTACCTCAGCTATGCCGCTGCCGAGATCTCGGCCTTCGAGACGGGCTGTCACGGCTACATCGCGTTGCAAGTTCTCGCGCAGGATTTCGGTCTGCCCGGGGATTTGGACGATCTGAGCCAGGGAGCCAAGCGTCGCAGTTTTGCCTGTGCTGCTCGTCAGCAAAGTATTGCTCATTGCATCGATCGAAGAACGGTTTGTATTGGGGAACCGGACGCGAAGCGTATAGGCACGGTCGTGGGTGATGACTGGAGTCGGTGCGGGCTCACCCTCGAGCACCGCGGCGGCATCGGTAGCGACTTCTTCCGGAGTGAACCCGGCGCGAGCCGCGACCATGGGATCCACCTGGTACATGACTGCCGGACCGCTGATTGAGTTGTCAACGCCATTCAGAACGTCGACAACCCCTTCGACTTTGCTGATGCTGTCGGCAACCTTGGGAGCCCATTGTTCCAGCAGGGCCGCATCCGGGGAGAATAGCTTGATCTGGATTGGTTCGGGTGCGCTGGTCAGGTCACCGATCATGTCTTGCAGCACCTGGATGAACTCCACATCGATCTCGGGTTCCTCGGTTTTGATCTTCCCCCGCACCTCGTCGATGATGTCCTCAATGCCCCGGCTGCGATCAGATTTAAGTTTGACCGAGATGTCACCGGTGTTCGCTTCGGTCACGGCCGCCAAGCCGAGTTGTAGCCCGGTACGGCGCGAGGTGCTTTCCACCTCGGGCACTTCGCGCAACATCCGCTCAATGTGGGTGATGACCCGATTCGTTTCAGCTAGAGAACTGCCGGCGGGCATGATGTAGTCGATGACAAACCCACCTTCGTCCATCTCCGGCAAGAGGTCGGATCCGGAAAAGTGGTAGCACACATAAGCTACGAGAATAAGCCCGACGCTGAGTAGCGCCAGCCACAGTGGACGCTCCAGCGCTCGACGCAACCAGCGTTCGTGGAATGTGACAACCTTTAAGAAGAAGCCGCTGAGGGATGCTTCTTCGGCAGCCATCAACCGCTTCTCGTCCAGCTCACCGGTTGTTTCTTCTTCGTTGGATTTTCGCTTGATGAAGTATTGACTGAGATTGGGAGTCCACGTAAGCGCTAAGGCCAAGGACGTTAAAAGTGATACGGCCATGGTGATGGCCAGCGCGCGAAAAAAGGTACCGGTCACTCCCGTGATCGAGATGAGTGGAAGAAAAACGACGATGGGCGTTACCGTCGAGCCAATCAGGGGAACTGTGATTTCCTGAAGCGCGCTTTGAATCGCTTGTAGACGAGGCTGGCCAGCATCGCGGTGAAGGACGATGTTTTCTACGACCACAATGGCGTCGTCGATAACAAGTCCGACGGCTGCGGCGAGTCCTCCCAAGGTCATGAGGTTGAAGCTTTGATTGAGGACCTTAAGGGCTATGAATGTAACCAGCACCGTCACAGGGATCACCAGCCCGGCCACAATCGAGGTCCCCCAATCTCGCAGGAAGACGACGAGGATGATTGAGGCCAGGAGTAGTCCTATGAGGATGGCATCGCGAACGCTCTTGATCGATGCGGTCACAATCTGTGACTGGTCGTAAAACGGCCGCAGCTTGATTCCCGGAGGTAGCGACTGCTGAATTTTCGCGATCTCGTCGTGAACTTCGTTGGCGACCTGGACCGTGTTGCTGTCTGGCTGGCGGTTGATGTTCAGCAGTAAGGCCGGCTGGCCGTTCGCCGTTACGATTGTGTAAACGGGCTTGACGCCAGCCGTGACGGTCGCAACGTCACCGATGCGGACGGGAATTCCCGCCTGCGTGTTCTTGATTACAGTTGTCGCAATCTGCTCGGGCGTTTGGACCTGTCCATTGATCAGTCCCAAGACGAGCTGATGGTTTGCCTCGATGAGGCCGGGGGAGTCGATGAGATTGGTGCGTCGGACGGCCTCGAGCATGTCTGGCACCGTGACCCCGGCGATAAGGAGCTTCGCTGGATCTGGAACGATGTGGAACTCAGGTTCCTGACCTCCCTGGACTAGTACAGTCGAAACGCCGTCGAGCCGGTTCAGCCGAGGCTTAATGTCATAGGTCGCCATCTCCCATAACTGGGTAGCGGGAACATTGTCTGCAGTCAGGCTGTAACCCATGATGGGGAAGCTGGCGAAGGTCATTCGGTGAGCTTCGATTTTGGCCGTCGGGGGCAGTTCCGGCTGCACGCGTGAAAGCGCTGCATTGACATATTGCAAGGTCTGGAACATGTCGACGTTCCAGTTCAAAAACAGGTCGACTTCCGCCGAGCCGCGGCTGGTAATCGAGCGCACGGATTGCAGTCCCGGAACGCTGTTGACAGTCTCTTCGATGGGACGAGTAATCGTGACCATCATCTGGTCGATGGGCATCACGCCGTTATCCACCGAGATGAGGATTCGCGGAAAATTAGTTTCTGGAAAGACAGAAACCGGAATTGTGAAAACCAGGTACCCGCCGAGAAGAGCGAGCGTGATGATCAGGAAGATTACGGATCGGGAATGTCGCGCGAACCAGTATTTCTTGGCTGCTTCGGGGCGATCACTTTTCATCTTTGTCGCCCTCGCTCTTGTCTTCCTTTCCTGCGCCGGGCTTTTCTTCCTCGGCAGGCACTTTCGGTTGCTCGATGGCAACTTTGGTCTTGTCAGGTAGTCCGTAAGCCCCTACGGTGATGACCTTCTCTCCCTCCTGCACACCATCTGTGATCTGTACATCGTCGCCTTGCTTCACGCCGAGTTTGACATTCTTCTGATGAGCACGACTGTCCGGCCCCGCCACCATGACCGTGGTAGCTCCTTCGGCGTCGGTTAACACGGCTGCGGCAGGGACGACCAGAGCGTCAGGAACCACCTGGGAAATCATTGTCACTTTGACGCTACTGCCGGGCTTCGCCTGGTTTCCGGAATTCTTTGCCTGAACCCATATCTCGACAGTGGTACTGTTTGGGTCGAGGGCGGGGCTGACGATTGTCACTTTGCCTTCGAGCGGTTTATCTACTTCCGGAATTGCAATCTGCGCTTTGTCCCCGATCTTGAGCAGCGCTGCCTCTTCCTGGGGAATGTGAGCGCGTGCGATTACCTGGGATAAATCCATCACGGTGATAAGAGGCGTTCCCGTTGATGCCATTTCTCCCGGATAGATGGGCCGGTCTGTCACCACACCGTTGATGGGGCTGCGAATCTCGGAATAGCTGAGTTGAGCTTCGGCGCCCATGTATTTGCCTTTGGCCGATTGCAGTTGGCCCGCTGCCGATTTGATCGTCTGCTGCTTACCAACCGCGAGAAGCGCATCCAGGTGCTGTTGCGCGACTTGGTATTGGCTGCGCGCCTGAACCAGGTTGACGGCCCCCTGATCAAGATCCTTTCGCGGCAGAGCCCCCTGCTTATAAAGTTCCTGCCGGCTGTCATACACCTTTTGCGTGGCCTCGAGGTTTTCTTTGGCAGTCTGCGCGTCGCCCTTCGCTTTCTCGATATCTTCCGGCAAGCTGGCAGCGGTCGTGGTTTCGTACGCGGCTTGAGCTTGGTCGTAAGCGCCCTTGGTGTCGGTTTGTGCGGCAGCCAGATCACGATTCTCTAGCACCGCCAGCAACTGGCCTCGATGTACGGGGCTTCCACGCTTCACATAGAACTTCTGCACGGGAGCACTGATCTTTGGGACGATGGCCGACTGCTGCAAGGGGAAGAGAACTGCTTCGGACGTGACGGTCCTCTGGATCGTTTTCTTTTCGACCGGAGCTATTTGGACCGAGACGGTGGGTTCTTCCGCTTTTTCCTTGGAGCAACCTAAGGCGAGAAGAAGGGGAAAGGCCGCGATAACTGTCAGTGCTGTCCGCAAATGCATGCGTCGTGCCATGGTTAGAGTGTCCCAGTCAAAGTTTGGAGATTCGCCATCGCGAGCCGGAATCGCGCCTGCCCGTCGTCGTACGCGTTCTGCGCCTGTGTCAGCGTGTTCTGGGCATCGACTACTTCGAGGACGGTTGCTTCGCCTCCTTGATAGCGAAGAGTAGTCAGGCGAAGACTCTCGGCAGCGAGGTCGGCGGAACTGGCCAGCGATTCCAGTTCCGCGCGTGCGGTCTGGGCCTCGCTGTAGAAGGAGCGCATGTCGGCGAGAAACTGCCGTTGCGCGGCGGTCAGCTCAATCTGCGCTTGGCGACGTACCAGTTTCGCCTGCTTCACCTTGCTGTACCCGGCGCCCCAATTCCACACGGGAAGGTCGAGGGTGATGGCCCACGAATAGCCTAGATTCTTGAACCGTTCTCCGGTTGCCGGATCGGTGGTGTATGTCGAAAATTGCGGAGCGTCGATGCCGTAAAAGTAGTCGCCACTCACGGAGGGCATCAGCCCGCCCCAGGCAACCGTCACGTCCTGTTGGGCGGCTCTGAGCGATGCGATCGCCGCGCGCAATTGCGGGTTACTTTTCGTTGCGGCAGTTTCAATTTCGCCGAAAGCCGGCAGCGGAGCGGGCAACTGCATATCATCGATGATGCTGAAATTCTCATTGAAGTTAGGAAACAGGAGTACGGCCAATTCCAATCGAGCTTTCGTCATGCCCAGTTCGGTTTCCTGCAAATCGCGCTGCTGTTGCTGGTACTGAATCTGTGCTTTGATCACGTCCGAGTGCGCGACTTCGCCGCCTCTCTCGAGTTTCTGGCTCACGTCGAGAAAGCGTTGGGCCTCGGCTGCGGCACGTTGCTCGGTCGCGTATTTTCGTTGCGAGACGACGTACCCGTAGTACGCCTGGACCACAGTGACGACCAACCCCCGCGTGGCAATTTCTGCTTTCGCCTTGGCAAGCGCTACCAGTGCGCCCGAGCGGCGATACTCCGCAATCACTCCAGGAGAGATCACCTGGTGCACGATCCCCTGCGCAACATATTCATGCGGGAAGTTATTGGCGATGAAGCGAACCGGAACGCCGACACTTTGCTGCTCAGCGGGCTGGGCTGGTTGCGTATACAGCACCTGTGTCGTGTAGTTGAGGTTGGGGAGCATGGCGGCGCGGCTCTGAACGCGATCCTCGCGCGCCACACCTAGATCCGTCAGCGCAGCTTGGAATTGGGGACTGTTCGACTTGGCTCGTTGCAGGGCATCCTGCAGAGTCAACGCAAGTGGAGCGTTGGACGGAGCCTGACCGGGCCCTGCGCTCTGAGATTGTGCTTGACTGCTGAGTTCCAGAGTCTGGGCGGGCTGTTGAGCGTTGGCCGATATAACAAACAACGCCAGAATAGCGATGAAAGTTGGGACCCTGACTCGGCAGGTTTTTGCGCCAATGATCGGCTGCGACATGAAAGTCCCCCAAGGTCAAAATGATGGCTGAAGGGAGATTAAGCAAAACTGAATCGGTTGACGCGGTACTCTGATGCGGGTTTTCTGCCTTCAGTGCTCAGTTCTGCCTATTTTGTTCTGCAGTCAGAGGTATCTCGACCATCATCCGGGTGCCATGTCCCACTTCGCTCTCCGCGGAGATCTTGCCGCCATAGGCCTCTACGAGCGCCTTTGCTATGGCCAGACCGAGCCCGAAGCCGCCGGTTTCCCGATTCCGGGAAGGGTCGCCGCGATGAAAGCGCTCGAAGATCAGCGAGAGCTCTTCGCGCGGAATCCCCATCCCTTTGTCGGAAACCACGACCCGGGCGATGTTGTTTCCGTTGGCTTCGAGGGTCATGTCCACCTCAGATCCATTCGGGCTGTAGCGCACGGCATTTTCCAGCAAGTTGACCCACACTAACTCGAGGTCTTCTGGATCGGCACGGCTGATCACGGGCGCGGTTTCGTGGAAGTGAATCGTGGTGCGATGTGCATTGGCTAGACCGCGCATGGCTTCCATTGCAGTCTGGCATGTCAGGTTGATGTCGATTGGTTCAAGTTTGCGATCCAGTGTTCCATACGCCCACTGCTCGGCACGGGCCAGTCGCAGCATCCAACGCAGGAGTTTCTCCAGGCGTTCGACATCTTCGACGGACTGCGTCAGGCCAGCCTGATATTCCGCCGACGTGCGTGGGCGCTGCAGAAGCGACTGAATCGTTGATTTGAGGACTGCGACCGGTGTTTTCAGTTCATGCGCGGCGTTTCCCAGGAATTCCCGTTGCTGCATGAATGATTGTCGGAGCCTGACGATCATGGTCTGCAAAGCCGAAGTGAGCGGGGCTAATTCCGCAACCGATTCAGCTTCCGGCGGAGCGTGAAAATCCCATTGCTGTGCGGAGACTTGCGCTGCTCCATGGGCCAGATGCTGCAGCGGGGCGAGGTTTCGCTGCAGTCCCCACAATGCCAGCCACACGGTCGCTAACAAGAGCACCAGGCTCGCCAAGGCGATGTAGGCACCTGCGGCCCATACTTGGCCGCGCAACTCGCTCATCGATGAGGCATAGATAACATCCAGGTGAGAAGGCGCTGCCGTAGGGCCTTCTTCCCGGTCCAGAACAGGCACATGTTGCAGGTATAAACCGCGGTAGGGAATTCCCTGGAATGAGAATTTCCAGAAACGCTGTCCGCCCGGGGCAATCGTTTCCGACCAATCTGCCGACTGCGCGACGATCGCCCCATCTTCTCCCCGGATCTGATAAACGTCAGGTTGCGCTGGATTGGCCGATGGCGGCACCAGATCGGTTTCGAACATCAGTTTCTTACTATGGTCTTCGGGGTATCGCACCAGGGCAGCGACGCTCATCGCACGCGCCTGCAAATTGGAATCGAGTGTCGCCAGCAATTGGCGGTGCGTGTAGAACACTCCAGTCGCTACCAGGCCGGCAGCGAGAACGGCTTGCGACAGGACCATGGTCCACATCAGCCGTTTGCGAATGGATGTGGTCGCCATGGGTTTACTCCTGCAGGATGTAGCCCTGCCCGCGGAGAGTGTGGATCAGTTGCGAAGAAGAACCTTCGTTGAGCTTGCGCCGCAATCCGGAGACGTAGACCTCGATGACATTGCTGAATTTTTCCCAGTTGTAGTCGTAGAGATGTTCGAGGAGTTCCGTCTTCGACACAACCGCGCGCGGACGATGGGCGAGGTATTCCAGTACGCGGTACTCCATGGCAGTCAACTGGATATTTCTGCCGTTCCTCTGCACGGTTCGATTGACCGTATTGATCTGGAGATCACCCACGTCTAATACCGGAGAAGGCTGTCCTTTGCCGCGACGAATCAGAGCCTTGGTGCGAGCAAGCAGTTCACCGAGATCGAATGGCTTGGTGAGATAGTCGTCGGCTCCGGCATTGAGCAATTCGATTACAGATTCTTTTTCATCTCTGGCTGTGAGCACAAGAACCGGAGTATGTAGCTTGCGTTGACGGAGGCGTTTCAAAACTTCGAGGCCGGGGAGTCGAGGCAACATCAGGTCGAGAAGGATGATGTCATAGGGGTTTGATTCCGCCATAAACAGGCCATCCTCGCCGTCAAGGGTGATGTCCACGGCGTATCCTGCGCTTTCCTCGAGGCTGCGGGCCACATTCTCCGCTAGCCTGGGCTCGTCTTCGACCACCAGTACCCGCAATTGTTCTCCTGTTACCTCTATTGTGAGTCCTGCGTGAGCTGAAAGAAACATCTGGGTGCGACTCGCATCTTTACAAATACCGCCTGAAGATACGCTTAACCCAGAACCGTTATGGAACCGTCTCTTCCTATAATGAAAACACAAGAAACAACATCTTGGGCCATGGTTCTCTGGAAATACAACAGGATGTGTTGGCGAAGGTATTGCAGTCTATCAGGTCGCCGGATCAATCAGGGAGCGACGACATGATTGACATAGATCGAATCAAGATCACGCCGAGAGATCAACAGGTACTCGATCTGCTCGTGCAGGGATGCAGTAACAAGGAGATCGCTCAGCACCTGAGCATCAGCCCAAGAACTGTCAAGCAGCACCTGCGCACATTGTTTCTACGGGCGGGCATCAGGGATGGACGGAAGCGTGTGAAACTGGCGACAGCTCTTTACATGAAGGAGGAGTCATGCAGCCTTGCCAGCGTCTGACGCCGAAGGAAGCTCGGGTTGCAAGCCTGGTGTGGGAAGGACTAACCAATCGTGAGATTGCAATCCTCATCGGCACGACCGAGCAGGTGGTCAAGAATTATCTGCGCACTACTTTTGACAAACTCGGAGTGTGGAGCAGACTCGAACTGGCGCTGTACGTTGCCGGCCACGGTGGTGCTCACTGGAGTCCGAATGCGGAAGAGGTGGAATGCATCGCGTGAAGAGTGTCGTGGCTTCTCGGAAAGCGTTCTGAAGTTGTTTGGGACTTAGGAGTGGATTGCGGGAATACGCACCATGCTTCTGAGGAAGTCTCGCAACTGCTCTGAGTCACGCGAGGACATGTCGGTGAAGCGCACGCCCACACCGTAAGCCGGACGGCTATAGACGACAATGCCTTCGGCCGTTACCTTGTTGTCTTTGAGCCATAGGGAAATCTTCATGCGAGTGCCCGGCTGAATCGGGATCATCAGCTCGACAAAGCAGCCGCCTTCGCCTACTTCACCAATCTTGCTCCACACCGGCGGCTGTCCGAAGGGGCGTAATTCCACTGCATTGGAACACTTCATCCGCTTGTACTTCCGAGCCACGGGATATTCCGGCTCGCGGTTTGCCGCTTCCGTGGGAAGATCGACATTCCACAGGCACTTTCCGGGAAGCATGTTTCTTACTCCGATGCGGCCCTCCTGGCCTGAGCCTCGCTGGCCTACCCACTGCACGCGAAAGCGAGCCTTGTTATTGCCATAGTTGAGGCCGATGATTTCTCCGGGTTTCAGGACACAGTGGACGCCTTTGAGCATGGCGCCCTCGATGCTCACATTCACCGTAGAAACCGATTCGGAGAAGACTTGCCCATGCGCATCAGTCCCAAAGATGCGGACTCCGAGAGCGACTTCCTTCCGTACTTCGCGGCGCGTGGGCATGGCTGACCAAAGGCGTTGTCTGGCTTACGGCAGGCAAACGCTTAGCAAGCGCGATGTTACTTGATTTGTCTCAATACCCGAAGGTAACCGAGGGTCCATCACCCTCGGAGCATCGGGAAACCATGCAATTTGTTGAGTTTACAGGTTTTTTAGCCGGCGAAACTCCGGGTACGGGACCAGAACAACCTATTTGATGACGCTGTTCGATTAGGGTAGCAATGATGACACCGAACCAAGCCACGGAGTGGTCCGCCGGGGCGGCAGATTACTTTGAATTCCTTGCATCAACCGGGATGGCGGAGCTATGTGCGGCGACTAAAACCCACCGCTGACCGATCTTTGCAAAAGTGTCGGTCGTTATGATGGTCCGCTCGACGCGTGCTCCGGCAATCAGGGCGTCATAGGTCTCCGTGTAGGTCGCGATCGCTGTGCTCCCGTAAACACGGACCTTGATATTCGCTAGTGTCTCGCGAAAAGTCCTGTTCCGGTTTCTGTCCATCAGATCGGAAATCAAATCCCGTTTATTCTGAAATCGCCCGTTACTCATTCCGTCGGACCAGTCCTCCGCCAGGTTCCGTTCATAAAAAGAAGCGTCGCCAGCGAGGTCTGCCGCCGCAGCGTTATGCTCGTATTGCGTGATCCATGTCACGGTGTCGGCATCTGTGGACGCTTGATCCTGGGCGACGAACGTCCCAGTGAGCCACCCCAGTATGCTCAGTATCAGAACACAAGATCTAGAAGCTCTTAGCAGCATCATCCCCTCGCAAATGCTGGGATTCTATACTTTGGAAAGACGATCACGACAAGCAGATGGCGAGCTCCTTAGGGGGATGGCGATGGAGCGAAGCAGCTAGCAGACTGAGGGACTCGCGGAAGGCTCTAAGGACGCCAAAGGTTGCAGGGACGAAACTCGAAAACCGGCGTCGGACGCGGATTTCGGCGAACGGCATTCCAAATCACAAACTACTGCAAAATGTTTCATTTGGGAGGCACATGGGCGGAAAAAGCGCCCAAAATCCCGAGGATCACAATGGTTTATATGTTGCGCGACGGCACGTGAATTGCACCGTTACCGGTGTTCTCAGGTTCAACGGTGCGCTTCCCACGGCGCACTACCCAGGTGACGGCATGGCGTACAAGGAAACTTTTTGGATGGCTTGCGATTCAACCGAACAAATGCGGGCCGAATACGGTCCGTTTCATACCCGCATGGAGGCGGAGATAGAGGCCCGGAAGCTAGGGTTTGACTATCTCTTGCGGTATGAGCACATCATCGGTGAGGCGGATGACATCCAGGAAGTTCGATCGATTTTCATCGAGTTGCAGGAGTCTCAGCAGCCGGCACGATTACCGATCAGGCTGCACACGCGATGTGCCAGCTGCGGAGAGACCGCGACCCACGACGAGAGCTGGCGTGCCGAAGTCTGGGCGGATATCCATGAATTTGAGCATTCCCGGCACAAGGTCCGTCTTTTTGAACAAACCCGCGCTGAAGGCCTCAAGGAGATCGCAGACTGGCGCGAGCAATAGGTACCCAGCCCTGCGAATTGTGATCGTACCCAACCTTTGCTAGTATGGCGGCCAACTCTGATCGCGGTCGCTCACGATGGCAGCCGCGGTCAATAGTTCTCCAGGCCTATGCTTCTGGTCATTTCGGGTGTAATGGCAGTGTTGCCCCTGTTGGGGATCGTTTGGGTCCTGATGACCCGCTCGATCTTCAGCGTGGATGGCTTATTCCTTTCACTTATCCTGGCCTCGATCTCAGGAGTCTTCGCCCTGAACGCGTTGTGGGAATTGCAACGTCTGCGGCGTCTCCGCGCATACGGGGTGTCGCGAGGCGTCGGGAACCTCGCGGCAGTTCCGGCCGGGGGTGGCTTCGTACAGGGACTTGTGCAACGGGTCGACTTCTATGAAGCCCGAGTGGGGCAGCCGAACAAGTCGGTGATTACCATTCTTGATGGAGAAGCGCAGCCTGCTCGCATCGTGGTGCTGGCGGGAGATCTGCGAAACCGGGTCCCCGCGGGAAAGCGGGTCCAATTGATCTATCGTGACCATGATGGCGTGAACACCCTCGTGCACGCCGAGTACTAATCCTTACTCACCTCGCGATTTGGTAAAAGCGCTTCGCGGCAATTCGCCTGCAGCATCCTGCGTTACAAACCAGAGCAACGTGCCATCGGTGGGTCGCACACGTTTAGCAGGAAATTCGTCGGCATTCGAGTTCTGCTCGAAGACAGAGTGAAGCGCAGCTGCCTTGTCTTTTCCCGCGACTAGGAACAACACTTTTGCCGCATTGTTGATGACTGGGAAGGTCAAGGTTATGCGATCGGTTTTGAACTTCTCGACCCAGTTCGACACAACCAGCCGTGAAGTCTCGTGCAACCCGGCAGAGTACGGAAATAGCGAAGCCGTATGGCCATCGGGACCGAGTCCCAGCAAGATGAGATCGAACCTTGGCAGCTGATTGCCGCTCAGATGGAAGGCTTCCTGCAGCGTGCGTTCGTATTCTCTGGCAGCGGTGGCCGCCTCGGGTTCTTCGGCCCGGACCCGAAATACCTGCTTCGGATCGATCTTGATAAGCGAGAGCAATGATTCGTGCGCCATTCTGTAATTGCTCTCCGCGTTATCCGGCGGAACGTGACGTTCGTCTCCGAAGTAGAAGCGTGTCTCTGCCCAGGGCAGAGTCCCTGCCGGTTTGCTGGCGAGGAGTCCGAATAGCGCCTTCGGCGTTGACCCGCCGGAGAGAGCAACGTCGAACGTACCCTTCGCACGCACGGCTGCATTTGCCGTAAGAATGAATTCCTCAGACGCGGCCTCGAAGAGGTCTTCTGGTTTGGGGAACAAGCGGACTTGCGCTTCGGAATTCATTACTTCTCGAAGTTTCGCCAGCGGCGGCCGTCCCGCTCCATTAGATCATCCGCTTCTTTAGGGCCCCACGTTCCTGCGGCGTAGTTGGGGAAGTGGCGAGGTGGTAAAGCCTTCCAGACATCTAGAACGGGACTGACGACGGACCAGCCGGCTTCGACCATATCCGCGCGCTGGAAGAGGGTCGCATCTCCGATCATGCAGTCATGCAGTAAGCGTTCATATCCCGTGCTGGGTGTTACGCCGAAGTAGTCGGCGTACTCGAAGTTCATGTCAACTCCGCCAAGGCGCATGACGGGTCCCGGAGTTTTCGCCGCAAAACGAAGAGAGATTCCTTCTTCCGGTTGAATGTGAAGAACCAGTTGGTTGGGCATGAGGTTCTCGACTGGAGTATCGCGGAAAAGCACAAAAGGCGCGCGGCGGAACTGAATAACGATATGCGTGTTGCGCACCGGAAGTGCTTTGCCGGTACGCAGGTAAAATGGCACGTCAGCCCAGCGCCAATTATCGATTTGCAGCTTCATGGCTACGAAGGTTTCTGTGCGCGAGTCGGGAGGTACGTCGGTCTCAGAGCGGTAGGACGGAATGCGATGTCCGGCCACGATGCCCTCGCCGTACTGGCCGCGCACCGTTTTGGTCAGGACTTCTTCCGAACTCAGAGGCTGAATCGCGTGCAGAATTTTCGCTTGCTCATCCCGGACCGCATCCGCTTGGAACGAGATTGGCGGTTCCATCGCGGTCAGGCTGATGAGCTGCATAATATGATTCGGCACCATATCCCGCAGGGCGCCAGATTCGTCGTAATAACTGCCACGGCTCTCGACTCCGACCGTTTCGGCAACGCTGATTTGCACGTGGTCGATGTAGCGGCGGTTCCAGATCGGCTCGAAAATGCCATTGGCAAACCGGAAAGCCAAGATGTTCTGGACAGTCTCCTTCCCGAGATAGTGGTCGATGCGGTAGATCTGCTTTTCGTCGATGACCTTCTGAATCTGGTGATTCAGCGCGCGCGCGCTTTCCAGGTCGCGCCCAAACGGTTTCTCGATGATGACGCGCCGCCATTGGCCATTGCTTTCGGTAAGCAGGCCTGTTTTGCCCAGTTCTTCGACGACGGATCCGAAATAGTTGGGCGCAGTAGCCAGATAGAAGAAATAGTTGCCGTGAGTGGAATGATCTTTGTCGACTTTTTCTAGCGTGGTCTTGAGTTGAGCGTAGGCATTGGAATCATTGAAATTGCCCGGCACGTAGTGCATGCGCCGCACGAACCACTCCCACAGGTCCGAATCCACCGGGCCGGTCGCGAACTGCTTCATGTCTTCCGAAACCTTGGCACGGAATTCTTCTGTCGACATCTGCGCGCGGGCCAGTCCGACGACGGCGAACTCACGCGAGAGCAACTGTTCACTGGCGAGGTTGTAAAGCGCCGGAATCAGCTTGCGCCGAGTCAGGTCGCCGGCCGCGCCAAAGATGACCATGACGCACGGATCGCCGGGGCGGCCGATCCTGCTACTGCTGGGGGCTGTGAGTACAGCACTTTGGGCCATTCGATTATGTGCCTCGATGAGGGTGTATTGCTGCTCAGGTCCGAACCGGTTCTAGCGTCGTCGATTACTTCGGCTCCACGTGGCCACCGAATTTCTGGCGCATCGCCGACAACATTTTTTCCGCAAACGTATGCTCCTGGCGGGAACGGAAGCGCGTATACAAGGCCGCCGAGAGCACCTCGGCCGGGACCGCCTCTTCGATGGCCGCCTGAATCGTCCAACGGCCTTCGCCGGAGTCTTGCACGAACCCGCTGTATTCCGACAACGCGGGATTTTCTGCGAGCGCCATGGAGATCAAATCAAGCAGCCAGGAACTCACGACGCTTCCACGGCGCCACACTTCCGCGATGTCGGCAAGGTTTAGATCGTACCGAAGATCTTCCTGGAGTTCTTTGCTCCCGGCATTGCGGAAGATGTCAAAGCCTTCCGCGTAAGCTTGCATCATGCCGTACTCAATACCGTTGTGAACCATCTTCACGAAGTGTCCCGCGCCCGATGGGCCGCAGTATATGTAACCTTCCTCGGCGGTGCCGGAAATCTTGTCGCGTCCCGGTGTACGCGGGAGATTGCCACGACCTGGCGCTAAGGTTTTAAAGATTGGATCGAGAAGTTGAACCGTGTCTTTGGGACCGCCGATCATCATGCAATAACCGCGCTCCAAGCCCCACACCCCGCCACTCGTGCCGACATCGACGTAATGGATGCCCCGGTCGCGAAGTTCTCTGGACCGGCGCGCGTCATCTTTGTAGTAGGAGTTACCTCCGTCGATGATGATGTCACCCTTCTGAAACTTATTGGCCAGAGTCTGAACGGTTTGTTCGGTTGGCCCACCCGCCGGAACCATGAGCCAAGCGATACGCGGCGGCTGGAGTTTGCCCACGAAATCGTCGAGCGAAGCTGAAGCCAGCGCCCCTTCTCCGGCAATACGTTTCACATTCTCTGTACTCAGATCTGTGACCACAACTTCGTGTCCGCCTCGCAGCAGGCGGCGGGTCATATTAGCGCCCATCCGGCCGAGTCCTACCATTCCCAGTCGCATACTTGCTCACTTTCTTGAAGTATGAGGTTTGTCGGCGCGCCGGGTTGTGTGCAGCGCGCCTGAAGAATTACAAGATGTCAGCGAACTGCCTTGGCGATTGATTGCTGCAACGTGGCCAGCCCTTTGCCTACGTCCACAAGATGGACCCGCAAAGCACGCCGCCCGCGTTCCGCGAGAACCTGGAAATCTCCTCGCGCCTGGGCAGCCTCGACCACCCCAAAGGTGTACTTCTGGCCGGGAACCGGCAGATCGCTGGCGTGGTCGCAGGTGACTTGCAGGAAAACCCCGCTGTTCGGGCCACCTTTGTAAGCCTGTCCGGTGGAGTGCAAGAACCGGGGACCGAAGCCAAGACAGGTCGCCACCCTTTTCGCGTCGCGAACAGCAAGTCGGGTGCTCTGCAATGAGGCCTCGTGCCGTTCATTCATTTCGATATAAGCCAGGATAGCGAAATAATCATCCTGTGAAATGCGGTTGAGGTGTGCTCGAAGGTATCCGCCGAGGGATTGGTCGCTGCCCACCGCTTTCGAGAGAGCTTCCGCATTTTTCGAGTCAGCGAACAGGCGGATGCCATCGACATCGAGAATCGGTTGCTCGGAGGGAAGGGCGCCGCTCTTCTCGTACTCTGAGGTGAGCTTGCGAGTCTCAATTTTGCTGGCTTCCACATCGGGTTGATTGAATGGATTGATACCAATGATTGAGCCGGCAACAGCGGTAGCAATCTCCCACCGGAAGAATTCCTGGCCCAGGTCATATTTGTCGCCGAGAACAATGCGAACGACGGGGTGGCCAGCTTGAGCTAGCACCTTTAATTGCTCATCGACCGCGCTGTCAGATTCCTTTTCGAGTCGGATGTATGCGAAGAGGCGGTCATTACCGTAGACCTGTGCTGAATCAAGTTTCTCGCGATCGACAGGAATGATGCCCTTGCCTTCTTTTCCTGTAGACTCGGCGATCAACTGCTCCAACCACGCACCAAGGTCAGAGATGCCAGGAGAGGTTATAAAGGTTACCTTGTCGCGGCCTTGCTTTGCCGCCGCTCCCAAGACGAGGCCCAGCATCACTCCCGGATTCTGATCGACTGGAACAGTTCCAGCGCACGCGTGCACCATCTGATCGGCACGGTCGATGAACTTAGCGACATCGAGGCCCATCACCGCGGCAGGGACCATACCGAAGTTCGACAGGGCGGAGTAGCGGCCACCAATGCTGGGACGGCCGTGGAACACTTGTCGGAACTTGTCGTGCTGTGCCACCTGCTCCATCTGCGAGCCGGGATCGGTGACCGCAATGAAATGAGAGCCCGCCTTGTCTCCTAAAACCTGCTTGGCTCGTTCGAAGAAATACTGCTTGAAGATATTGGGTTCCAGCGTGCTGCCCGACTTACTGGCGACAATGAAGAGTGTCTTGTCCAGTTCGATCTGATGCTCGCGCGTTCTGACCTGGTCAGGATCTGTCGAGTCGAGAACGTGTAACTCCGGGTAGCCGTCCGCTTTCCCAAACGTCAGCGCGAGCACTTCGGGAGCAAGACTCGATCCCCCCATGCCAAGAAGAAGGACATGGCGGAAACCGGCCTTCTTGACTTCTTCGCCGAGGGCTTTGAGTGCCTCTCGCTGCGCAATCTGTTCCTGCGTAATGTCCAGCCAGCCCAGCCATTTGGCTTCATCTTTTCCGGTCCACACCGAGGCGTCCCTCTGGTAAAGACGCTTCACTTTGCCCGAATTCTGCCAGTCCTGGGCGGCAGTTTGAACGGCATGTTGAAGGTCCTGCGGAAGTTGATAGTCCTGCTTCGTGACCTTCGGAGTGATTTCGTGCTTGCTTGCCTTTTCAATCGCTGCAAGTAGTTTGTCGAAAGGGTCGGAAAACAGGCCGATCGCATCGTCAGTAAGCTTGTCGGTCACCGCCTTGATGGAGATACCGGCTCGTGCGAGGTCATCCATCGTTTTCTGGGCGCCCGCGATGTCCTCTGTCAGGCTTTCACGAAGTTTGCCATGATCGCGGAATGCCTCGAGCGTGTTGGGGGGGACGGTGTTGACCGTGTCCTTCCCAATGAGTTCCTCGATGTAAATCACGTCACGGTAAGCGGGATTCTTCGTGCTGGTGCTAGCCCACAGCACGCGCTGAGTCTGCGCACCTTTCTTAGACAATGCTTCCCAACGAGGCCCGTTAAATAGGCGCAAGTACCGCTGGTAGGCAAGCTTGCCGTTCGCGATAGCTACTTTGCCTTGCAAGCTCTTGAGCAGCGCCTGATCGGTACCATTCGAGTTCTTCATTTTGTCGCTCAGCATCGAATCGACCAGCGTGTCGATACGGCTGATGAAGAAACTCGCCACACTTGCCATACGGCGCAAGTCGCCACCGGATTGGGAGCGTTTCTCCAGCCCAGCGATGTAGGCGACGGCCGCCTGTTCGTAGATTTCTTGCGAGAACAACAAGGTAACATTGACATTGATACCGTCGCTGATCAGTTGCTCGATCGCGGGAATCCCCTCGGCGGTGCCGGGGACCTTAATCATGACGTTGGGGCGGTTCACTTCCTTCCATAACCGCCGAGCTTCTTCGATGGTGCCTTGCGTATCTCGCGCGAGGTACGGCGACACTTCTAGACTCACATACCCGTCCCGCCAATTCGATGCGTCGTAAACTGGCTTCAAGAGTTCAGCGGCGTCTTGAATGTCGCGGATCGCTAGAAGTTCGTAACGACGCTTGGCATCGAGTTCAGGACGTTTATTGAGAGATTCTAAAAAGTCGGTGTAGTCCGTGCTGCCCACGATTGCTTTCTCAAAGATGGCCGGATTCGAGGTCATGCCCCGCACGCCGTCGTCTTCGATGAGGCGCTTCAGTTCGCCGCTGGTGATCAGGTTGCGGCGGATATAGTCGAGCCAGATCGACTGACCGTACTTCAAAAGCTCCTTGCAGGGATTGGTGGCCTTAGCAGTATCAAGAACTCCGGTTGGCTGCATATCGCTTCTCCATGGCTTTAACTTTTTCCAGTCTGCGTCGATGGCGTTCTTCGTTGGTGAATTTGGCGTTAATAAAAGCGTTCACGAGTTCTTCCGCGAGCGCATATGCAATTACGCGAGAGCCGAGCACGAGTACATTCGTATCGTCATGCTCCACTCCCTGGTGGGCGGAATAGGTGTCGTGGCAGAGACCGGCCCGAATGCCTACGAGCTTGTTAGCCGCGACGGAAGCTCCTACACCGCTGCCGCAAATGAGGACACCCCGCTCGGCTCGCCCATCCTGGATGGCTTTCCCGACCGCTTCGGCAAAATCGGGGTAGTCGACTGGTTGCGTGTTGTGGGTCCCGACATCAAGCACATCGTGCTCCTGGCCGCGGAGGAACTCTGCGATCGTTTGCTTGAGTTCGAATCCGGCATGGTCCGCGCCCACAACGATCCGCATTGAAAGTCCTTCCTCCACAGCATCCGTAGTCAGCCAGCTAACTTGCTTTGGCCTGGGCGATAGCTTTTCTCGCGGCTTCCACAACCTTGTCCGGCGAGAATCCAAACTTCTTCTGAAGCTCCTTTAGTGGTGCCGATGCTCCGAATGTGTGCATACCAATGACTACACCGTTCTCACCGACATACTGTGACCAGCCGAAGGTCGAGGCTTGCTCGACTGAGACACGAGCTTTTACATCCGGCGGGAACACCTCTTCCCGATAATCGCGATCCTGATGCTCAAACAGGTCCCAAGAAGGCATGCTGACGACGCGAGCTTTCACTCCCTCGGACGTCAACTTCTCGTACGCATCGACACAGATTTGAACCTCGCTCCCGCTGGCGATGAGAATGACATCCGGCTTTCCCCCTTTGGCGTCGGCCATGATATAGGCGCCCTTAGCAACCCCGGCGGCAGAAGCATATTTCGTGCGATCGAAGGTTGGAAGCGCCTGACGGCTGAGCACTAGTCCCGCGGGTTCGTGACGCAGTTGCATGATGACCTTCCACGCCTCTACTACCTCGTTTGCGTCAGCGGGACGGATTAAGCAAAGACCGGGGATCGCGCGCAAAGAGGGAAGTTGTTCTACTGGTTGATGCGTAGGCCCGTCTTCACCCAGACCAATCGAATCATGGGTCCAGATGTATATGACAGGGATCTCCATGATGGCGGCGAGACGAATTGTGGGCCGCATGTAGTCGCTGAAATTGAAGAAGGTCCCGCCGTAGGGGCGAACCTTGGACAGCGCCATGCCATTGAGAATTGCTCCCATACCATGTTCGCGCACTCCGAAGTGCAAATTGCGGCCTTCGTAATGACCAGCTTGAAAATCACCGGCGCCTTCAAACTTCAGAGTTGTTTTGTTGGAAGTCGCCAAGTCTGCGGATCCGCCGATCACCCACGGCACGTTTTGAGCAATGGCATTAAGCACCTTGCCTGAGCTATCGCGCGTGGCAACACCTTTCGCGTCCGGCGGGAACGACGGCAGGTTCTTATCCCAATCCTGAGGCAGCTCGCGTCGCTGAATGCGGTACAACTGGTCGGCGAGATCGGGGTGTTGCTTCTGGTAATTCTCGAACTGCTTCATCCATTGTTCCCGAAGCTGGCCTCC
>JBPYEW010000096.1:0-22193 GCA_051984555.1 Terriglobales bacterium | reverse complement strand
TCGAAGAGAAAGATCTCCTGGTGGAACTCATTTTATTTGTGCCCCGCAGACAAAGGCGTTGTGGAGTATCACAAGGCGCTGGTGAAGAAGATTCTGGTGGATTGGGGCTTTGACGGGCTAAAGCTTGATGGGCAGCACATGAATGGGGCTCCCGCCTGTTATAACCCAGCCCACCACCACGTCAAGCCGGAAGACTCGGTTGAGGCAATGCCCGATTTCTTCCGCGAAATTTACGAAACCGCGCAGTCGGTCAAACCGGGGGCTTTGGTGGAGTTCTGTCCCTGCGGCACCGCGTATTCATTCTTCACGATGCCGTACTTCAATATGTCAGTGGCCTCGGACCCGACGAGCTCGTTCCAGGTCCGCTCGAAGGCAAAGACCTTGAAAGCGCTGATGGGTGATGATCTGCCGTTCTTTGGCGACCATGTCGAACTGAGCGATGGAGGGAACGACTTCGCTTCCACCCTGGGAGTGGGCGGCGTCGTAGGTACCCAGTTTGTGCTCCCGTCGTTAGTGTCGAAGCGGAGCAAGTCGGATCTGACTGCCGCGCGCGAGAAAACGTTTGAAAAGTGGCTGGGAATTTATCGCGAGAAAATGCTTTCGCGCGGCCACTATCTGGGTGAGTTGTATGACATCGGCTTTGACGTGCCCGAAACACATGTCATCCGGCGGGATCAAACGATGTACTATGCGTTCTTTTCGAAGCAATGGAAAGGACCGGTGGAACTGCGTGGGCTGGAAAATCGCAAGTACACGGTTTACGACTACGTGAACGGCAAAAGGTTCGGAACTATTTCGGGTGACAAAGCTCGTCTTCTGGTTGAGTTTAAGGACCACCTGCTTCTGGAGGTAAAACCGCAGTAAAGGCATCACGTAAGCATCGTGAGACGGAGAAACCTGCAATGAAAAAAGCATGGTGTGTGCCGTTTCTGGCGCTGGCCGCATGTCTCGCTTACGGCCAGCGTGACACAGTCATTGTGCGTCCGGCGTCGATCGACGATGTTCTGATCAACCCGGGAATGGGAATCACCACGTTTAATCGATTCAACGGGCAAGCTCTGAATCCACCGCTTTCCTGGTCAGAGGTCGGCCCGGTTACCAAGCTTCCGCAGGCCACTACAAAGCCAGAGTTTCCGGACACCACCATCGCGTATCTTCGCTGGTACTGGAATGCGTTGGAACCCGAGCAGGGAAAGATCCGTTGGGAGATTATTGATCTTGCGCTGCAAGAAGCGCGCACCCACGGCCAAAAATTGGCAATCCGGCTGATGCCGTATTCGAATAAAGATCCGCTGCCGGACTGGTATCAGAAATCGGGTGCACGCCGCGCCAACAAGCCTACCGACAAGGATGGAAACATTTGGCAGCCGGATTTCTCTGATCCCTTGTACCTCAAGTACTGGGGCATGGTGGTGGCTGAAGCGGGGAAGCGCTACGACGGGAATCCCTATCTTGACAGCGTCGACATATCCTCGGTCGGCTATTGGGGTGAGGGCTGGAGCCCGTACATGCCGGCGTTCGCGTACCAGAAGGCGCTCATTGATATCTGGTTCGACGCGTTCCGCCACACGACGTTATTGATGAATTTCGACGAGCCACAAGCGCTTGCCTATGGCACGAGCCGAGGTGCGGGATGGCGGCTCGATTGTCTCGGCGACCTGCGTATGAAATCGGACAACCCGTATTTCGAACCGGAGATGTTGGACATATATCCGCAGCAGGTCGTGCGGTCTGGCATTCAGGATGTGTGGCAAGCGCGGCCTGTGTCGCTGGAAGTATGCGGTACCGTGTCGGAATGGAAGAAAGATCATTTCGACCTGAATTACATTCTGGATCAAGCTTTGCGCTGGCATGTCACGTCAGTGAATCTGAAGTCATCCCCGATCCCGGATGACTGGAAGCCTGCGTTCGATACTTTTCAGAAGAAGATGGGATATCGATTGTTGCTGCGTCGCCTCGAGTTTCCCAAGCGTGTTGCTGCCGGTTCCATGATGCCGATCCATATGTGGTGGCTGAATGCCGGAGTGGCGCCCCCTTATACAAACTACCCCCTGGCGGTGCAGTTGCGATCAGCCAGCGACAGCGCGGTTATCGATGTCCCCGTGGATGTGAGCAAGTGGCTGCCGGGCGATGCGGTCTTTGACGGAAGCCTTTATGTTCCGGAGAACCTGAAGGAGGGCACATACGATTTCCGGGTCGCCATGCTGGATCCGCGCAGCAGAAACCCTGCGATACGCTTCGCAATTGCCGGCCGAGAGCCTGACGGCTGGTACAGCGAAGGACAGATTCACGTTACAGCAGGACAAGGCGCGCAGTAGTTCAAACGGGAGGGCGAGATGAATCGCAGAACGTTTATGAAGCGCGCCGGTGCTTCGCTGCTGGCAGCTTCGGTGGCGAAGACCAGTACGGCCATGTCCTATGCGCGCATTCTGGGGGCTAATGATCGCATCGTTCTCGGACAGCTTGGCTGCGGACAACGTAGCTCCGGCCACGTCCACATGGCCCACATGGTTTCTAAACAAACGCCGGTGGAGGTCGGGGCTGTCTGCGACCTCTGGAATCTGGCGCGCGAGCAACGCGCTGCACAGGTGATAAAAACGTTCAATCTCGAGCCGAAGCAATATCAATACTCCGAGCAAATGCTGGCCAATAAAGACATCGACGCGGTGATGATTGCGACCGGAGATTTTCAGCACGCGAAGCTTTGTACCGACGTTGTACGTGCCGGGAAGGACTGCTATGTCGAGAAGCCGTTCGCCAACGACCTTGACGAAGCCAAGCAGGCCCGCGACGCCGTCAAACTATCGAAGCAGGTCGTGCAGATGGGCACACAGCACCGCAGCGAGCCTTATCCTTTGGCGGTGCGCGACATCATCCGCTCAGGGCGAATCGGAAACATCGTTCATATCGAGCAAGAATGGAATGTAAACGAGGAACGCTGGCGCTTCGTGCCCAACGACATCGGCATCTCGCGCGAGATGCTGATAGATAAGAACATGGAATGGAAGCGATGGATGACAGAGCGGCAATCGAAGCTGCGGGAAGAGGACACGGACTGGAAGCGCTGGTTGCTGGGCAGGCCTTATCGCCCATTCGATCCCCATGCTTATCTTGAATTCCGCCTGTACAAAGATTTTTCTTCCGGCATTTTCGACCAATGGCTTAGCCACGGTTGCGATCTGGTTCATCTCTGGACTGACGAGGCTTATCCACAGAGCGTGGTAGCAAGTGGCGGAATTTTCGTTTGGAAGGATGGGCGGGAGAATCCCGATACATGCACCGCAGTGGTCACCTATCCGAAAGGTTTTCTCTACACGTACAAAACAATTTTCGGCAACAGCTACCGGAGTTTTTCGAGAATTCAGGGACGGGATGGCACGATCGAGAACTATGGCGGTGAAGGTTCGTCGCTGTTCGTCATGTCAAAGGAGGGCGACAGGGAAGAGTTTGACCCGTTTGAGTCGGGTCCTGCATACAAAGCTGTTCCGCTGGTTTCCCCGCCACGAGAACAGGCGGAGCTCGTACGGGTTCCGAATGCGGAGGCGCCGAGCTCACTTGGGCCCGACGATGACAGCGTTATTCACATGATGAACTGGATCCGGGCGATGCGCGATCGGAAAGAGCCAAATGCCACAGTGGACCACGGTTTTGCCCACTCGCTGGTGTGCATCATGGCCACGCAAGCGTATTGGTCGGGCAAGAAGCAGTACTGGGAGCCGCAGAGCGAAACGATTCAGGACCGTCCGCCTGAGGTCCCCCTTGCTCGATGATCTTGTGACCAGCAGAGCCGATTTCGCAGACACTGTGTGGACCGGTGCTAGCGCGGAAGCCAGACTCTCGGCGGTCAATTATGCGATGGTAGTCGCCTGCACTCTTCGGACTCGCCTGAGAATATCTGGTGCAATGTCTTGCGGCACGATGTCATTCTACTGACATACCGAGCTTGAGCTTTCGACCGCTTACTGCTTGATCCAAGCTGCGCCATCAGCTTGGATGAACCGCTTTACCCCTTCTCGACCTGTCAGCACGAGCCAGAGCGACCCGCCTTCGCGCTCCAAGCGCATGTCAATGTCGAAAAATGGGCAGCAGGCACGCTCGCCAATTGCCCACTCACTGACGAGTTGAAGGGTGTTGGCGTCGGCAGGAAACTCGAATTCGTAGCCGTTAGGGAGTTCTCGAACGCTCCTCTTCAGCGAAACCAGCTTAGGGCCGAGTTCGTCAAAGTGGCGTTTCCTCTGTTCAGGAGTGAGTGCCAGGCGATTACAGGCGAAAGGGGACTCCGAGCGTTTGGTTTCTGAGGAGACACCCTGCGCTCTTGCCGATTCAGACAGGCCGATGAAGGTCGTCAAGAGCATTGCAATGAGCGTTGTCGCTACGATACTGACCTTATTCACTGTTTTCTCCCTTCAGACCGACTAATTGTTGGATTTGCCCACCGACTCGCAGGCGGAACAATATTGTTCATTCGCAGGTACTCCACCATCTGACCGTAGTGATTGGAGGAATGGGCCACAGCGTCGATTAGCATCAGAAGTCGCGTTCTGTTCCCTTTGGAAGGAATCGGATCATTCATGTTGTTTTCGTTAAGGGCGGCTGCTGCTCGATGAAGGCTGGTAAACGATCCTTTGAGATAGTCCATGACTTGAGCCTTGCTCTTCACGGAGTCAGGTGCCGTCTCGTGGTCGGTGCCAGCAGGAGCCTGCTCGCCGAGAGTCGCGGCGGCAAGCTGATAGTTCGCAGCCGCTAGATGTTTGAGTTGCTCCGCGAAAGTACGAACGCCCGAAAACTCCCCGTTAGACGGCGCGAACGAATATTTTGATTCGGGCATGGCATCCGCAGCAGGAATAACCAAGTCTTCGGTGTTCGTTACCCAGAATTCGACGACCTGACTGACGGTGTGAGGTTCAGCGGGCTGGGCTAGGTGCGCGATCACGCTGGCACTGGACAATAAGAGAACGATGGAAACGATTCGGAGTGTGCGGCTCAAGCCAGCCTCCCTTCAGATTTCGTTCTTTTTTGACCTTACGACTTAAAGCTGACTTTAATGCAAGAAGAATTTTGTAATTTCTGTGTCAGGCGAGAACGACGTGGGGGATGGCTGGAACCTCGTCTATGATTGGCATCATGGCGTACACAATCTCCGAGGTCGCGAATCAGGTCGGATTACGCCCGTCCGCAATCCGTTACTACGAGCAGATTGGAATTCTCCTCCCGGCGCAGCGCGTGAGTGGTCAGCGACGATACGATGTAACCACTTTGCATCGGTTGGTAGTGATCCAGAGAGCACGGCAGACTGGTTTCACGCTTACCGAGATCAAGCAACTGTTCTTTGGATTTCGCGCTGGTACACCGCCTTCCGTCCGTTGGCTAAAGTTAAAGAAACAGAAGATTGTCGAACTGGACGCGATGCTGGAGCACATCCGGAGTATGCGTGAACTATTAGAGCAGCAGGGGAAGTGCCGCTGCACGGCATTGGAAGAATGCGGTAAGAAAATGTTCGAGAAACAGTGCGCGAAGCGGCTGTCCTACTGAGCGGCAAATTCCATGTACTCATCCGCGCCGACGATGTAATGGCAGGTTAGCGCGTTGCACCCAGCCCTTTGTGCCCAAAAGCATACCGTGATTCCCGCCTTTCTTGTTGATGTCGTAGACGCGCATTTCCGCCCAATCGAAGCGCGTTTGAATCTCATTGAGTGAAGTGATCCTGACCTTCTCAGGAAACCTGAATTGCGAAAAGCATCTGCTGGTTCGAGAATCGCCGCACAAGTTTCTCGATAATTTCGCTGATCGGTGGGGTGGTACGGCGCAGGTCTAAGCCTTCCTGTTCATTGAGCGCCGTGCCCCACGGAGGCGCAACTTTGCAGGAACCCGCGAACGGATCGAGTACCAAGAGTTGATTCGCGTCCATATTTGCCGCAAACGGAAGCAACATCGCGACCAAGACGATCACGAGCGCGTCACGAGTACACTCCACTGCTTTACGCCCTAGCAGGCGGATTCCGCATGTGTACCATTCTCGCGGTGTCATTCCGAAGACGCTGACGTAGTCGGAATCGCCGAAGCTGTCGAGTCCGTACTGTTCAATTTCGGCAAGGCTGAGGACTTCATTCCGTTCGGAGCCGTGCAACAGCCAAGACCGGTCATGCGCTGGCAGTCTCATCTTCTGCCCGTCTTCGGCTTGTGCTTCGGTTTGACACGAGCCTTGCCCACCTTGCGAGCTATTGGTGCCAACACGTCCGACAATTCATACGCTTCCTGAAGCCAGTCAGTAATGGGAGCCTCGACCTCGTCCCGATGCCTGATGTGAATGATGTGGTAGACCTTGGACTTCGACGCCGCGTCTGAACGTCGCACTTGAGGAGCCTTCAGCGTGCGACCGAGGAATACGCAGAGTTCGAGAAAGTTCTTCTTCGGGCGCACGAAGAAGTAGCAAGATTTGCGCGAGAACATGATCGATTTGTGCGAGGCGTAAATCCGCTGATCGCCTAAGGAAATGGCGGTCTCGCGCAACCGTTCCCAAGCATCCCGCAGATCATCCGACAGGTCTTGAGTCAGAGCCGCTTCCGAGGTCGTCCAACAGTCGTGCTCTTCTCCGTCCTCGATCCACTGCTTGCAGTGGTAGCACTCTCGACCGCGCATGCTTCAAATTGTAATGGAGACTGTATGTGAACTGACACCGATGTGCCGGGACCATGCAAGCCATCCGTACTAGATCGGTGGTAGCCTATCCTGACGTTGGAGGGCGATTCCGATGAAGCCCCTTTACTGTGCAATCCTTTCGGTCGTCATCTCAGCACTGGCTGTGCCCATGGGGAGTTCCGCCCAGCCAAACCATGATGCTGATGTTCACGAGCTTGAGCGGCTAGAGACGGTCTGGAATGAAGCCCACGAGCATGGGGACGCATATGCGCTTGAAAAGCTGTGGGCAGATGACATGGAAGTCGCTGTGCCCAAAATGCCTGTGCTGACGAGAGCCGACGCACTGAATTTTGCACGTTCTGGGCGCATGAAATTCCTCAGCTATCGGACATCGGACATTCGCGTCAGGGTGTATGACAATGCCGCTGTTGTCACTGGACGGTTGCAGCGAAGGCGCTCAATGAACGGGCAGGAAATATCTGATGATTGGCGTTTCACGAAGACCTATGTCCGCGAGGCTGGGCAGTGGCGTGTGGTCTCATTTCATGCTTCCGAAGCAGCGCAACCCTGAATCCTAATGATGGTGTCTGGGTAGTCGCAAATGGTCGCACGGATATGCGCCTTACGCCAAGATCAACAGAATGGAGTGTCCGCTACCCCCTGTTTCAAAAGGGGCTTCCCGCAGCAGCCCTAACCGAGTGACTCCATCCTTTTACAATTTTAGCAATGTAACGCTGCACCACTTGCTCCGCTTCGAGATAGCGATGTCCCAGCTAAAGCGCCAGGTGCGATATAGGCTTGCACGTGAAGCGCGAGCGGGTCGAGGGATTCGGCCATCTTCAACTCGCGAATCCCTTCGTTACTTCGTCCGATTTCCGGGAGGAATACCCAGTACCGGTTGGGCCGACGCTTTCTTTCACAAAGAGCAACTCAGCCGTTCGGGGGGCGTTCTGTCGCTGAACTTGTCTCTAAGCCGACACACGCAGGTCGTTGACCGGTGAAGTATCAATTTGGAAGCGAGAAGCTGAACACATCGCTTCCTGCGGAGATCGCCACGAATTGAACACCATCGACCGTATACGTCATCGGCGAACCGCGAAAGTTCTGTCCTGTAAGAAAGTGCCAAAGAGCACGCCCGGTGCTAGCTTCCACCGCCTCGAAGGACCCGCTGTCATCGCCAAAGAAGACCAACCCTCCGGCCGTGGTAAGAGTTCCGCCCCATGAGTCTCCCCGACCTACCTGCGGATATCTCCAAGCTACTCGTCCATCGGGCACCGAAAGGGCCATCAGGACCTTCTGTGCATGATTATCCGGCGGTAACTTTGCCCCGGTATCGTAGTAGGTTTCTCCGCGCTTAAACGGCTTTGGATCAGCAAAGAAAATACTGCAGCTCTCAAGCGCCATTACGTAAAAGAGGCCCGTATTGGGATTGTAGGACGGTGAAAACCAGTTGGTAGCTCCGTTGATGCCTGGACATATCTGCGTCCCCTTCGCAGTCGGTATTCGGCCCGAAACGATGGGACGGCCGGAATTGTCAATGCCCTTGGCCCAATTGAGTTTTGACACGAACGGAGCTGCGCGCAGGAATTTGCCGTTGGTCCGGTCGAGCACGTAGAAGAAGCCGTTGCGATTGGCTTGCAGCAGCAGCCGATCGACGCCGTGATCAGTTGGCAAGTCGACTAACAAAGGTGTCTCATTGGCATCATAGTCATACAAATCGTGCGGGGTGAACTGGAAGTACCATTTCAATTTCCCGCTGCCGGGATCGATCGCGAGCACTGACGCGGTGTAGAGGTTGTCACCAGAACGTGAGTCTCCTACAAAATCAGGCGCGGCGTTACTCGTGGTCCAGTAGAGAGTATTGAGCTCGGCATCGTAGGTGCCCGGCATCCACGTCGTAGCACCGCCATGCAGGTAAGAATCGCCGTGCCAGCTCGTGGAACCAACTTCGCCCGGTGCGGGAATAGTCCAGAGATGCCATCTCTTTTTGCCGGTGGCGGCGTCGTACGCTGCGAGGAAGCCACGCACACCGGAGTCACCTCCGGAAGTGCCCACGACAACAGAATCGTTCACTATCAGAGGCACGCTGGTGCCGCCATAATGCCTTCTCTTATCGGCATACTCAACATCCCAGCGCAGGGCGCCTGAGCGAGCGTCCAGGCAGAGCAAGTGAGCATCATCGGTTTGCAAAAACACAGAATTTCGCCAAACGGCAACGCCGCGGCTTTTGTGAGCGGCGGCATCGTCCAGCAGACCGGAGCTGACCGGACGCTCGTAGTGCCACAGCAATCGTCCAGTAGCGGCGTCGAGGGCGAATGTGTGGTTAGCGGAGGTAACGTACATAACCCCGCGTATGACGACGGGTGTCGCTTCCAAGTTCGTTGAGTTACCTGGGTGGAACACCCATGCGGCGCGCATGGCCGAGACATTTGCAGTGTTGATTTCATCAAGGCTGCTGTATCGGCGTCCGGTGTAGTCGCCGTTGTACGAGGGCCAATTCGTCCCGGCCGGTTGTACCAGCAAGTCTTCCGCACTGACGTAAGTCATACCGTTGGGGGGCGATTGCCGCTTCTGCCCCCAAGCGCCGAACACCGCGAGCGCACCGGCGGCCAACGTCAGCAAGAGCCTGCGGCTGACAGCCATTTCAGTCATGCTCCGCGGCAGCAATGCGCGTTTCCTGGAGAGGTCCGCGGTCTACACCGCTGCTGTCTTCCAGGTGAAGCGAGACTCGAACCGGATTTCCAACCGGTGTGACTTCTACCTCGAGAATGGAGAGCTTAGATGGGTCGACATCGCCGAGGGACATCGTTCCCAGATGGGAGCCCTGTTTTCCGTAGAAGTGGGCAAGCAAACGTCCGGGCGATAAAACCCCGAACGAACCTGTCAGTTTGATCTTGCCATTGTTGAGAGTGATTGCTCGAAGCGGACGAGCAATGATCGCCGCCTCGGTAACCCCATGGAATTCGTCACCGGCACGGGTTGGGAACCACTCCGTATCCATGGTGCACGTTTCGCCAGGCGCCAACCGACATAGTGGGCTGTTGATTTCGGCTTCCAGGTAATAGGTCGTTTGTCCATCGTCTCCCCCGACCAGCATCGGTTCGCCCTCCGGATTCAACCTGATCTCGGGACCATTCGTCCAAAAGATCACCGAGGCTTTGCCTGGATAGGCTTTATTGGTTTCGTAACGGAAGCGCTCAACCATCGCGTACTTCGTGCTGCGATCAACGACCGCCAGCCAGCCGCCTGGGGAGTCCAGCCATAATTCCGCCGCGAGATGGGAATAATGCAGAGAAAAAAGGCCATCGTCGCGGACTGCGGCGGCGGAATTCTCGGCTGGACCGAAGCGCACGTGATAACGGTTGAGGTAACTGCTAGCGAGATTCGTCGGAGTGAACGTCCAAAAGTCGCGGTTGAACCGCGAAGCCGTGCTGGCGGTGTCGTATTGTGAGACTGACTGCATAGACCATTCCACCGTGTATCCAGTTATGTTTCTCATGGTGGCGTGAAAACGGATTCGCGGCGAGTGTGGGTCGATGGCAATGGTACGGATGAACTGAACACCCGTGCGTTGATCGCGCTGTCCGGTGAGTTCTAGCTTGCATTCCTGGCCTTCCGAAACAGTTCGAGACGTGTACTGTCCATCATCCAAAATGTCCGAGCCACCTGCCCAGTGTTGCTCATCGTCGTTGCCCTCGGGTAACAGCCATAGCTTGTCACCTCCATAGTTGAACCATTCGTTCGATGCCGGCGGTAGGTATTTGCCCGCGTACTTGGGGTTGACGAATAAGAAAGGGTGTCCAGCGAAGCTGACCTGCATCAGGCGCCCGCCATTTTGCGGCACGACTATGAGTTGCACCCATTCATTCGAGAGTTGTTGTGCGTGCCACCCTTTATAGTCCACGGCCTCGATCCGGCAGGCTGGCGTGGCAACGTGCGATTCGGTAACGGCGCTGGCACGCCACAAGGGGGCCGCAGCAACAAGCAAACCCAGAACGAAGCTTTGTCGAAGACAGCTCAATGTTGACCGGAACGGCATGATTCCCTCTCGACATAAAACTCTGGACCCGACCAGCATAAATATTCTGAGCCGGTCCGATGAGACGATCGGCGCTGCTTCTTAACCGCCCGCTGCGATCGAAACAAAACACAATGAAACGAAGGAATTCGATTTGCGTCAAGCAGATTCTGTGGTATACCAGCGTGGCCGCCGAATCGAGATGGCATGTCCCCATAATCAGAGTTGAGATTTGTCCCACTGCTGCTCATTTTGGCAGTGCGAGCCCGAAATACTGGCGCCGGCTGAACAACGATTAGCCAACTTGTACTCGCATTGAAAACAGCACAAGTGATATCGAGGAGGTTGGAGTATGGGTCTTCAGAGTTCCCGGCGATCTTTCGTGAAATTGTTGGCTGCTGCCCCGCTACTCGGACAAATCTCAGCGCGTGAAGTTTACGCCCAGGCGGCAACGGCTTTTGGCCGGGATCCGCGGACGAATGTATACAGCCGGCTCGGGGTCAAAACGGTCATCAACTGTCGCGGCACCTGGACCTATCTGAGTGGATCTTTGGAATTTCCGGAAGTCCGGCGGGCTCAGTTGGAGGCGGCCCAGCACTTCGTCAACGTACTGGACTTACAACGTGCTGTGGGCCGGCGTTTGTCGGAACTGACAGGCGCCCAATCAGGGATGGTCACGTCCGGTGCTGCTGGTGCGATGGCCACCGCCACGGCCGCGTGCATGGCCGGCACGAATGACAGGCACATCTGGCAGCTTCCGGATACCACCGGCCTGAAAAATGAAGTAATCATGGTGGGCGGCAGAAGCGCTTTTGACAGCGCGATTCGACTCACCGGGGCCAAACTCGTACTCGCCTATTCGGTCGACGAGCTTGTCAATGCGATCAATGAAAAAACGGCGATGATCTACACCACCGATCTCGGAGAAAAACTGCAGCGCGAGTTGCAGGTTGCGAACACGCATCGAGTGCCTATGTTACTGGACGATGCTGCAGGAATCCCGCCCGCCGACAACGCGAAACTCTACGCCAAAATGGGCATTGACCTTTACTGCTTTTCCGGGGGGAAAGGCTTGTGCGGTCCGCAATGTAGCGGTTTGCTTCTTGGCCGCAAGGACTTGATCGAAGCCGCGCTCTTAAATAGCAATCCGCGTGAAGGCGCTGTGTGCCGTCCTATGAAGGTAGGAAAAGAAGAGATCATAGGTTGCTTAACAGCACTCGAGACTTGGCTTAACGCTGACGAGAAAAAACTCTATGCCGAATGGAACAACCGCATTGATCGCATCCGAAAGCTGATTGAGACGGTTCCCGGTGTGAAGACCGCGACCTACATACCCGAGGATGGAAACCGCTTTCCCACCCTGAAGGTCTCCTGGGACCAGAATGCCTGGGGGTATACGCTATCAGATTGCGTGCAGGAACTCCGCTCGGGCGACCCGGTTATTGAAGTGCTCGGCACCGACAATCCCAGCCTCGTGACTGCCGTGCGGGAGGGCAACCCCACCGCGAAGGAGCGCAAAGAACCTGATCACATTGAATTGATTTCTATGACGATCAAGCCCGGAGAAGAGCTGATCGTAGGCCAAAGACTACGGGCTGTCCTGCTCGCAGCCCAGAAAAGAAAGCGAACATGATGAAGATCGGTGGGGATCGGTGATGCGGTTTGTCGGCATGGCACTGTTGCTTTGGGCGACAACGATGCAGGCCCAGGTCCGAGCCGTGCTTCCCCGGCAAGTGGCGGGGAACCGCGTCTATTCGCCTGGTGTGGACGCCGGCGACTATGTCTACGTCTCCGCCCAAGGCGCCCGTCGCGCAAATGGGAGTTTACCGGACGAATTCAGGGAGCAGTGCCGGCAAGCTCTCGATAATGTGATTTCAATTGTTCAGGCCGCGGGGCTGAATCTCAATCACGTGGTGTATGTGCAGGTGTATCTCGAAGACATCAGCAAGTACGAAGATGTAAACCGAGTGTTTGAACAATACTTTGGAAAACAGGCGCCGGCTCAAGCGGTCCTCGGTGTGGCTAAGGTTCCCGACTCCCCGATTCAGATTAACGCGATTGCCGTCCGAGATCTCGCAGGCAAGCGGGCCCTGTTTCCACCGCATCAGACGGCAGCTACGCCCCCGTCTGCTGTTCTAACGCATGACCGTCTGTTCGTCTCAGGCATTCTCGGGCTTGATGCGGAGACGGGAAAGGTTCCATCTGACGCCGCGGCCCAGGTCGAAGTGGCTCTCGAGCAGTTTGAGGCCGTTGTAAAAGCAGCAGGCCTGGATCTCAGTCACATGGTTTTTGTGAATCCGTACCTGACGGCCGAAATTCCGATGCACACGATGAATGAAAGCTACGCGCGTCGTTTTGAATTCGGCAACACTCCTGCCCGCGCCACCATTCAAGTTTCAAGTCTGCCGGGTGGTGCCCACATTGAGTACACGGGTGTGGGTGTGCGTGATCTGAAGCAGCGACAAGCCGTCCGGCCAAAAAATATGGAGCCGAGCCCGACAGCCAGCCCGTGTGTCTTTGCCGGAGACACACTATTCTGTTCGGCCAAGAGCGGTTTCATCCCTGGGCCACACGGCGGAGTTTATGCCACAACAACACAGCACCAACTGCGCCAAACCATGCGCAACCTGCTTGACAACCTTGAGGAAGCCGGCATGAACTTTGACGAGGTTGTTTCTACAAGCATTTACCTAGATGACCTAGAAGATCTTCCGGCATTCGATGAAGTCTATGCCCAATACTTCGGTCCCGTGGCGCCGGCGCGAACCGCAGTCCAGCAAATTGCGCCGACTGAGCGCAAAGCCGACAAGGAAGACCACTATCCTGACCTGGAGCAGGTGTCCCTCATTGCCATCCGAAAAGGCCGCGGGCGCTGACCAGGGGGCAGTAGCGGCATGCCCCGAGGGTGTGGCTCAGTTGTCCGGGTTGCGGATGCTCACAAGCGAAACGGCCTTGCGAAAAGTTTAAAATGTGCCGCAGTTACGGAGGGCATAATCATGACAAGCCGTGCTGTCACCCTGAGAGTCACACCCTGTCTGAGGATCGAATGCAAATTCTGGCTGGCCGATGACGGCTGGAATTGTAGCAGCGTACATCCAGCCATCTCCGTTCAGGCAAGCAGCTTCGAGCAAGCAAAAGCTGACATGGAGCTTGCTCTTGGCAAGCACATCGAATCAGTTCTGCTGAGAAGCAGACCAGCGAGTGAGGAGCAGGCCGCTTAGAACAAAGAGCGGGCCTGAGGATCGCTTGACACCAACCTGACCGAAGCGTAATAAGCGGATGCACCTTTCCTGCACCTCCTAAATCCATGGCTTCTCCCACTCCATAGTTTGCATCATGGCTACGCAAGCTTATTGGTCTGGCAAGAAGCAATACTGGAATCAGGCGACCGAAACAATTCAAGACCAAGCACCTCAGGCTTAAATATCGGTAGACGGAAACAGCGATCCGGCCGTCCATCAGTGCACCAGGGAAGTAAAGAGTTCGCAGGCCTTGCCACCAGCAGGCGTGTCCAGCATCAGCTACCGACTGCGACTTGCGATTCTCGCTCCAGTGATTCCTGCAACCCTCGCCCGAGCAGAGAGGCGGACTGCGTATCCAGATAAAGAGTCGCATTCGGGTGCGTCCGCAAAATCGACGCTGGTGCCATCGGACTGATGTCGCCCTCTACACAACCCTTCACCGCCTCTGCTTTCCGGCGGTCCGGCACGACCGCGAGAATCTCTCTAGCCTTCAGAATCTGTTGAACTGACATTGAGAGAGCATGCTTTGGTACTTGGGAAAGATCAGAAAACCACGCTTCTCCGACCTGCTGTTCTCGGCATGCCTCATCAAGAGCAACAATGATATAGGGCTCTTCCGTTTTGAAATCCGCCGGCGGGTCATTGAATGCGATGTGACCGTTCTCTCCAATTCCCAGGAAGGCGATATCAACCGGCGTCGCGGCCAACTCCGCTCCCACGGTTCGAGCCACCGCAGCGGGATCGGGCGCGTCGCCATCCAGCAGGTGGTATTTCGCTACACCAACTTTTCGGACAAGTTGCTCGAGCAGCATTTTGCGAAAGCTTCCGGGGTGGGTGATAGGAAGACCGACGTACTCGTCAAGATGGAAGACCTCGACGCGTTTCCAATCGAGGTTAGGCTCGGAAGTGAGGCTTTCGAGGAACTCCCGCTGCGACGCCGCGGTTGCCGCGATGATTCGGCAGGAGCCTTGCCGCGCAATCGCACTTCGGATGGCACGTGCTGCTTGTTCGGCGGCCGCCTTGCCCAGCGCCCGCTTGTTTTGAAACACTCTCAGCCACATGAACTCTGCTCCGGATGGCGCACAAATCGCCAGCATTATACAGAGAGGCAACACGCGGGCGTAGTCGCACGCGCATCTTTGCTGGGCATATCGCGCAACGTAATAGTTCTGGTCACGCTCAGCGATTACTTCTGCCGCATCAATCTCCAAATTCCTTTCACGGTGGCGAACCCGAATCGTGCAACCGATACAAGATCTCTCCTGCCCTTGCAATAATTTCCGTGATGCCGAAATTTACCAGGGCATCTGGACGGCAGCAAAAAAGATCGTCGAGGACAGCACTCGTACGATGCCGACGCCGCTCATGATCAGTAGAGGCGTTGTTGAAGGCACACTCTCCCGCGGTGAGACTCACGCGCTTTCTGATTAGTTTTCGCGATTGGCAGACCCGGGAGACCGAAGACATTGTTGGCCTGAGAGATAGCAAAGATTGTCCACCGCTGACAATCAGAACTGGCAGAGCAGGACTTTGGCTTCTTTCTCATAATAATGACTTCATCTCGGCCCTTGTGAGTACCGAAGTGATCGTTCTGATGTTCGTCCTGGCCATTAGTTGCCGCTCAAATGTCCACGGACGATGGTCAGAGAAGCCGGTGGCAGGTTGTACAGGGTTTGGGCGTCTGCCTGGAACGATGATTGGGCAGGTGGACCGTCCGGATCAGCATAACCATTCTTGAGTGCCGGGTGCCATACATATTGCGCCTTCCCGAAGCTGATCATCGTCACTGGTCCGGAAAAACTCGTGTCCGCTTTCCCTGTGTCGTAGAAGACAATCCGCATTCGATGCGAGTTGTTGTAATCCTTGTTGATCAGCATTAACGACCATTGCCCATCCGGACGTAACAAAGGATAAGCCGTCACAAGTGTGTTCCCTACGCCATCCGTCACATCCGCCGACGCCGTAAACAACCGATGATCCGCGTCCTTCGGCTCCGCCCACTCCTGGGTCATAAGCTTCGCCGCGAAGAACTGCGACGTCGGGGTCTTTATCTGGTAGCTCTTGTCAACCATAAACATGTGATACGTGCCCCAGCTGTTCGGACACGCAGGATG
Organism: Terriglobales bacterium; assembly: GCA_051984555.1. Lineage (GTDB taxonomy): Bacteria > Acidobacteriota > Terriglobia > Terriglobales > Acidobacteriaceae > Gp1-AA122. The sequence continues at coordinate 6,180 of JBPYEW010000096.1, read as the reverse complement.
TGGCGGAGAATAGGAAAGAAGATGATAGTAGTGAGTCGACTTGCCGCCGGCCGTCAGGAATCCTGCAAAAGAGTCCGCTAGCCAAAGCGCTCCGAAGATGTCGACCGACGCTTCGCCACCATGTGCATTGGTCTCGGTATCCAGAAGCGGAATGTCCCTGGGCAACCCATCTTGGCGCCAAACATCGATGATGTGCTCAATGAGTCGGGGCTCCTGGTAGAGATCTTTCCACGGCGTTTCGCAGCCATCATACGGATAATGCTCGAATGACATGAAGCTCAGGTCCTGCATGCGCCCGCGGGCTTTTAGATAATCGAGAAAACGTCCGAGCCACGAATTCTGCCCTTTTGCGTTAGGCCACACTTTGATGTCTTCTGTCACACCTTGAAACGAGGGGCCGCCCAGTTTGAATCCCGGATCTATTTTGTGCAGAGCCGTGGCAAACTGCAGGTAGAGAGCGCCGTAGTCCTCCGGTTGCATGTACTGTCCATCGGCCTCTTCTCCCATCTCAATGTATGAAACTGGATACCCACGCCGCTTGATGTAGGCCATCTGGGACGCCGCGTCTTCCGGAGTGCTGTACAACAGCGCAACTGGGACGATCGCCGCTAGATTCCGTGTAACCCCGCTGGTGAAGAATAAATCCAGGCCCGGCTGATCTCCCGACTCCATTCGATCGGGAGCAACATACAAGTCCGAGGGTTCGTGCCACGGATCAACCGATGAGCAGAGGGTGAGACTTTGTTTCTGATCAGGCGAATGAATTATCAGGTCCTTGAAGTCCCCCTGCTCATCCACCCTGCCGAGATACAACTCGCGAATTGCATACCCTACGCAATTCCGGCGATCGCCGGAGCCATGCGTATCGCACGTGTCAGACGATGTCGTCATCAAGACTCGGACAAACTTCGTTCTCACCGGAGTTTTGCTGAGCCGCAGGGTTACGGTGCCGCCTTTCGCATCATTAACCGAGCCTGACTCAAAAGGTCTCCACTCACCCTTATCCTGCTGGTCCATCGCGTCCCCGTCTCCCACCCAGTACTGCACGTCGTAGACGCGCGCATAAGGCTGTGCCCACGCAATACGTATCGCATTGATGTCGTTCATGTCCCCTAGTGCGATCACCACCCACTGCGGGTGGAGAGCATCGTCTTCGCCCGTGAAAGCCTGCGATAAGTATGGGTTGCTCTTCCAATAAGATTGCAGATCACCGTCATCCAGGCGCGAGTACCCGTCGAACTCTGTCCCGCCGTTTCGGGTAAACCCGCGGTGCTGCAGCTGATATCCATAGGAGTGCCGAATCATTTCGGCGCTGGGATTCGCATCACCAACGAAGTAACCTTTCCCCGACGGATCGCTCCAGCTTCCTTTTGGATTCCAGTGCCAAGCCTGTACGAATAAATCCGTATTCTGTCGATAGCTGATCACGCCCCAGCCCGCCGACAGCACCTGCTTCACCTGATCGGGACGAAAGAACGTTTCAGTAGCATTGCTCGGAACCCGGTCCACTGTGGAGCCGAGCGCGTACAGTGGGTTGAAGATATTCGCCACGTGGCTCGGCGTCATATCGACCTGTACCGTTTGCGCGAGAGAATTGCACGCGAGCAGCATCAGCGAGAACAGACAAACTCTTCTTTTCAACATATAACCTAAATCCAACTAAATACCTGGGACGAGCGGGAACCGTTAGGTGACATCAATGCTGCGGTATGAAACAAAGCCTTATGCATCTCCGCGCGATTCAGCTGCACAGAGCGTTTGGTAGTCAGGATATCTACATAGGGCTTATTGAGTATCTTTCCTTCCAAGCGGTGCGGCGGGACCTTGTACTTGCCATTCGGAGTGATTTCAATGATCGCCCGCAGTTCGCTCGCGCGGTCTCGGGTCGTCTACCGCAATAAACTCTTACTCGTCACCACTTCGGATACACGCGAAAAATCCAATCTCCTTATAAAGCTTCGGCGTGACGTGCCATACTGGCGTGCGACGTCATTCTTCGTCGCTATCGGGGCTATTGGATTTCATCGATTTTGCCGTTGCGTGAAGAAACTTCACAAGGTCATCCAATTCTTGCGAGGAAAGCCTGCTGCCGTAGTCAGACGGCATCGACGGTCCCTCCTGATAGTTGACCTCCTGCACATCTGATTTGGCAAGGAAGTGAAATTGACCGTCAGTATCCTGCAACTGCAGCGAAAAGTTATCCTCGTTGCGGATGACACCTGAGATCTTCTCGCCGGCACGCGTCGTCGCGGTTATAGTCTTCACGCTTGCGTTAGATTGTTTTACATCGGTGATGGCGCTCCGAATATCGGTCGGGTTGAGCGATTGTCCGAAGCCCGATAAATCCGGGCCCGGGAAGCCGCCCCCGCCGGACATCATGTGACAACTGGAGCATCCACCTTTCCCGAAGAAGATCGCTTTGCCACGCTGCGCATCACCGGCAAATTTGAGCGAGGTTCCCCCGCCTTGCAGTACTCGAAGATGTCGAACGACGCTATTGATCTGATTAGAACCGATCAGTCGAAAGGCTGGCATGCCAAAATCCGGAATGCCATTCGCGATGATGCCCGCAAGTTGCGAATCCGACATCTTGCGAACCTCAGCCTTCGTCGCAATGCTTGGTGCACGCTCCCCGCCGCGGCCGTCCAGTCCGTGACAACCGGCACATCGCGCTCCAAATATTCGCTTTCCCGCAGCGTCAGGATCAGTGGCCGCTTTAGTCCGTGCTTTAGGCAGAGCTTTTTGCCCTTGCAGCCTCGGCAGCCCCGGCAGCCCCGCCAGTATCAGGATGGCGACAACGCTATTCCTAAGAACAGATTTGCGTGCTATTGCGTTACTCCTTGCTACCGGCTAGAACAGGAACTTCACTCCAATCTGCATGATGCGTGCCGGTCTTGCATTCGTTATCAGTCCGAAACTGCTGGAGTTGAAGTCTCCGTTTGGATTCTGGAATTGCGCGTGATTGAAGATATTGAACGCTTCCGCCCTGAACTGAAGGTCCTTTGATTCCGTTATCTTCGTGTCTTTGAGCAACGCCATATCGAAGTTGTTGAGACCTGGGCCATGAAAGAATCGGCGCCGGGAGTTGCCCAGCACTCCAAGTAGTTCCTGTGTGAACAGCGCCGTGTTGAAGTACGGATTTTGGTGTCGTGGGTTCGTGTCGCGCAGAATGTGCCCCGGCGTATAGTTCGGCACGTCGACACCGACGGCATTAGCTCCAATTAATGCTTGGTCGTCGTTTTCACTGAGTGAGATGGGCAGCCCGGTGGCAAAATTCGTGATTCCCGATAGGCTCCAGCCCCCAAGCAGCGCTTTGCCCCAGCCCGAACCCACCAGGCGCTCAAACGGCAGCAGCCAGTTGTAGCTGAAGACAAAATTATGGGTCACGTCGAAGTTGCAAAGCGCGATGCTTCGGCGCGGATCGAAGGGATTTGTCGATTCCTGCAGTCCTGATGCATTGTCCATGCACTTGCTATACGTGTAACCCGCGAGGAACGTCAGAGAACCAGCCGTGTGTTGCGCACTCAACTGCAGCGAGTTGTAGCGGGAGTTAGCCACTGTCGACACATATGGGTTTGTGTCAAACAGTGGGCCCAGCGGCCGAACGCTGGGAATGACTTGCCCGGTCGCTGTCACATAAGGTGAACTCGGAGTTTCACTAAATGGCCCACATTGTGGGCTGCCGGCTTGCAGGTTTGCTGGATCGCTCAAAAACAGACATAGAGCTGGATTCGCGGGATTGGCTTCAATCGAAGTAACCAACCGGTGTCCCTGGTTCCCAACGTACGCGGCGGTCACAACTGTGTTGCCTTTGATCTGCCGTTGAAGCGAAAACTCGTAGTGCTCCGAGTACGGAAGCCTGTTTCGATGATCGAACGAGAAACCGTACGAGATCGGCTCTACGCCCGCCCAATTGAACGTCGGATCGGGATTTTGCGGCGACACATTGGTCGGCGGGAACACGAACGGGAATCGTGGTTGCACGCTGCCGCTTCCATCACCGCGATTAATGAAAGGCGTTTCTAGCAATGGCGGGTTCGAACTGCCGAAATACAACCCGTATGGCGGATCTCCGACTTCAAGGAACTGTGCCAGGTCCTCGACTGCTGTGTAGTACAGTCCGGCTCCTACCCGAATGCTGGTCTTCCCGGGGCCGCCGAGCAATGCCCCTAAAACTCCAGACGATGATCCTGGCGAATAGGCGAGTCCCAAGCGCGGAGAGAAGTTGCGCCACCGCGTCGGCGCAAGCGTCCGCGGGATTCCCGGATCTCCGGGCACTACCCAGCCCGTCGGTGCCGTCGGAAACACGCGCGATTGCAGGCCGGGCACAATCGTTTCGATCTTATTCTGCGTGTCATACCAAGGCATGCTCGCTTCCCAGCGCAGGCCATAGTTTAGGACGAGGTTCGAGGTCACTCGCCAACTGTCCTGGCCATAAAGGCCGTAGTACTTGGTCCGCGAATCGAGTATCTGCGGGCTTGCCTGGGTCAAGCTGTCCGGGGCACCAATGAGGAAATCCACGAAATCGTTACCTGTCTCGCTTCCAGAAAAAGAATACTGGCCGTTTTCCGCCGCGAGGTTACGTTCATTGATCTGGGCATAGTGGAACTGACCACCAAACTTCAACGTGTGCCGCCCTATGACCCGCGAAAAATTATCGAGGAACTGGAACGAATTATTGAATTGCCGCGTGCTGACCTGCGGTACCCCAATGCTGAAGTTGTTGAAGAACATCGTCGGCACGCCCTCAAGCTTAGGCGCAATGGGAGCGATTCCGGCGGCAAAACCGTTTACTTGCGCTGACCACGGGGTTAAAAATCCGAGCGACTGCAGGGTGGTTCCGAGGCCGCCCTGGGGTTCGGCCAGCGCCAGCGTATTCCGCACATAGCTGAAGCGGAACTCATTGACCGAGTATGATCCAAAATTCTTCGTGTCACCCAGATTAACCAACTGCGCGCGTCCGGACGTGATGCCGCTGTAAGCGAAATTGCTCGCTGGTACGGTTGCTCCGCCGTTCGGATAAGGCGAATTTAGCAAGTAGTCGTCATTGAAGTAATAGGCGAACAGCATTCCTAAACGCGTGTTCTGGTCGATGCGAACTCCTCCCTTGTCGTCCCGCAGGGTCTGGGGGTACTTCGACGAGACAAAGAAATTGTCGGGTGCGTTCGGCTGCGGGATCAGACCTTGAGCAAGAAAGGCCGTTGCTACCGGCGACCAACCAGCCTGCGGCACGATCGCATTGGGGAAAACGCAGGCGATCGCGCTAGTCGGCGTACAGTCAGTCCCGAACGCTTGCCCGTTTGCTGGATTGATCATGCTCGCCGTGTAGTAGTAGGGTTCGGCGTCGCTTACCGGTTGTCCCAGCCTGCCGGACAAGATGCTGGCGAAATTGGCTCCGCCGACTGTCGCCGCAATCGGATTGCCGGCGCTGTCTGTCTGGTTCGCAAACGAATCCGGCACGTCCGTAAAATCGCCGCCGAAGTTCGCCACCGACGGCATCTGCGTATTTACCGGGAACGCTTGCGTTTGTCGTGTTCCCTGGTAATCGAGGAAGAAGAAGGTTTTATCCTTCCGGATCGGCCCTCCAAATGTTCCGCCGAACTGGTTCTGACGAAACACCGGAGTCGTATCCGCGAAATATGGCGTCGCATCCCAACCCGTTCTGCGGAAGAAACCAAAGCCTGACCCGTGCAACGAGTTCGTACCCGACTTGGTGACCACGTTTACCTGGCCGCCGCTGTAGTTCCCGTACTCGGAGTCGAAGTTGTTCGTGATAATACGGAACTCCGAGATCGAATCGAGGTTCGGAATGATCGCCGCCCCGTTGTTTTTGCCCTCTTCCACGTTCGATCCGTTAACCATGAACCCATTCGCCGTTTCGCGCTGGCCATTCACGGACTGGTTTCCGGAATTCAAACCTCCGTCCACGGATCGATCACTAATGCCGGGCGTCCCGCTGTCGCTCGCAGTGTAGGGAGAGACTCCCGGTTGCAATGAAAGCAAGTCGGTGAAAGCCCTTCCGTTCAGAGGTACCGACGTCATGGACTTTCCGCTAATGACGTCTCCCATCTGCGTGCTTTCTGTTTCCACATGCACTGTATCGGCGCTGACTTCAACTTTCTCACTCGCCGCGCCTAGCTGTAGCAGTGCATCAGACCGAATGGCAGAGTTGGCATCGAC
>JBPYEW010000095.1:0-41946 GCA_051984555.1 Terriglobales bacterium | reverse complement strand
CATTGGCATACTTCTTGAGATCGGCAACCGTTGCATTGCTGTAACGGGCGATATCTTTCGCAAGGTATCCGGGGTCACCCAGGTAGTGGTTGTACTGGTTCAGGCGATCGGCAACGCCGCCGAAGCCGCCGAGACGCTCGAGGCCCTGAATGATGCGGGTCTCGATTACATTGCGAGCGCGGTCGAGTTCAGCTTGAGTCGGACCGTCGGAACGAAGCTTAGCGAGTTCATCGTTGATGGCTTTTTCAAGATCTTCCGGTTTCACACCCGGTTTCGCCGTGGCCTGAATTTCAAAGAAAGAGCCGAGCAGTAAGCTCTGATTATTGACGCGGACATCTTGTGCGATTTGCTTTTCGTACACCAGGCTCTTGTAAAGGCGGCTGGACTTGCCTCCTCCGAGGAGCTGGGCGATCAAGTCGCACTCTGCGTCGCCCGGTTTGTAGATCGGCGGTGTGAGCCAAGCGACGTAAACCCGAGGCAACTCCACCTGGTCGGTAATAACAGCGCGTTTTTGCGAAGTGATGGTTGGGACAGCCGCAGTGATTTTGGGCACCGGCGGTCCGGACGGGATTGTCCCGAAGTATTTTTCTACGAGAGCCTTGGCCTTGGCAGGATCGATGTCCCCAGTGATTGCGAGGCTGGCATTGTTGGGGGCGTAATACTGACGGAAGAACTCACGGACATCGTTCAGACGGGCGGCTTCGACGTCTTCATGCGAGCCGATAACATCCGCATAATAAGGATGGGTCTTGGGGTAGACCTGATGATAGAGCTGTTCTTCAACAAGGCCGTAGGGCTCGTTCTCGACGCTCTGACGACGCTCATTGCGGACGACGTCCCGCTGGTTTGCCAATTTCTCGCGATCGAGGGTCCCGAGGAGGTAGCCCATGCGGTCGCTTTCCAGCCAGAGAGCGAGTTCCAGTTGGTTCGAGGGCAAGGTCTCAAAGTAGTTGGTTCGATCAAAGTCGGTGGTGCCATTGATGTCGCTAGCCCCAGAACCTTCCAGGTAGCGGAAGTGGGCCTTGGGGCCGACGTGCTGCGAGCCCTCAAACATCATGTGCTCGAAAAGGTGGGCAAACCCGGTGCGTCCCTCACGCTCATTGGCCGGGCCAACGTGATACCAGAGATTCACCGCGACCAGTGGGAGGCGGTGATCTTGATAAAGGATGACGTCGAGGCCGTTCTTGAGCTTGTATTTCTGATATTTGATCTGTGGGAGCGGGGTTTTGCTGGTTTTCGGTTGCTGCGCAATCGCGCCAGTCGCGATGAGCGCAATAAGACATAGAAATAGGTACTGACGCACGCGATTAAGCATGAGTTCCATCTCCGGGAGGATTTCTCGACATATAGACTCGACAGCCGGGCAAAGGAGAGCGGGCTCCCTTGATAGAGGTACGTTGTAGGCCAGGGAAGCGTTCCCATGATAATCGAAAAGGTGGCAGGGAGTAGGGATAGGGTCCGGGATAGACTGAATCGAGCCTGGTTGCGTGTCTCCTTCACGGGACTGTGTCCAGTTTTGCCCGCATTGCAGGGCACTTTCATTGTTCGGTTCATGACGCCTAAACCCACTGTTTGAGAAGCGGCAAAGAATGGCACCCGGCGACAAGTGACATCGGTACCTATGGGATCCCACTCTCCCTAAGTCAGAAATGCGAAAAGCGACTTCGCCGTGAGAAGACCGGTAGCTCCAATTAAGACTCCTCCATTTAAGATGTATAGCTATGCCCGACTCGCCACTCTGGGGTGCGGAGGATCAACAGGCTCGTCTCGCTGAGTTGACGGCGGACACGTCGACTGCGGCCAAAGAAACACCCCTTCGTCGAGATGTCCGGTCACTGGGCATGTTGTTGGGCAAGGTGCTCGTCGAGCAGGGCGGAGAAGCGTTGCTCGATGTGGTGGAGCACTTGCGGCGCATCATGATTCAGCACCGCGAGCAGGCGGAGCCGGACGATAATCAGCTCATGGCGCAGGCGCGGGAGATCATCTCCAGCCTCGCCGTCGAAGATGCGCACAAAGTCACCAAAGCCTTCGCTATCTATTTCGAACTTACCAACCTGGCCGAGACCAACCACAGGAAAAGGCGACGTCGAGCGGGTCGTTTGCGGCCCGATCAGTCTTCATTGCAGGGTTCGCTTCGCGGAACCCTCGAACGGATGAAGGCGGCGGGATTGAGCGCGGAACGAGCGCTTGCCGCATTGTCCAAAGTGATGGTCATGCCAGTGTTCACTGCGCATCCCACCGAGGTGGCGCGGCGCACGGTGCTGATGAAGCGTCGGCGGATTGCTGAGGCACTCGAGCAGTTTGATCGGCTGCCGATTTCGAACAATGAGATTCACGAGATTGAAGCGCGCATACTCGCAGAAATTACAGCGCTATGGCAGTCCGACGAGGTGCGGCTCACCAAGCCAATGGTCACCGATGAGATCCGCATGGGTCTCGACTACTACCCGATGGTTCTCTTCGCGACCGTGCCCAATTTGTATTCCGAGATTGCGGAGTCTATCTGCGACGTGTATGGGGTCCAGGTTGATGAGATGGATCTGCCGCGCGTGGTGAAGTTCGGATCCTGGATTGGCGGCGACCGCGATGGCAATCCATATGTCACGCATGAGTGTACCCGTGATGCGCTGCAGATGGCGCGCAACGTCATCGTCGGTCACTACCTGGAAGAGGTGGACCGTGTGCTGGAAAATCTCAGTTCCTCGGTGAGACAGATGGGTGTTTCTGATGCACTGCGAGAGCGCGCCGAGGATTATGAGACAAGGTTTGGGACCGAGCACCGGCATCGCATAGCTACGAGCGAAGTCTATCGTCTATTTCTGGACGGAGTGCAGACACGCCTGCGACATACGCGCAAACCCGGCAGTGAGGTGGGATACGGGTCAGCGCTCGAATTGGAGGCAGATCTCTCATTGGTCCGGGAGAGCCTTTGCGCAAACCGAGGGCGCCGGCTGGCGCTGCTGCTGATTGATCCCTTGCTGCGGCAGCTTCGGACCTTTGGGCTACACTTGCACTCGCTCGATATCCGCCAGCACGGGCGTGTGCATGCACAGGCGATGCAGGAATTATCTGCGGCGGTGGGACAAGAGAATACAAGCGAATTTCCTGCGAAGCTTTCGCCAGCTAGCGATGAGTTACTGGAAACGTTCCGCACCATTGCCCAATTGAAGAAATCCTATCCTGCAGATGCGATACGCCAGTTTGTCATCAGCAATGCCGAGTCGGAGCAGGACATCTTTTCCGTGGTGCGCCTCGCGGGTCTATGCGGCGTGAACGTTGCGGCCTCCGACCACGATCCCGGGCTCATGCCGGTGCCGCTGTTCGAGTCGATAGAAGCTTTACGGCGGGCGGCACCCACAATGCAATCGGTTTGGACAACTGGCGAGTACCAGCCTTTGCTCGATTCCTGGCACCGGCGCCAAGAAGTCATGTTGGGATACTCAGATTCCAACAAAGACGGCGGCATGCTCACCAGCACGTGGGAGTTGTACAAAACGCATCGTGAACTGCATCGAATCGCGCGTGAGTGCAACATCAACCTACGCCTCTTTCACGGGAGAGGCGGCACGGTAGGACGCGGGGGCGGTCCAACCCACTCGGCGATTCTCGCGCAACCGTCTGGCGATTTCACAGGCGAAATCCGAATTACTGAGCAGGGTGAAGTGCTGAACTGGAAGTACTCCGATCCGGTGCTAGCCGAGTGGAATCTTGAGTTGATGATCGCCGCTTCGCTCGAAGCGCTGACGCGGCCGGGGCAGTCGCAAGTGCCGCACGACAGTCGTTGGGACGAGGCCATGGAGAGTATGTCGGAGGAGGCGTTCACTTTTTACCGGCGGAACATAGCCGAGAACGCCGACATCTTGACCTACTTTGAGCAGGCCACGCCGGTGAACGAATTGCAACACGCTCAAATCGGTTCGCGTCCGGCGAGACGCAGCCAGAGTCGCCTACTCGAGGACCTCCGCGCCATTCCCTGGGTGTTCGGCTGGATGCAGAGCCGCCACGCTGTACCTGCCTGGTTCGGAGTAGGGTATGCACTCGAACGGTTTGCGAAGAGCCCAGAAAATAAAGTTCTGCTAAGCGAAATGGCGCGGGAGTTCCCTCTGTTCGGCGACATGATTCGCAACGTGGAACTCGCGATGGCGAAAGCAGACCTGACGATCGCTCGGTTGTACGCGGGCCTGGTGTTCGATCCACGCGTTCGCGAATCGGTGTTTGCGCTGCTGGAAGAAGAATTCCTGCGCACGCGGCGCGTCATTCTCGAAATTACGGGCGAAAAGGAACTGCTCGAGAGTAATCCCGTTCTCTTCCGATCTATACGACTGCGTAATCCGTATGTGGATCCGATGAGTCTGATTCAGGTAGACCTGCTTCGACGAAAACGGTCGGGTAAAGAGAGCGATGCGCTGAATTACGCGCTCGGGGCGACGATCAACGGGATTGCCGCCGGACTTCACAACACAGGTTGAGTCGCACAACGTTCAAATAATTTGACAATTCGGCAGAGTTGCCGCAGAATCCCAGCACGCTTCCCGTTTTGCTTCCTCGCGCATTTGGGGCCTAACACCAATCGATACGCATAACTCCAGGAGGCTTTGTGAAACTCTGTGGTTCTGCTCTCACCCTGTTCGTCGTCGCTTCCTTCTTGCTCTCAACCTTCGCTGAGGCGCAGCAGGCGGTTCAGCAATCTTCGCCATATGTGAATGGGCGTCCGATGTTTGTGTTTATTCCGGGAGGCAACGCAGACGATGCCATGATTGCGGGCTTCGCGGGGACCAACATTCCGATGTGGAGCAGCACTTTCAACTTTTCGGGAACGACTTACACGTACAAGATGATCGGGACGAATCCGGCATCGGGATCGGTCACAACGAATGTTCCGCTGGTGATCATTCCCCTGATCTTTAAGTTTGCGAACGGCACAGTATTGTCGGCAACGAGCAACGTTTGCAAGGACACCGCGAGTGCAGTCACCCGGGTTCAGAATTCGCCGCTCATTCTGAAGACGGCGACCTTCAAGCCGGGAGGCACGAACGTTGGGACGACGCAGTATATAGATGCGTTTCAGCGCGCGAATTTCTGGGGCACGGTGTCAGTGAGCGCACCTAACTACCATGTGGTGTTGAGTCCGATCACAGTGAAGCCGGTGCAGACGATCACCGTACCATCCAGCTCGGGTACAACGGTCAGTGGACCGTGCGCCAAAATCGGTGAGGTCAACATCAATTTCTTTGACGCCAAGGCTCGGGCCATGATCACCAACCTGGCGATCCCGGCAACGAGTCTGCCGCTGTTTCTCGATTACAACACTTTCCTGACGAGCGGTGGATGCTGCATTCTCGGCTACCACAGTGCAACCTCAACGAACCACACATATGCAATGGCGGCTTACAGCGATCCCGGGATTTTTACTGCGGCGGGCATTCGAGACATTCACGCGCTCAGCCATGAGTTGGGTGAGTGGATGGACGATCCGTTTGGAAACAATATCGTCCCGGCGTGGGGCAACGTGGGACAGGTCAGCGGGTGCCAGAACAACCTGGAGGATGGCGACCCAGTCACCGGAAAGGCGTTCACTGTAACCATGAGCAGCTTTACCTATCACCCGGAGGATTTGGTGTTCCTGCCGTGGTTCTCAAGGCAGTCGCCCTCTACGTCCGTGAATCACTGGTACACGTTCCTGAACACATTTACTGCGCCCGCATCACATTGCCCCTAGTTGCAATTGATTACGCTTGAAACGCCGCGCCGCCGCAGGGTGGCCGGCGTTTTTTTAAGACGAATAAGGTACGCAACGGGCTTATACAGCTTCAGCGGCGAGAGCTTCCATGAGAGCACCACAGATTTCGGTTTGCCTGGCAGCGTCAAGCTTCGCACCGGAAGACGTGAGATAGAAGACGTCGATCGCCATTTGTCCTTCCGTATCGATAAGGGCGACCTCGATGTTGCATTGCTGGTGAGCAAACACGGAACTGATTCGGTGTAGCAGGCCGGGACGATCTTGCGCGATGACTTGGATAATCGTGCTGTGCTGAGAAGACTGGTCGTCGAACTCAATTCGCGTTTCAACCTTCACCTTAGCGGAATTTGCCTTCTCGCGGCGTAAACGGTCCCGCATCATACGCTCCAGGTCAGCCTCTCCGAGTACGACAGCGCTGATGCTGCGCTTGAAGCGCTCCCATTCCGGAAGATTCAATTCCAGCGTGCGAAAGCGATCGGTGAAGAAGAAAGTGTCCACCACGACTCCGGCCTGATCGGAGAAGGCATTCGCTTTCACGATGTTCATCCCCCAAGATGACAACGTGCCGGCAATTTTCGAGAACAGTCCTGGTTGATCTTTCGTAATGATGGTCAACTCGAACCAATGTCGCCCGCGATGAAGTGCGATCTGCACCGGATCTTCGCCGAGGCCCTTCGACATTTTGAAATGCTGGAGGACGGTTTCTGCCGAGCAAGTCTTGAGATACCGCTGCGGCAGGCCTTCCAGGAATGTGTTGAGTTGCTTCGATTGGTTGGGTGCCAGGGCTCGCAGGCGGTTGAGATTCTCGTCGCGCGCGCTGGCATGCACGATCTCCTGATCGATGCTCCGGTTCAGGTGATTGGATGTGGCGATGTAAAGCTGCCAGATGTTCTCGGCCTTCCATGGCGTCAAAGCTTCTGGGTTAACAGAATTGATGTCGGCATAAGTCAGCAGGCACAACATCTTGAGGAGTTCCGGTGTACCAACTTTCTCAGCGAAAGCCTGAATAACCGCGGGATCAAAAAGGTCGCGGCGCAGCGTAGCAGATATATCGAGATGGCTTCCGATTAGAAATTCGACAACCCTGCGATCAGCATCGGGAACTTCCATCCGCGCGAGGCATCTCTCTGCCTGTTGTAGGCTGGTGGCGACGTGGTTGGTCCCTGGAAACCCCTTGCCGACGTCGTGAAGCAAAAGCGCGAGATAGAGCAGTTCCGGTTGTTCTAATTCAGCGAGGATTTCGCCGAAGCGCTGTTCCCATTCAGATTGTGGCTTTGAGAGTTTGTGCAGGCTCTCGATAGTGCGGAATGAGTGCTCGTCGACGGTGAAGCGGTGGTAGTAATCCCGGATGACGAGCGAGTCGATGGGCTCGAGTTCCGGCAGAAACAGGTTCAGCAGGTTGAGATGGTGCATGGCACGGAGCGCGTCGGCGGCATGGGGTTGGAGCAGAACGTCGCGAAACTGCGCCCAAAACTTGGCTCCCTTAGGGAGATGTTCCTCCAGGGCGGAGCGTGCGTTTTCGATTCGCTGTTCTGTCGAGGTTCCGAGCTTTAAACCGTGTTCCGCCATGAACTCGAACATGCTGAGCAACAGTTCCGGATTCTTCGCAGCCCCCGGTTGTTGGAGAAGGATGAATCCGTTTACGACCGAGAAGTTGGAATTCGACAGCCGCGAGCGCCAGCTCTGAAATTCCCTGTACAGAGATGAACGGGATGCGGGAATCTCTTCCAGCAACTGGTTGGCAACGCGATTGATGGACCGCGCCTGTTGAAAGAAGACGCGCATCCAGGCTTCCGGCGTACTTGCAGCTCCGTCGGTTGAACCGATTGACCTCGCGGCAGCTTCCGCTTGAGCTTCCCAACTGAGCTGGTTTTCATCGCGCCCTTGACGGAAATGAAGGAATGTCCGGACGGACATCAGGAAGTTGAGAGCCAAATCGTACTGGCTGCGCATAGCCGGAGAAATGAGCGAATCTTGCGACGGCCAGTCGTGAAGTTTCTCCAGCGATGCAACTAATGAGAGCCAGTGCACGACGTTGTAGTCGCGAAGACCTCCGGGCCCGTCCTTAATGTTGGGTTCGAGATGATAGACGGTATTCGCGTATTTAGCGTGACGAGCCTGCGTAACCTCCGCGAGGCGCTGAACGATGAGCTGTCCTTCGCGCATGATGAGTCGCGGGACGACGCCTTCGCGGAGACGTTTGAACAGGTCCCGATCACCCGCGAGATACCGGCAATCCAGCAGGGCGATCGTGAACTCGAGGTTGTCCGGGTCGACGCGATCGCATTCCGAAATCGTGCGATTCTGAGGACTGAGCCGAAACCTGAGATCCCAAAGTTCCTGGGAGAAACGACGAGTTTTGTCCTTGGTCCCTTTCTCCGTGCCGGTGTTGTCGTGCAGGAACAGCAAGTCCACATCGGAGTAAGGGAACAGCATACGGCGACCGTACCCACCGATAGCGACAGCGGTCAGACCGGAGGGACCCTCGTGGTCGGGAGAAATGAATTCTTTCCAAAGGCGAAGGCAAATCGAGTCAACGATGGCGGTGCGCTCTTCGACAATAGAGCGGCCGCTTTTGCCCGATGTAAATTCTCGTTGAAGACGGGCAAAGGCGGTGGAGTGGATCTGCTTCAGTTCCGTGCTGATGGAAGAAGTCGCCATGCTGTCGTCCCACGGACCTGGTTTTTGTTGCGCTTCACCCCGGCACTCTCGTATTTCGCTGTACTATGCCGGCTCTGCGAGGTTGGGCGCTAAGCGGTGCCCTGATCGCTTCGGTCAAACTCGTTTCTCCAGGGCAGGTCGCTCGAAACTCCTATGCTGTCGTTTTAGAGGGCGGCGTCCCCGCGCTCGTCGTTGCGAATCCGGATTGCCTCATCGATGCGCGTGAGGAAAATCTTGCCATCCCCGATCTTCCCGGTGCGTGCGGCGCCGATGATTGCCTGCGCGGCTTTTTCCACAATTTCGTCGCTGACGACCATTTCGAGCTTGATCTTGGGGATGAGATCGACCGTGTATTCGCGTCCACGATAGAACTCGGTGTGACCTTTCTGACGCCCGTGGCCGCGGACCTCGATTACGGTCATGCCTTCCACGCCGACATCGTGCAGCGCGGTCTTGACGGCGTCAAGGCGCGAGGTTTGGATGATGGCTTCGATCTTTGTCATAGGAACCGGTTTCTGGTTTCGGAGTTCGAGTGATCGCGGGTTATTTTTAGTGTCCCACGAAACCAAAACCCGAAATCGGAATTTTTAAGACGCGGATGCCTCCCAGTAATAGCCTTCTTCGCCGTGCTGCGACAAATCGAGTCCCTGGATTTCATGCTCGTCAGCGACGCGCAATCCGATGGTTACATCGACAAGCTTGAGGATAATGAGGGTTCCCACGATCGCAATTGCCCAGGCCAGTAGGATTCCCACGAGCTGATTCAGCAGTTGATGAGCATTGCCCTCGATCAAACCGGATGGGAGCGCGTTGCCCTGCGCATCCTTGAAGATCGGATTGATCACACTGGTAGCGAAGATGCCGGTCAGCAGCGCGCCGATCGTGCCACCCGCCCCGTGGACACCGAACGCATCCAGGCTATCGTCGTAACCGAAACGAGCCTTTACTTTTGCGACCATCATGTAGCAGAAGATGCCTGCGATCAGGCCGATCACGATTGCCGACATCGGACCCACAAATCCTGCGGCAGGCGTGATTGCAACAAGGCCTGCGACTGCTCCGGAGATGGCGCCCAGTGCGCTGGGCTTACCGTTGCGAATCCATTCCGCGCAAATCCAGCCGAGGGTCGCGGCGGCTGCGGCGAAGTGCGTGGCAACAAAAGCGCTGGTGGCGAGACTGCCGGCAGCGAGTGCGCTACCCGCGTTGAAACCGAACCAGCCGACCCAGAGCAAGCATGCTCCGATGAAACTCAAAACGACGGAGTGAGGCGGCATCGGCTCATGCGGATACCCGATGCGACGGCCAAGATAGATGGCACAGACCAGAGCAGAGACTCCCGATGTGATGTGAACGACCGTTCCGCCTGCGAAGTCGAGCGTCGGAAAGTGACCACCGAGAGCGGCATTCAGCAGTCCGCCTTTACCCCAAACCATATGCGCCATCGGTGCGTAGACAATCAGCGACCACAGGACCATGAACACTGCCATGGCGCTGAACTTCATGCGTTCGGCAAAAGCTCCCGTGATCAGGGCGGGAGTGATAATGGCGAACATCAGCTGGTACACCATGAATGTCTGTTGCGGGATCGTCGCAGCATAATCCGGTTCGGGCGCGGCTCCAACCCCGCGCAAAAAAAGGTGCTGCAGTCCGCCGATGAAACTGGTTCCCGAACCGAAGGCCAAGCTGTATTCGACCAGTCCCCAAAGAACCGTGATGATCGCCATCATGGCGAAGCTTTGCATCATGGTGGCCAGCACATTCTTCTTGCGAACCAGGCCGCCATAGAAAAGCGCCAATCCGGGACCGGTCATCATCAGAACCAGTGCGGAGCTGACCAGTACCCAAGTGTTGTCCGCAGAGCCTTTGGCTTCGAGCACCTGCTGCTCGAGCTTGGCGATGCGGGCGTCAGTTGTGCCCGTGGGCACGCTCTGCGCGAAGCAGGCGAACCCGGACAGACACACGAATAACAAGACTGCTTTGCTTAGGAGCTTCCCCATTCGACCAGCACTCCCAAACCAACCCATGTTCAATCTAATGTCAGAGGGAGGGCGGGGGAAATCGAAAGAATTTATCTTGAGGATTACAGAAAGTTATGAGGGTTGCCGCGGCCTTAGAAACAATCATTCGCTATGAAAGAAAAACCCCGCCGACTTGAGGCGGGGTTGACTGCAACTTCGGCCGTGAATTTTAGGTCGTGAACTTGCGACGGAGAAGGCCGGCGAGGCCTAGAATACCCGTTCCGAAGAGGCTAAGGGTTCCGGGCTCAGGCACGGTGACAGTGGTCACACCGCTCTTGAGGCGAGCCGAGTGTCCGACGCCAAATTGTTGATTGTTAGAAACATCGAAGCTGAGCTGCATTGTTCCGCCGTAAGCGTTTGTCCCGTTACTCAATGTCCCCTGAACGGAACCAGTCAGCGTATAGGTCCAGTTGCCAACCTTGGTGTTGTAGTTCGCAGTCCAAGTAACAGGGCCGCTGAACGCGCCCGTGAACAGTGCGCCATTGGGGATCCCATTGCTTCCATTGCCCGTGATCGTGAAGCTGCCGCCGGCATTGAACGTCCCGCCGCCCCCTAGAGTTCCCGACAGCAGAGAGCCGGTAGTGAAAGACACGGACCCGAGACTGCCAGTGTAGGTTGTTCCACCCATGGTGAAGCTGGAGAGGGTGGACCCTGCGAGGGTCAGTGTAGAACCATTGGTGCTCAACTTGCCGCCGTTATTTCCGAAGACAAGCTGAGTGCTGTTGGCCCAGGTGGCCACGGGCAAAGCCAGGGCCAGCACAGCCAACCAGAGGAATTTCTTCATAACTCTTGCTCCTGGGATACAGGGGGACTGTAGAAGTAAGGGGGAGTGTTCATTCTCGGTTACCAAGGTAAGCTTCCGAAATGGCACTGAAGTGGGGGAGGGCATGATGCGTGATCAGAGTAGCAGCGCAAGAATCTGATTCGATAGAGATTTGTTTGATTCTGCTGTGAATTTCCCCATTTCGGGAGAGCAGTGTAGAACTTGTTCCAGCGCAAGCAGGGTCAGCTGTTCGCTGAGGCAGAAGCGGCTATTTCGGCGATGCTGGGCAGACTCACGATGACGCGACCCGGATCGGGTGCGAACATCCTGCCGCTGTGGTTCTCGATAGTAGCCTGCACGACTCTGAAGCGAAGAGGGCAGGTATCACGCACGGAAGCGAGGCAAGGGGAGACGTCGGGCGGGAGCGGGCGTCCCGCGCGATCCAAACACGATACTTCCAGATTCACGTGGTTCTCATTGGCGCTGGTGCGGATGAGCACAGTCCCACCTCCGAGTGGCTCCATCAGGTCAGCCAGCCCCGAGAAGAGCTGTTGAAACGCCTGAAACAGTTCATGAGTACTCCCCCATACACGCGGAACAGGGGTGGAGAGCTTGGCGATCATTTGCACGTTGGGCCGGTCGGCACTCTGAGCGTCGGTTTTAACGGCTCGTTGGACTAGTGATACCAAGTCGAGTTGGGCTTTGTTGGCTGGGGCGTTGCGAGCGAAAACGAGGAGATCCGAGACCAGACTCCGGGCACGCCGCGCTTCCTGTACAACCTTTGAGGCCAATGAAGTCTGTTCAGCGGAAAGCGATGGATTGGTGGCGAGCAGGTCGGCATATCCCAAAACAGCTGTGAGAGGGTTGTTGATCTCATGAGCAGCACCGGCCACAAGCTGTCCCAAGGAGCCAAGTCTTTCGGTGGAGACCAACTCTGACTGGACGCGTTGAAGGTGATCCAGCGTCTCCTGCGATTTCGCTACGAGACCGGTGAGACGCTGGTCCATAAATCGCTGACGCAGGAAGACACAGAAGGCAAGCGCCGCAGAGGCAATCAAGGTCACTGCAAGGCGAAAATGCTGTAATGCCGGAGCCTCATCTACTTGCGCAAGAGTCCAGAAACCCATGATTGGGACTGAGATGACGGCCAGCGCCGACAATATGGACCAAACGGCAGTCCATCGCAAAGATATCGGGGTCTCGACGACCTCGTTGTTTCGTTCCTCCCAATTGCCGAATGAGAAGGCGATCGCAATAAAGAAGCAAGTCGGGGCGTTGTTAAGGACATCGTACAGGCTGCCAGGATAGTAGGACCCGCGCAGAAGGGCCGCGTTCAAAGCCTGAAAGGCCAGAACATACAGAGTCGTGCTGAGGAATAGTTGAACGTACAACTTGCGCCAGCCGCCAGTGGTCGAGATCCAGGACCAACCCAGGGCTCCCAGCAAAATGATGAGCTCAAGAATGTAGAGAATGTTGTAGTAGCGATTGAAAGCTTCGGCATTGAACACCACGTACTCGTGGGGAAAGATCCGAAAGCTGTAGAGATAAATCCACCATAGTAAGAGGATGAGGAAATTCAACGAGCCGACATATAGCTTGGGAGTCTGCCGTCCACGATGCGGTTGGAGCGCGACGGCAGCCATCATAGGAATCGGCTGCAGAAATAGAGGAATATCAGCCCAGAACGGATCCGGCACATTGCGCTTGGCGATGACGTCGTAGTATCCCCAGGCGCCGAGGTTCATGCTGGCCAGGACAGCACCGGCTGCGAAGGCAATCCAGAAAATCCTGGTTCGCCCACGACTCCGTTTTGCCGCCCACAGCATGGCGAACACAGCGGTTGCCCATAAGGCACAACTCAGGGCGTCGGCAATGCAGGTCAGCCAGTAACTCGGACCTGCGAAGAGCGCGAGAATAGATGTGCCGCCGAGCACGATCACCATCGCCCACGTCCATAATCTTGGAGCGCGCATCATAAGGAGAGGTACCTCGACGGCTGGACGGATGCGTTAGTGAACATGAGCCGCCTCCGCCTCGTGGGCCGGTTCCGAGGTCGCCAGTGGTAGAAGCACGGTGAACGCTGCTCCTCCTTCCGGCTTGTTACGGCAAGTAATTTGACCTCCGTGGTTTTGAATCACGCCATAGGTCGCGCTCAAACCGAGTCCAGTACCTTTTCCGACGGGTTTAGTGGTGTAGAAGGGATCGAAAACACGTTGGGGTTCGCGAATGCCAGTTCCGCTGTCGGAAAACTCGATGGCTACGTGCCGAGGTACGAGAGATGCTCTGACCGTAATGACTCCGCCACCCACTTCATCCACCGCATCGATAGCATTGCTCAGAATTTGTGTAAACGATTGGAGGAGCTGGTGTGCGTTCCCCGACACTGGTGGCAAAGATGGAGAGATTTTCACTTCGATCTTGATCTTTTTGCTATCGAGTTCCGGCAATTGGACCTGGACCGCTCGCTGAAGAAGCATGCCAATATCCAGCGAAACCTTCTCTGCTGGACGCTGTTGGGCGAAGCTGAGCAGGTCGGAGACCAGGTCGCGAGTACGCTTAGCCTGCTGCCCGATCTTCTGCGCCATCGATGCCTGCTGCGAGGGCAGCCCGGGATCGCTCGACAGGAGTTCGGAGTAACCCAGAATCGCCGTCACCGGGTTATTGATCTCGTGAGCGGCGCCTGCTACTAACTTTCCCAAGGACGCCAGCTTCTCCTTCTGTACTAGCTCCGTCTGCAAACGCCGCAGATTGCGATAGCTGGTCTCGCTGCTTTCCAACAAGCGCATGAGCTGATGGTCCAGTAGGTACTGCTTGAGAAACACGAAAGCACCCAGCACGAGCATGGCGGCGAGGCAAACAAAAAGCCGGAAGTGGTGAAGCCGTGCCGTGGAATGATCGAAGAAGAGGGCGTACAACCCGAGCGCGGGCAGTGAGAGAATTGCGATCATGGCCAACCGCGGAGCCAGCGCTGTCCAGCGGCTCGCGGTAGCGTCGCGCGGTGCCGGTTCGAGCTTGCAGCCTTTAGCCTCCTGTCCGGCCCAGACGAAATAAGACAAGCCGAAGAACAAGAGAACATCGTAGATGCTGCCGGAATAGTACCTTCCCTGATTGATGGCATTGTTTAGAACGCCGGAAGCTATGCTATAGGCGAGCGCCGCGGCGCAAAGATTGCGATATACGCGCTTCCATTCACCTTGAGCACGCCACCACGCAATCCCTAATAGACTGACAAACAGCATGTTCTCGACCGAGTAGAGCAGATCGTAGTGATGGGTATAAACAGGGATGTTCAGCGAGACGTATTCGTCGGGAAATACGATGAACGTATAAAGGAAGACCCACCAACCCAGGAGCATTAGGAAGTTCAAAGTACCGAGGTAGAGTTTTTCCTGTTCCTGGACGCGATGCGGCCGCAAGGCGACGGCCGCCATGAAGGGGACCAAGTGCAGAAAAAGCACGATGTCGCCGGCAAATGGATCAGGTAATGGACGTTTCAGAATCAGTTCGTAATACGACCACCAAACGTGGTTCGTGGTCCACAGG
The DNA here is from genome assembly GCA_051984555.1 of Terriglobales bacterium. Lineage (GTDB taxonomy): Bacteria > Acidobacteriota > Terriglobia > Terriglobales > Acidobacteriaceae > Gp1-AA122. The sequence goes on along the minus strand of JBPYEW010000095.1, from coordinate 27,221 downwards.
GCGAAACCGGAGGCCATCAAGGCCCAGAAAGCGCGATTCTGACTTTTGAAAATAAAGGCGTTACGCAACATCACGCCGGTTCCTGCCAGGAAAAGCACAAGAGCGGTGACATCTCCGTAAGCGGTGAGGAAGTACCCTTTTGGAAAAGTGAGAGAAATGCCCAAGCTGACGAGGAGAAGAGTCCCCGCGCATGGCCACCACCAATACCGCGCCAGCTTCATGTTGGGTGTGTTTAGTCTAGCGGTGGTCCCGATAACAAAGAAGTTACCCGGGACAATTATGAGTTACTAAAGTGCTAGACGAACTGGATGCGACGGAACATGCATTACCATCCGGGCAAACAGGCGTCTGTGATCGTGCTCACACGGTCAGTGGATCGCGGGAACCCCCGATTTTAGACGCTAACGCGCTTCTTTGCTCTGCTAGAATCGAAGCAATCAGGGTTGAAAATCAGGGTAATACTATGGCTTTTCCAGTGACACGCTTGCGGCGTTTGCGTCGTACCGATGCTTTGCGGTCGATGGTACGCGAGACCCAGTTAAGTCCGGCGGGTTTCGTTTACCCCATGTTCGTTTGCCCGGGCGAAGGTGTGCGCAAGGAAGTTCGTTCGATGCCGGGAGTGTACAACCTATCCGTTGATGAAGCTGTGAAAGAGGCTCGAGAGGCATATTCGCTCGGCGTGCCGGCGGTCATCCTGTTCGGGTTGCCGGAGAGTAAGGACGAAGTTGCCACCGGCGCCTGGGCGGATGACGGAATCGTGCAGCAGGCCTCGAGGGCCATCAAGAGCGAAGTGTCCGATATGGTCATACTGGGCGACGTTTGCCTGTGTGAATACATGTCGCATGGGCATTGTGGGGTGGTGCGGCCGACGACGGCAAGGTCACTCGGGGCGGCATCGGCAGTGGCAACTCCTCCCTCGAAAACGACTGAATACGAGATCGTGAATGACGAGAGCCTCGAGTTGCTGGCGAGGACGGCCGTGTCACAGGTCCGCGCGGGGATCGACATCATAGCGCCGTCGGACATGATGGACGGCCGGGTGGCAGCGATTCGGAAGGCGCTGGATGCTTCGGGGTTTGTGAATACGCCCATCCTTTCTTATGCAGCCAAATTTGCGTCCGGATTCTATGGCCCGTTCCGCGAAGCAGCAGACTCGGCGCCCCAGTTCGGAGATCGGCGGTCGTACCAGATGGATCCGGCGAATTTCCGGGAAGCGATGCTGGAGATCGAAACGGACCTGGAAGAAGGCGCGGACATGATCATGGTCAAGCCTGCTATGCCATACCTGGACGTGATTGCGGAGGCGCGGCAGAGGTTTGATGTGCCGCTGGCGGCGTACCAGGTGTCGGGCGAGTACGCGATGATCGAGGCGGCGGCACGCAACAATTGGATTGACCGCGATCGCGTGATGATGGAATCACTGGTTTCGATCCGGCGGGCCGGGGCATCGATTATTCTGACGTATTTCGCGAAGGACGCCGCCAGGTTGCTGGGGTAACAGGCTGCCGAGTTTTTGGTCGCAAGCACTAACGGAACACATTGGCCACGGATCAACATCCGTGGCTTTTTGTTTAGAAGAAGCACACTGCCAGTCAGCAAGAGATTCAATGGAGGAACCACACAGGTTGCGCGAAAAACAAGAGAAGAACCTGAGACGGCTGGTTACCCAGATTTGTCGCACGTGGCGTAGAATCACCGTCGGGCGTGATTTCTATTGTTCAACTCGGGATGGTTGATTACGGCACCGGCCTGCGACTGCAGCAGAAGCTTGTCGCACTACGAAAAGAGGGCCGGATAGGGGACGTATTGCTGCTTCTGCAGCATACGCCGGTGATCACACTGGGCCGGAATGCCAAGGAACATAATGTCCTGGCCTCGCCTGCGGAACTGGCCCGGCGGGGTGTCGAGGTGTTCGAGTGCGACCGGGGCGGCGACGTGACGTTTCATGGACCGGAGCAGTTGGTCGGGTATCCGATATTCGATCTACGCGGATTGAATTCCGGGATCGAGGGCAGGAAGAGCCTGGGCGCAGTCGAGTTCGTGCGCAAGATCGAGGAAGTCTTGATTCGCGTGTGCGCAGAGTTTGGGATTGCAACCGAGCGCGCGCCAGGATTAACGGGGGTCTGGACGAGGACAGATCCTACTCTTTCCCAAAACAAGGGAAGGGCTGCTGCAACCGCCATCGAACAGGGAAAGATTGCAGCCATTGGAATACATATTTCACGTGGAGTTACATCGCACGGGTTCGCGTTGAATGTGAATACCGATCTTAGTTTTTTCAATTTGATTGTGCCGTGTGGAATTGCTGCGAAATCGGTCACATCCATGGAGCGGGAGTTGGGAAGGCGGGTACCGCTCGCGGAAGTGGAACATTGTGTCGCCCGCGGTTTCGAAACAGTTTTCGAAACCGAAACACTGCAGGTTGAGAACCTCGACAAACTGTTAGACCAAACAATCGGCGTGCCGATGAAACCGCCGGAAGAGTTGCGGAAGGTGCATGGAGAAGAAGAAAGCTTCTGGGCCTAATGGAAATGTCCGCAAACCCACGAATCCCCAAAGGCTGGGGGCGAGTGGGACACTCACACCAGAGTCTCTGAACGGCAATCAGCGGGCGTATACGATTGTCGACTATCGCCTGGAAAAGCCTCAATTTCATCTGACCCAAGAGCGCGTGGGCGATCAGCTTAAATACAACGTTAGCGGCGATCTGAGCGCGGCGCCTCCTCCGCTGCGCGAGTCCAAGCACCTCGAAAAGAACCAGGTTCTCGAGATTTACCGGTGGATGCTCCTGAACCGGCGCATGGAAACGGCGTTGGAGAACCTTTACAAGCAGGGCAAGGTTGTCGGCGGCGTGTATTTCGGCCTGGGACAGGAAGCTTGCTCGTGCGCATCGGCGTATGCGTTGCGGCCTGACGAGTGGCTCGGTCCAATGATCCGGAACCAAGGATCGTTGCTGGTGCGAGGGTTCACGGCGCGAGACATCATGATGCAGTACATGGCGAAAGCCGGATCGCCGACGAAGGGCCGGGATGCGTCCTCCCACTTCGGAGATATAAAGGGGAGAAATGTAGTTGCCCCGATTTCGACGCTGGGCGATCTGATCCCTGTACTCAGCGGAGTGGCGCTGGGGGCTCGCTTGCAAGGGCGCAACATTGCTGTGATGACATATATCGGCGATGGTGGACAGTCCACCGGGGTCACGTACGAGGGTTTGAATCTAGCCGCGGTGCAGAAACTCGGGCTGGTGCTGTTCGTCGAGAACAATCTGTGGGGATATTCGACGCCGTGCGATATGCAGTTCTGCGTGAAAGATCTGGCGGAACGCGCGATTGCATATGGGATTCCGGGAGTGATCGTCGATGGGACCGATGCACTGCAGGTGTACGACGCGGCACGGGAAGCATGCGAACGCGCTCGGCGCGGCGAAGGTCCGACGCTGATCGAAGCGAAGATGATGCGCATGAAGGGGCACGCCATTCACGATGCCGCCGAGTATGTTCCCAAGCCGCTGTTTGAATACTGGAAGAAGCGTGATCCGATTGTGCGGTTAGAGAAATACCTGCTTGAGAAAAAATGGTTGACTCCCGCTGACAACGAGAAGCTCATCGCTGATGTGGAACGGGAGCTTGAGGCAGATCGGGAATTTGCGGTTGCATCGCCGATGCCAGAACCCGCGAGCGCGGCCGGTGGAGTTTATTGCGAGCCGGGATGTCACGAGATAAAGCCGAAGTATCAAATGCCGGATATTCGTGTAACGAAATCGGGAGCCAGCACTCCTAGTAGAGAAGCAGCGGTGCATTTGAAATAAATGAATCCTGACTTTGGCAGAGAGCGCGAAAGGGTGACTCAATGTACAAGTCAGTGCGTAGACGTTTTGCTTAGAGCTTACGGCTTCGCTCTTTAGTTCCGATTTTATGGCTGAGATTACTTATCTCGAAGCGATCCGGCAGGGGATCTGGGAGGAGATGCAGCGCGATCCCACGGTCTTCTGCCTGGGCGAAGATATCGGAATCTATGGTGGCGCATTCAAGGTAACCGACGGTTTCATTGATCACTTCGGGCCGGAGCGGGTGATCGACACTCCCATTGCGGAATCGGCGATCGTGGGCGCGGCGTTCGGAGCGTCGCTCACGGGTATGCGACCGGTTGCCGAGTTTCAGTTCATGGACTTCATCGGGTGCGCATTCAACCAGATCGTCAATATGGTTGCGAAGGCGCATTACCGCTGGGGAGCGCCGGCGCCACTGGTGATCCGCGGCCCTAGCGGCGGGAACGTGCACGGAGGGCCATTCCACTCGCAGAATCCGGAGATGTGGTTTGTGCATGCGCCGGGATTGAAGGTGGTGTGTCCGGCGAGCGCGTACGACGCCAAGGGACTGATCAAGGCGGCCATCCGCGATAACAATCCCGTCATTTTCTTCGAACACAAATATCTGTACCGGCGAATCAAAGAAGAGGTGCCGGCGGAGGACTATATCGTCCCGCTGGGGCAAGCTCGGGTCGCACGCCAAGGACGGGATCTTTCTATCATCACTTATGCAGCGATGGTGCATGTCGCGCTGGAAGCAGCGGAGATTTTGAGCAAAGAAGGCATCGAGATTGAAATTGTCGACTTGCGGACGTTATCTCCGCTGGACCGTTCGGCTATTGCCCAGACCGTCAAGAAGACAAATAAGGTCATCCTCCTTCATGAGGACGTGCGAACCGGCGGAATAGCGGGCGAGATCAGCGCGGTGATCAACGAAGAAGCATTCGATGACCTGGAAGGCCCGATCGTGCGGATCACGGCGCAGGACAGTCCGGTACCGTTTTCGCCGCCGCAGGAAGAGTTTTTCTTGCCGAAGGTTGGCGACGTGGTGCGCGAAGCGAGACGGTTGCGAGCTTATTGACTCGTTCACGAGCGAAATATTGAGGCAGGGAGAGGGAATCTTCAGTCTTCGTTATAGCGCGGTACCCAGAACCTGATCGGAGGTCTTCTCATGCGCAATTTCATTCTCGGAATAATCTTCACACTGGTAGTCGCGGTGGTGCTCGGGTTACTCGTTACGATGACCGGAATGTTGCCGACGAATGCGGATGCGACTCCGCCAAAAATCGAATCGAAAATCGCCATGCAAGCAATGGACGCGTCCATGGACAAGCATGCTCCGCGGGAGAACAATCCGCTGCCGCCGACAGACGCGAACCTGATCGACGGCATGAAGGTTTACACCATGAATTGCGCGCTGTGCCACGGGACACTCGATCGAAAGCCGAGTCCTCTTGAGCATTCGTTGTATCCGCCGCCGCCGCAACTGATCCTGGAACCGCTGGACGATCCCGAATGGCACATCTATTACGCGGTTCGCACCGGAGTGCGGTACACCGGCATGCCCGCCTGGAGCAAGGCGCTGAGCAAAGACGATATGTGGAAGGTGACGGCATTTTTGTCGCGCATTGATAAGCTGCCTCAGGGAGTAAAAGATCAGTGGCAGAAATCGTTTGGCGTCCCGGCCGGCTCAGGCGGTGAGCATAAGGAAGGTGCTCACGAACACGAGGATTAGCGGACGAGTGAGAGCTTAGGTCTGCAGTTTCCCGAAAGCAGGAAGTTCCGTTCGGACGGGACTCGTCTAATCTGACAGGGCGGGGCCAGCACTCCTATGCCGGGCTACCTCATGCCGCCCCTACTGGGCTACCGGTTTCTGATCACGGCGAGGGGTTTGAGGCCCCAGAAATCGCCTCCTTATATAATGTAGGTTTGGCTGGATGGCAGAATTCCTACTAGAACGGATGAACAATTATGGCGACTGACGTGATTATGCCCCAGATGGGGGAGTCGATTTTTGAGGGCACCATTACCAAATGGCTGAAGAAGCCAGGCGACAAGGTGCAGCGTGACGAACCTTTGTTCGAGATTTCTACCGACAAGGTGGACGCCGAGATCCCGGCTCCCACGTCGGGCGTGCTGCAGGAGATCAAAGTTCCGGAAGGAACAACGGTGCAGGTGAACACCGTGGTGGGCAGCATTGCGGCCGACGGACAGGGCGCCGCAGCTGCAAAGCCAGCTCCGGCCAAGCAGGAATCTCCTGTCGCTGAACCGGCCGCGCCGACTCCGCCAGTAGCGTCGCCATCGCCAACGCCACAACCACAACCACAGGCGGCAAGCGCTTCGAAGGAAGCGAGCGAGTTCTCGCAGGAACATGATCATGACGATGTGCGGTCATCTCCGCTGGTGCGGCGGATCGCCAAAGAAAACAATGTCGATCTGGCGCAGGTGCAAGGGACCGGCTCGGGCGGGCGCGTAACCAAACAAGACATCTTGGACTTTATGGAAAAGGGCGGTGCGCAGGCCAGGCCGTCGGCTGCGTCCGCTCAAGCACCGGCAGCGTCGATGGCGGCGAGCGCGCCGGCCAAACCTGCGGCTCCTGCGGTAATTCCGGGCGAAACGGTACCGATGACGCAGATGCGCAAGATCATCTCGCAACGGATGATCGAGTCCCGGCGAACGAGTGCGCACGTTCATAACCTGTTTGAAGTCGATATGACGCGCATCGTGAACCTGCGCAATAAGCTGAAGAATTCGTTCGAGCAGCGGTACGGAGCGCGGCTGACGTTCATGCCGTTTTTCGTGCGGGCAGCGATTATCGGGTTGCAGCAGTATCCCATCCTGAATTGCTCGGTTGAGGGTGACAACCTCCACTACCATCGCAACGTCAACATGGGGATTGCGGTAGCACTCGATTGGGGGTTGATCGTGCCGGTGCTGAAGAACTCGGAAGAGAAGAACTTCCTCGGGTTGCAGCGCGGGATCACGGATCTAGGCGAGCGGTCGCGAAACAAGAAACTCACGCCCGATGAGGTGCAGGGATCGACGTTCACGATCACTAACCCGGGCACGTTTGGTGCGGTGTTCGGATTGCCGATCATCAATCAGCCCAACGTTGCGATTATGGGTGTAGGCGGGATTTCAAAAGCTCCCGTGGTGGTGACGGATGCGCAGGGGAATGATTCCATTGCAATCAGGTCGCTGGTGCATCTGACACTCGGGTACGACCACCGGGTGATCGATGGAGCAGTGGCCGACCAGTTCATGGCGCTGGTGAAAAAGAACCTGGAAAATTGGAGCGAGGACATCGGATAGAGAATCCCATCCTCTCGCGAGTGATGCGAAGATAGGTGGAATCCGGATATCAGAGCGGCAGGAATCATGTCCTGCCGCCTTTTTCTTTTAGCGAGGTGCTCCTACTCAATCCCAAGACAAGGGATAGTGCGGGGCATCCAGTACTACTTTTTTGCCCAGATCGAAGCGTTGAGACAGTCGACGGTTCCGTCGATGACTTTCGCCAGGCCTTCTCTGAACTTGCCGTCATCAACGATGTCCTTGGCGGCAACGGCCTCAGACAAGCTGAGAGCGGCGCCTACAAACGACATCGCGGCTTCTTTTTTCTCGCCGCCAGAACGGCCGCCGAAAAGGCCTTCGATACCATTGACCACCGCGGGGATGAAGGCGATTCCACGCAGAAGTTTTGAGAGAAAGTTCATTGTTGTTCTCCTTGGAGTGTGAGTTTTAGAAAAGCGGTCAGCAGTCAGCAGTCAGAACGAGTCGAAAAGAAACATTCACCACGAAGGACACCCTTTGGCACGCTTGAGTTGCGGAAGAGGCACGGCGAACGATCTACCTCAGGCCGAAGTGATCGTGGAGCGCGATGGCGGCGCTAATTACGAGAGCGATGACGCCATTGAGAATGCGGTCGTAGACGCTGCGGCGGACATTGTCGCGTTCGAGGATGGCGATCTTGTCTTCAGCGAGGCGCATGCGCCCGGGTTGGCCGTTGCCGACCAGAGTATCCAGCTTTGCCTCGACGCGGCTCAGGCGCTCCAGAAGTTCACGTTCGAAGGCGGCGTCGAGGATGCTGACGAAGACAGGCGCCTGGTCGGCGTCGGGTGACGAAATAGTTTTGGTCATGGGCTTCAGCAAGTTGATTCAGGCACCGCCAAGCGGTGCCCTGATAGGGTGCGTTGCAGTTCCATCAATATGGGTAGTCGATGTGCAGGGCAGCGGAGTAGCGAGAGTAGCGGGGTGGGGAAGCATTGTCGTGTTGGCGGAGGTAGTACGTAGGCGCGCGGCCGAGGCGTGGCAGTGTGAATGTACGTGAAGTGAAGCGGCCCAGGAGATTGCGGTCATTTTCCAGGCCCCAGCCGTAGTCAGTGGAGCGGACTTCGATTTCGTTGCCGGGTAGCAAGGTGGTGCCCGCGTCGATGGCCACACTCGTCGAGAAAATTTGCGTGACTTGGGCAGCGGACAGATCGGGCAGGAAACTCGTAGCCAGGGTGTCGATGGTTCTTGTTTGCAGATTCGTGAGGATCGAAGTGGTGTCGCTGGCGAATTCGAATCCGAGCGGCTCAGCAGCATCGTCGGCGAAGTGCAGCTTGTAGCGGCAGTGTTCGTCCCGGAGGGAAGCGACGTCGATCTCTACTGTTCGAACGATGGCGTCGAGCGTGGTGCCTGAGGGTGAGTTCAGGCGCAGCACGTCGCCGGGAAAAACATCGAGCGCGGGAAGAAAGTCACTCCAGGTTTCGTATTCGCCGCGCCAGCCGGGCCGCGAGCAGTCGTCGAGCAACGCAAGAGCCGCGTTGTCACAGTCGGCGGCGGTCCAAGGAAGGGGGGCGCTGAGGTGACGGATGCCGGAGCGAACGCCACTATCCGCGCCGCGCGCGATCGAAGCTGCACTATTGGGATCGGTAATGCGAGAGATGGCACGTCCGGCAGAGCGATATCTGACCACAACTTGCTCGCGAAGCGCGGGGATGTACATCGGAAAGAACTGCAGCGCCGGCTCGGAAGAGATGCGACATTCGGAGCCGTCCGAGACTGAGCCGACCAAACGGGTACGAAACGACTGGCCCTCGGGGCAAGTGCGAACTTCGGCGGACACAGCACGGAGGATGCGAGTAAAAGCGATGGAGCCGTGGAAGTCGAGGGCGGTTACGAGCACATAGTCGCAGAATCCCGGCGCGTTGGAGATGACACCGTCGAAGAGCACCATGGAGGCAGCGTCGTAGCTGCCGGGATTGGCCGGATCGAGATCGTGGACTTCAAGAATGATGCGGACATCCGAGGGGATATCCTCTCCCCCGCGAGCGGAGGCCGCAGGATGGAGAGACGAGTGGAACTCTTCACGGCGTCGGTAGGCTTCCGTCGCGTAGACACGAGTTGTAAATAAGTAGCGATGAGAGGGCTGGGTGAGCAGGGAAGTTCCAGTCGCCTGGCCGCTGACCAGGGCCTGTATCGAGGAGTTTGTTCCGGATCGAGTGACCCGAAAGCCGGCAAGGCAGTTTGGAATCGAAACGGTACCGTTGTAAAGGCCGCCGAGCATACCGTCGGATGCGCCGGTGAAAGATACGTCGCCATGCTGCAGGGTATAGGCGGCACCGAGTTCGAGCTGTTCCACGAAGCGGACGGTATGTGAGCCGTCTGCTCCGCCGCCGGCTACCTGCAGTTTCCCCCCAGCAACGGTAATGGCGCCGGATGGATCCATTGCGCGCCAGCGATTCGGATCAAGGGTGGATCCTTTGTATTCCTCATCGACGAGAGTCTGCGAGAGGGCGTGGAAGGGCGACTGAGAAAGATAGAACTTCGCCGTGAAGTTGTCGCCCAGGAAGTAATCGGTAACATGAGCCTGCGGCTCGATCGCGCCAATCACGATGACATCGTTCAGCGTGGGAGCGGCCTCTTGCAAGCGCAGGGCGGCACGAGAGAAAGACGGCTGGGTGTCTTGCAGCACGTGGACGGCTGAGCCGATGGGATGAAATGCGAGCTTTCCGTCCAAGACGTGGTACGCGGCACGGGCACGCAGAGCGAGGGCAGCGGCGTGCTCGGACCAGATATGCGCTTGCGCGCACTGGTAGCGAGTGACGGTCTCGATGTCATCCACGCCGGACATATCGAGCAGGCCGGGAGACAAGTCGTTGGTGAGAGTGCGAAGAGCGTCACCGGCGGTGCGCGCGACGAACGCGGGACGGGCGGGGATAGGCTTACGGTCGAGGATGATCTCGTCGCTGATGGCAATCAGCCGGTAGCGGTAAATTGGACCGCGTTCGCCCCAACCGAGATATTCGAATTCCGGGACGGCAGCGATGTACCCGGTGAAGACGTCGGAACCGTTGGCGCGTCCTAACATGAGGCGAGCGCCGTTGGCGGGTACGATGAAATCAGGCGTGTCGCCGACCAGGCTCACGCGAAGCTCGGAAGGCTTGTTGAGCCGACGCAGGATGTGAGGCGGATTCGCGACATCGATCGAGGAGGTGTAGTCGCGCGGGCCGAGGCCGTCGAGATTGTCGATGGTGAGTTTCATGGTATCGAGTCGCTAAGAATGTACGTCTATGCGTGAAGGGGTTTACGTTATGTTCTGAAAATAGAACAAGAGCTGCCGTGAGGGTGGGTGTGGGCTCAAACCATTCTTCGGAAGGCCGGGAAAAGTGGGGCACCCGGCCTAGAGTCAAGGAATAAGCCATCTTTCCGGGGCGAGAAGAATCGTGGAAGCTCACCCACGATTTAGTAGACGTTCGACTGCGACGCCGGGAAGTACGAGCGGTAGCAGAGGATCGATTCGCCATCCAGCGTGTCGGTTCGAGGCAGAGCCACGAATGACGCGTGCAGGGCAATGGTGCCGATCGGTCCGCAGACTTCCATGCGAGTCTCGCGAGCGAACCCTGCGGCTTGACCCGGCGGTGGAGCGGAGATCAGCCGCGGGTAATAAAGACAAATGCGCCCGCCTGAATCCTCCTGGAAGATGAACAATCCCGACCATTCCTGGAAGAAGCAACCTCCTTCGCGATCGGCGAAGGCAATGACTTTTTGGACTGAGGCGTTGGTGGGTGGAGATCCGCCAAGTAAAGGTTGGGCCAGGACCAGCGATGTTGCGGTCCGGAGAGCAACGCGACCGACATTGAAGGTGACGCGGCGGACAAAATCGGGATCACGGTGCACGTCGAGGGAGTCGCGAACGTAATCGCCGGGGATACCGGTGCCTATATATCCGGTTTGCTGCAGATAGTCGAGATCGATTGCGACGAGGTCGCCGGTTTGAAAGGAGTTAACCGCTCCTGTTCCGAGCACGATTTCTGTGGCGGTGGATCCGGGCAGGAGCGCGACGCCAGGTATGGGAGTTCCGCCGAGCGGATCGAGGTCCGCATTGGGATCGCAGGCGAGCACATTGATATGCTGCGATCCGCAGGCGAGCGCCATCTGAAGTTTTCCCCAATCGCAGAAATCAAATTCGAGACGGGCACCCGAACTACGGCGATAGGGGATGCTGGGGACGGCCTGTGCCCCGGAGCGGACCACGTCTGTCTCATCCAGCGATCGGCGATCGAAGTGGTCGATGGACCCGAGGCCAAGCCAGGGAGCCGGCGGTGCATCGAGGTCGAAAGCGGCATGTTTCGCAGGATCGAAGATAGCGGCGGTTTCCTGCGGACGACTGACCGGCGCGAAATAGGCGCGAACGGCGCGGCTGGTGGGGATCATTGAGGTTCGTTCCGAGGCGGGGCTCATAACAGCTCCTGTTCGGGGAAGAAGAAGATGGTGAGCGTAGCGGTACGGCGGAGGCGCGAGGACGAGGTTGGCGGTTGCGTATCGTCGAGATGCGCGTCGGTCCAGAAGATGTCGGTACCGAGGTCCGCGCTAGGCGACTCCGTGAAGTCGCGCTTGCGACCATGCGGGGGTACGCAGATGGAGAGCAGTTCCATCGTGAGCTGCGAAAGAATGCGGCCTCGATCAGTGCCGGACTCCGCGGTCGATTCTGCTTCGAAAGAAATCACGCAATCGAGCGAGAGCAGGCCGTTCGGGGAAGTGGAGGGCGCTTTCGGAGCGCGAAAGTCGAGATAGAAAGTGTTAGCCATGGGAGGCGCGGCCGTGATCGGCTCGTTTTCAAGAACGACGATCGCGGCGCGAGTTACACCGTTGATGGTTACGGTTCGCGACGGGTTGAGCCTCGTGAGGCGATCGTGCAGAGCGAGATAGAAAGAATCTTTAGTGAATTGCATATGTCGGGAACTAGCAGTTAAGCGTTAGTAGTTAGGACTCGTTTTCCCCAAAGCCCGGAAAGAGTGGGGCACTCGGGACCTTGAGGACTGAAGGTCCTCGCGACTCGGAATGAGGCATCATTCGCCGGCGGTAATGCGATAGAGATAAGCGGTGCCGGCAAAGAATTCGGTTTCCAGGTGCTGAATGCGAAGCAGGCGTCCTTCGTAGTTGATGCCGAGAGCGGATTCGAAAAAAGCGTCCGCGGTTGCAAGGTGACGTGATTCCATCGCGATGCGCACGGCGGAGCCCGGTACGAGGAACTCCAGCCGCCAGCGACTGTCGTTCATCTCGCGATGAAGGTTGCGGACGATGGCAGGGCTGATCGTGAGTTGGTCTACGCCCGGGTCACTGAGGCCGAGTTGCGCAGCGGGCTCGTCGGGAAGACTTGCCATCGGGAAGAGGAGCACGACATCTTCGCCACCGAGAGAGCGCAGCATGGCTTCGGCAGCGCGGGTGAGGGCGATGCCGCGTGCGGTTTCCTGAATTTCCTGCATCGCTAGCCTACTTTCTGAGTGACGTACGGAGCGAGGAGCCGTCGGACCGTGTCGTCGAGGAGCGTGTCGGAGAAGTATTCGAGCTGCATGGTGTCGATCCGGCTGGCGCGCACATTGAGCGCGGGCGTGGCCTGCGCGTTGCGGACGATTTGGGCGCAGGCGAGTTTCACACCGTCGGGGATCGGCGAAAGGCCGGCGGTGTAAGTTGTCTCAAGCTCACTGAAGCCGAGGCCGAGCGCGTTGACGGGCAGGCTGAGTTCACCGGTTTCGGCGCAGAAATCGATCGAGGTGGGATCGAGGTTCGTCCACATACCGGGAAGACCGAATGCGGTCAGGTCGGAGGCGAGTTCTCCCCAGGGCCATTCGCCGCGGCGCGGAGTGGTATAGCGAGCGCGGATGTTGACCAGCGGGCTTGTGGCGGGGGCAAGAGTGGCGAGTGGGAGATAGCTCAGGCGCACGGTGTTGCGATCGGGCGCGATGCGAATGCGTTCCTGATATTGCGAGATCGCGAGCGTCGGACGCCGGCAATGGGCGTCGATGAGCGTCGAGGCGGCGGAGATCCAGGCGGCAGGCGTAGTTGCGTCGACGTTAAACGATTCGTATTCGGATGAAGAGAGATAGGTCATGAGTAGTTCCCGGTTATCGGCAGATATTTGGTGATCGTCACGGCGAATGACAAACAGTCACAGGAAAAACAAAACCCCACTCTTCGCGAGAGCAGCGAAGAGCGGGCAGCCGAGAGTCCCACCCTTCCCAAAAGACGGGAAGGATGGGGAACCCGCTCGGGAGGAAACGGTTTAACGGTTGACGTTTACCTGGTAGTGGGCGTAGGACGCGCCCTTGACGACCATCGCCCCGAACTTCACGATGACCATCTGCGAAGCGAGCGAACCCGGCGTCCCGAGCTGGAAGACGCGTGGGTTGGCATCAGTGAGCCAGTGGTACTCGATCATGTCTTCGGTGACGATGTAAGCGGGCAGGACGGCGGTACCGCTGCCGGGTGTGCCGGTATAGCTGAGCGCCCATTCGGGGATGAGTGGGAGATCGCCGGCTTGCGTCGACAACGCTTTCACGCGAAGGCCACCGGCGATTTCGGTGGTCGAGAGGACGACGTTGTAGGCGGACTTCATCTCGCGGTCGATCAGGTCGAGCAGCACCGGGTTGGCATAGATCGCCGTCGGGCGAACTTCGTAGCTGCTGTTGGCGACCATCGAAGCGACGATGCCCTTCAGTTCGTCGACGATATTGTCGCTGGTGTGGATGGTGTAGGTGTTGCCACCAGCGGCAATTTGTCCGGCTGCGCCGAAGTACTGCGCGGTCGTGGGGGCGCTCAGGGAGGTATCGTTGCCGTTCCACAACGCGACGTCGTGGGTGCGCATGAGACCTTCGACAGCATCGGCGAGATCTTTCGCTTGGAGGAATGCGAACTGGCTCTGTTGCGCGCCCACTTCCATGTCGAAGAGGTTGTAGTTGATCTGCGAGACGAGCGCTTTCAGAGGCACGCTGCGCTCGACGCGGGTCGGGGAACCGACGGTAGCAACGATGTTGCGCGGATCGACGAATCCCGCGGCGGCAGTGGGCGCGGCGATCGCGGTCTGCTCGAAGAAGCGCGAGGGGTGTCCGGTAGCGGGGACCTGGCGAATGCGCTGGCCGAAGACGCCGCGGCGACGGACGATGTCGGTGATTTCCGATTGGTAGCGATTGATCTCCACCGCGCCGGGCCCGAGGAAATCGGCGGCGGCATGCAGATCGAGGAATTGTGCGTTCATGTGAGTCCTTTCTAAGGGGATGAGATCACCACGGAGACACGGAGACGCAGGTGGCCATCAGCACTCAACACTCAGAGACGGGCGAAGCGCGACCAGGATGAGACTGATTTTGCTCTGTGATTCCGTGACTTCCTGTGGATGGGTTGTCAGTCCAGCATGCCGGCGCGGGCCATTTCGGCTTTGACGGCGATGCGCTGCTCGACGGGAAGCGATTGCAGAACTTTGTCGAGGGCGGGCGAGTCCAGAGAGTCGGTCTCGTTGTACTTGTTGAGCAGAGCGGAGACCATGGGAGAGACGGTTTTGCGAGCGAGACGCCCCGCCTGGGCTTTCAGGTCGGCATTCTGTTTCTCGAGTTCGGCAATGCGCTGCTCGGTTTCGGGAGTGGGCGGCTCGACGCTGCGGTCTTCGACAGCGGCGATGATCTGATCGACCTTCGCGTTGAGAGATTCCTGTTGCGCGTCGAGGCGGACGAGAGTGCGATCAAGTGCATCGGCGACGGCAACCAGACGTTCAGTGAGTTGCTGCATAAGTTCTTCGTTCATTGAGTTCTCCAGCAGTTAAGCAGTCAGCAATTAGCGGTTAGCACTCAGCAGTGACAGGGGATTGCTCACCAGGATCCCAGTGCAATCCAGGTGTTGCGGTAGGCGGCCTTGTCGCGGCGGAGGATAGCGGCGCCAGTGAAGGTCACTTGCATCAGAGTCCAGATAGAAGCGCGGAGATCGGCGACGCGGGCATCGGCCACTTCAAACGACATACCCAGCGCTCCGTTACCCGGGCGCTTGGCGCGAGCGATCTCTTCGACGATCTCTGGAAAGTCTTTGGCAAACAGGTAGCCACCTAATTCCAGGTTGCGGCCGACGATTTCGGCGCGAGTGATGACACCGACTTTGCGGCGGGCGTCATGACGATCGAGCGAGAGTGCGTAATCCAGCGCCATGCCGAGCAGCGAAGGCAATGCGGCTTCGGCCGAGGCGCGAGTAAGGAGGACGCGGTGCCCTCGAGCGCCAGCGGGAGGCTTGTCGGAGGGCGTGTCGACGAGGGTAAGTACGCCATGAAAGGGCTCGCGATTGGGGTGTCCGGTGACTTCGGGAATTTCGATGGCCATCGATTCAAGTTCAGTAAGCATGAGTTAAGAACCTTTCAGTACCAGGGCAAAGAGGAGAGAAGCTTTCACCACGAAGGACACGAAGGTTGCACAAAAAGACACGAAGGAAATCAGAAAGGCGCCACGAACGTGTATCCACGCCCTTCGTCAAAAGCGGGCAAAAGCGCGAAGCACTCGACGAAAGCCGGTTTCGGGCGTCGCCTTCCGCCAAATCACACTTTTACCGAGAGGCCGCGCTGACGGCGGACTTCGTCGACGGTGACGATACCGTTGCGCAGCAGGATTTCGTCGATCTGGGCTTGTTCCATTTCGTTGTGAGCATCGAGATCGCTGAAGACGAATTCGAGATCGGTCCAGCCGAGTTTTTTCGCAATGGCGTCACGCGTCAGGTGCTCGGCGACGAGACGCGCGGTGGGAACGATCGCAGAGCGAAATGCCTGATCGCTGAGTTCCTCGGCGGTGGAGCGGTTGACGTCACGCTCCACACCGAGAAAGTGCGCCGGCAGATCAAACGCATCGGCGATCACGCGCAGCAGGAATTCCTGCCAGGCGAGACGGAGGTCGGCGTCGGTGCCACCGGCGAAACGCAAAACTTCGGGCTTGTTCTCCGCGGACAGGATCGGGACGCGGCCGGTACCTTCGATTTCGTCCTGCCACCAGCGGATGAGCCGCTCGTGGTGCGCGGGCGTGAGATTCTGGAGCCACAGCGCGTACTGTACGACGGAGTTCGAGGCGAGACGCGAGGCGAAGCGGTGCGCGCTGAGGAATTCATTGATCGTTTCGAAAGCGACTTCCAAGCGGCCCAGTCCGAATGGCGTGTGGGTGCGCGGGTTGAGGCGCATATAGCTGAGGTCGTCGTCGTTGAGGACGATGTTGCCCGACGGGCCAAGGCGGGTCGTGACTTGCACGTAACGCGGCGAGTTGGGGAGGCCATCCCAATCGGATTTCATGCGGATGGTGGAGCCGTCGACTGGCCAGAGGTTAAGCGGGCGATTGGGGTCGGCGGTCGATTGCAGTTCGATCGCGCCGAATCCTCCGACGATGATGTCTTCGAGAACCTGCTCAATGAGCGAGCGGAACGAGTCGTCGGAATTGGGAGCTTCGAAATTTTCCGTGAGGATGCCGATGCGGTCGGGTGCGTCGAGTTCGGAGAGGGAGCGTCCGCGGCGAGGCTGAATGCGCCATTTCATGCCTGCGATGCGGTCCTTGATGGTGTTGATGGCGCGGCGCGCAACGGGGACCTCGGCGAAGCGGCGCAGGTTGATCGGCGTCGGCTTGGGCACGATGTCAGCTCGCGGGCCGGGCGTGGTCAGGATGGAAGGCAGACCCGTAGTACGGCGCTTGGGTTCGACGCTGCGTCCGGCGAGGCGGCGCAGGGTGGCGCGGAGATATGTAATGTTCATGATGGTTGTTTCCTGAGAGAAAGCACTCAGCCGTCAGACAACAGCAATTAGCAATTAGCAGTTAGCAGTTAGCAATTAGTTCCGGCCGCAATCGACAAAGGAGTCGGCACACCCGCTTCCCACTCATTCGCAAAAATCGCGAAGGAGTGGGGCACCCGGCAATTAGGTCCCACTCTGTTCGAAGAGAAGAGAGGATTAAGCCTTCAGTTCTATCCGGGCGTGGTCGGCGATGGCTGCAAGCTGGTTTTCATGGGCGACGATTATGCCTGTGTCTTCGAGACGCGCGAGAGCAAATGAGATATCGGGACGGCTTGCATCGAGATCGGATTCGACAACCGTGGTCATTTGGCACTGGCGTTGTTCTTTCGTAGCGATGCCAGCCACCATTGCGGGATAGCTGAAGGCCAGGGCTGTGGCTTGCTGTACGCCGCGCGCGAGCGAAACGGAATGAAAGAACTTGACGGTACGTTCGTGCTCATAGGCACAGTCGAGGATCAGAGGATCGCCTCGCCAAGTGTAGTTCTCGGCACGGATTTCCTTGCGCATCAGGTTCCAGACGCCGGCTTGTTCGAAGGCGCTACGCATCGCGGTATAGAGGCGCGTGCGGCCCGTGGGTGATCGCTTGGCTTGGACCTGCGGGTGATCCAAATAAGTTTTAGCAAGCGATTCGAGCTCGTCCGCCGGTTCCTGTCCTTCGCACCCCTTGAATTCGGAAATCTCGATCTGATTCGAAAAGTTGCTCAGGATCTTCATCAGCGTGGGGCGATCGGCGACCATCGGCAGTTGAGTTTTGAGTTCACGATGCAACGCATTCAGAAGATCGAGATCGGCCTCGCCGTCGAGGCAGAGGACGCGGTCCCAGTTGCGGACTAAGCGGACATCGCCAAAGGAGCCATCTTCCAGATCATCGAAGAGCATGACTCCGATGTTTACGCGCTCGCCTTGGAGTGCGTTAGGTGTGTAGCGCAGCACGCAGAATCGAAGTTTGCGATGGTCGGTCATGTACTCGGTGCGTTTTCTCCACAGCCGTAAGCGGTCTTTCCCGTGTCGTGCCTACCGGACTTTGAAGTCTGTTTGCCGCCAGCCCACAATTGCGGCCGGGCGTTTATCATCATGCGTCCTCCTTCCAATTAGGGAAGGGCCGCCGCGGGGACAGGCGGAATGCAGTAATCAGTTCGCGGATGCGGCTGCGACGTTCCACGAGACGGTATGCGAGCGCTTCCAGAGCGTCCCAATCGTTTCCATACCACTCGGACGGGATCTCGTTGGCGATCGAGCAGACGATGTCGGCGTCGATGGTCTCAATGTTCGAAAGCCACGGCTCGAACGATTGCCAGCCGGTCACGCCGTGGTAGACATCGTTTCTGGCGTAAATGCCGCGCAGCGGGTGGTCGGGAAAGTTCCAGTCGCCGGCATTGAAACAGTAGCCCTGGTCGATAAACGTCGCGGTGTATTTGCGTTCGCGCATCCTCCGCCAGAAAGCTGCCTGGCGCCCATTGGCGTTGCCAGTCCATTTGTCGATGGTGAGCATGCCGGCGAATGTTTCGAGATTGCGGACACGGATGAGCATCTCACAAGGCATATAGTCGAAGACTTGCCCTTCGAGCGGGTGGACGACGTAGCGCGATCCGAATTGCAGGCCCGACTCGCAGGGCACGATCGCGTGCGCCAGTTGGATGTTGAGCTCGGGCGTATGGGCGATCAGCCACGGTTCCACCTCGATCACCTCGGTGTGGGGCACGGGCAGGCCGACCCTTTCGGCAATGCGCGTAGCCAGCAGTTCATTGGCAAGGACGCGCGGGTGCTGCGGGTTGTTCTTGAATTTGACCACATAATAATGACCGTCGGAGCAGCGCATCAGGTGTGCTTGCGCGCCGCCCCGCATGCGGCGAACGTGTTGGAGTGCGGCCAGTGCCAAGTGTCAGTCGAGCGAGCTTGGCAGGATAAAACATCTTTTTAACGAATCGTGTGATAAGTGGACTTGACAGTGGTTATCCCGCTCTTCCCAAAGGGGTAAGAGTGGGGCAACGAGCTCAAATAGCCAATGTGCTGAGCTCGAGCTCATCAGAACGAGTGTATGCATTGGGTGCCCGGTGGCGGACGGCAAGAGCGATGGCCATAGCCATTACGCAATCGTCGTGCGCGCCGCCGGTTGCGGCAGAGGTGCCGTCGGGGTTGCGGACGAAGGTTCTCATCTCTTCCAACAGTCGACGGCCTCGGAACACCTGCGGAGCTGTTGCCAGGGTCGCCGCCAGGTTCTCAATGATTGCGGGACGCGTGACCGAGCTGGTGAGCCATCCATCTTTATGGTTCTCCTGATAAATGTTGGGATAGCCATCGCGGCGGAGATGCGCGAGCACTCCATATCCGTGATTGTTTCGTTCCACCGCGAGCAGCGCCGTGCTGTACATGCGGCCAAGATCGCCCAGGTGCTTTGCGAATTCGAGCGGCGGGAGATGACCGTGGAGTTCGGCGCATTGCATACCGGTTTCCCGATCGATGACTTCGGCGCATGAGTAATCGCCTTCCGCGCCGCCGCCGGCAGGATCGACACCGATGATGTACTGCTTTGCCGGCTGGGCAGGCAACCAGATGGCGAGGCGACCGTTGTCGCGGGTTTCCACGGGCTCACGGCATGTTTCCAGAGCGCGTTTGATGATGTCGGTATCAAAAACGCATTCGCCGGAGGCGAGGAAACACGACTCGGGATCCTCGGCGTACTCCTGGATCGCCAGGCCACGAAGACTCGAAGCGATTCGACGCCGAAACAGAAGTTGCGACGGCGTCAATCGGTGCAAATCTACGAGACGCTGTTCATCTGCCGTAACAATGCCGAGTTCCCGATCGGCATTTTCGATGGTGCCGCGATACGAGTCCTCCAGCCACCACGGGAAGAAGTGGCGGGCGTATCCGGTTTCTTCGGCGCGTTGCCATTCTTCGTAGAAGACGCCGCCCGCGCCGCGGGGCGTGGATTCCAACACGATTTCACCGAGCGGAGGGACGGCGGCGCGCAGAGAGGTGAGCGCCTCCAATCCACCGCCGGGCCAGCGGGCCACCTCCGAGCAGTGCAGGTGCTGGATGGTGAGCCCGCGTCCGGCGTTTTCGTCCGCCGCCGTAGCCACGCGGTATTCGCTGTCGAGACGCGGAAACACGATCTGGCGCACGTTGGCGCGCGACAGTACGAGGGCTCCCGTCTGAGCCGCGACGGGCAGGTTTTCCCAGAAGCGGTGGACTATACGGAAAATTTGTTCGGCGGATTCCTGGTCATGTGCCACCTGGACGGTGAGGCTGCCCGGTTGCGTTATGGTTTCGATGAAGAAACGCGCGGCAATGTAGGTAGTCATTCCGAGCTGGCGCGCTTTCAGCACGATGTTCTTGAGCGAAGATCGCCGTGAGTATTCGAGTTGCGCGCGGTTGAGCCGGAATGGACGAACGTTGCCGTCGCGATCGCGGATTTTGAGTGCGTGTTCGATGAGCCAGTCGCGAACCGTGAGCGGGATGGCGAGGTCACCGGAGTTAATTTGTGTGCCCGGCCAGTGAGGCCGGAAGTTTAAGTGGTTTCCGAGACGGATCAAGAAAGAAAGATCATGTGGCGGCATGCAAGGGGCCGTAGAAGCACGTTAGGAAAGATTTATGTCGTGATGACGCCGGTCGTCAGCGAAGCCCGGGGCGGCGCGTTGGACGACTAGTGGTGTCGAGGGAATGCATGGGTCCTTCGCTCCGCTCAGGATGACAAGTGTGTTGTGATCCCAGTTTTTGGCGGAAAACGGGGGAGAGCGGAGCAGCGAAAAAGAGCCACCGGTGATCAGGGGACGCCCTGGAGGTATTGCTCGAGGGCATCGATATCGGCGCCGGGATCCTTGCCGTCGGTGGCCGATTGCTTGTATGGACTTGACGCGGAGAGGCGGTAATTCCCGCCAGTGCCGGAATTGAAGTTGATGAACTGCATGGCAGCGTAACTCGCGGCTGCGTTATTGCCTACGAGCGGTCGCCGGCAATTGGGGCTGGGATGACTGGAGAGCGCTCCCACAGGATTCGGCAACGGCGTGTTCGGTTTTTGTTGCGTGAATTCGGAGGTGGCGAGCAGATTGCCGTCGGCGCACCAGCCCTGCGCTTTCGGCGTGTACGTGAAACAGCCCGCGCCGGCAGCTTCGCCGAGTGTCGTATAAGACGCGCCGGTCGAATTGATGCACTGCCCGTTGCCGCCGCCGGTACCGAAACCTTTCCAACCACCGAGAGCAATGTTGTTGGTCCAGGAAAAATCATCCCAGGTGACACCCATGACATCGCCGGTCACGTCGACGAAGGAGGGTGTGGCGGTCGCCTGTTGTGCAGGATCCACGGACTGAATAATGGTGTTGTGATCGAAGCTGATGTCGTGGAAGTTCTGGATGTCGCTGAGCATCACCATGCCAATGGCCACAGTGCAGCAGGAACCGGAAGGATTCGTGGTCGCATTGGGATAGTTGATGTAGTCCCAGAGATTGTCATGGAACGACATGTAACCTTGCTCAAAAGGCGACGTTCCACCTTGCGTGGCGTTGACGGGCGCGACCTGCACGGCTTTCTGAGCCCACGAGCACTTGTTGTAGCGGACCGTGATGTTGCGGACAGCAATGGTCGGGAAGACGTTGTTGGCGTTCTTCGGACCGAAAACCATGCACTCGCCTTTTTGGTCGGATTGCCCCTGCCAAGTGTGTTCCAGCAGATTGGATTCGATCAGGGCGCGCTCGGCGACCTTCATCTCGAACAGGTTTTTTACCTGATAACAGCCGGAGGGATGCGAACTGGTGTTGCAGGGGAGTTGGCCGGCGTAGGAAGGATCGTCGGATTTCCAACTGAGCGGCTTGAACATGTGATTACGGCGGATTTCGATGTCGGAAACGATGTTGCTGAACGGGCCGCCGCTGGACTGACCTCCCGTGAAAAAGGGTTCTCCGGAAGCTTCCATGAAGTTGTCGACGACTTTGATGGCATTGCCGCCGGAGCCGCCCGAACCGGTGTTGACAGCGAAGGCGTCGACACTGCCCGTGGGACCAGAGTGAATGTTGAAGATGTAGGAATCGACAACGGCCTGGAAGGTGCCGTCCATGCGAACTCCGACGCGCTGAGTGAGGGCGGAAGGCGCAGCCGTGAGGTCATCCTCGGGATAGACGAGACTGCGATCGAGGATGACGTGATCGCTCATGCCCATTTGAACGAAACCATTCGAGATGTTGGGTTCGCCGGGAAGGTCGGTGATCGCAAGCCCGATGAGGCGCCAATGCGACATGCCGGACGGCATGCTGAGGATCGCGACGGAATAGTTGCTGCCGGAGTCGCCGATGATCTTCGGCAAGAAATATCCGGGAGAGGTGCAGGAGTACACGGGGCGATTCGGGATTGAGGGTGCATTTACGTGACACGGCGTCACGCGGGTGCCTTCGGCGGGCAAACTGGCGAGGTGATCGCTTTCGACGATGACCCAGTTGTTGGCGGGGCAGGCCAGCGCTGGGAACGTGAGATTGCCGGCGTAGGTGGCCCAAGAGCCGTTAGTCATCTGCGAAGGAACCTTGATGATCTGCCCGCACTGCGCGTTCGTGATTTTCGTCTGCAGGTCGGAGAAGCTGCCGGCCGTCACGCTAACCGTTGAACCGGTGGCGGGAGTAGCCGCCATAGCGGTGCGCACGCAGTTGGTAGGCAGTTGAGCGGGCCCATCGAAGGTGCCGGACAGCGTTGTGAGTTCGCTTGCCTGGCAGTAGTAGTCATTGTCGAGAGTGCCGGAGGGAGTCGGCGGTGGCGTCGGGCCCGAGTTCGGGTTCGGTCCCATGGTGAACCAGCCACTCGCGCCCAGACCGCGACCGTAGGTGGTCGTGGACGGCTGAACAAAAGCTCCGATGTCCCATGTTGTACCGCGAGCGCTCTGGTCGGCTATGGACCAGGGAAAAGTGGAGGCGGGATCCAATGCCGATTTGTAGGTTGCGCCGAGGGTCGTGGCGCTGTCGATCGCGGGAGAGATCACGTCGGTGCGCAGGTCGGCAGCAGAGGCGTCGAGGAATTTTGGATCAACGTTCAGAGAGTGAGCGTCCTCGGAAGTGGCGGTATGCCAGGCGGGAAGGTCGAGAGTCGATGATCCCCAGGTGAATGCGAGCGCCGACGGTGTATTGAAGTAGAGGTTGTAGTCGGAAGAGAAACCGGTCTGAGCAGCGGAGGCAATATTAATGAGAGGTCCGGTACCGATACCGTAAAACAAGTTGTTCTTCAGATCGGTTGCAGTCGTGTGGGGTCCGCCCGAGAGCCAGAGTGCGGTGCCATTATTGGCTTGCGCGTAGATGGTGTTGTTGTAGACCTTCGTATTCGCGACGTCGCCAAGAGAAATCCCGCCATCCGGTTTACCGGTTCCGTTGTTGGCGATGACGTTGTACATGACGGTGTTGTTGTTACCACCGCCAACGGAGGCGTAGTCATTGACGTAGATGCCCGCGCCCCAGGAGGTTTCGGCCCAATTGTAGGCGACGGAGACATTTTGCGTGGCGTGGAGGGCGATGTCGCCGATCTGGTTGGCGCCGTGCCCGTGATCGACTCCCTGGTTCTGACCGCCGCGCGTCACGTGATTGAAGGAGACGATACCGTCGTGGGTGCTGCCGGCGGTATCAGAGGCGTGATAGACGATGCTGTACTCGCCGTCATTGTCGCAGCGGTTCCGGGTGATGGTTGCGTAAGGCGTGTCCTTGACGTCGATACAGCTTTCCGAATTTCCGCCAAGCGTGTTGTTCGAGACCGTGCCGATGGAGGCGTGCCACACGCAGATGCCATGCTTGCCGGCGGGACCGATGGTGTTGTTGTCGATGAGGAAATTCGTCACCGGCACGCGGCCGGGAGCGCCGGTGAAGTAGACGCCGTAGGCGTTATTCACATAGGTGAGAGGCGTTCCCGGCCATGGCGAAAAAATATTGTTTTGGACAGTGAGTCCGTTGAAGGTGCCGGTGTTGCCGCTGGCATAGACTCCGGCGGAGATGTCGCCGGGATTAGGTTCGGATTGCAGCGAGCTGTCTTGAATCGTCCAGTCGGAGGCGGCAGCACTCCAGGAATAGAGGCGGAAGTTCTGGCGCGCTTTCTGGAGGTCGAACCCGTCGAATACGAGATGAGATTTGGGATTGCTGGCGGTGTCGATATTGTAGTCGCGAGTCTGAATCTCGATCGTGGATGGAGCGGTCCCCGAGTTGAAGACGTAAACGCGCTGATTGGCGGAGTCGTACCACCAAGAGGTTGAGTTCGTGAGCGCGGATTTGCTGGCAGCGAGAGTGAGGCGCGTGCCGTTGTTCCAGACGCCGGAAGGAAGGGTCGCGTGTGCGGCGTGGTAGTAGTAAGTGCTTTCGAGAGTCCAGTTGGCAGATGCGATCAGGTCTGCGCCGGTGATGACAGGAAGCGCGCCGGTGCCGTAGTTCGAAAAAGTGATGACGTTGTTGGCGGCACCGGAACTCGGCGGGATGAGGGTTTCGCGCCAGGTGCTTCCGCGCTGGAACAGGATCGAGTCGCCGGGTTGAAAGGCGGACGCATTGATTTTGGCGATGGTCTTCCAGGGCGTGGATTGGGTCGTGCCATTGTTGGTGTCGGAGCCGGTGGCGCTCACGTAGTAAGTCGCGGCGTGAGCGGTCGTCAGCAATAGCAAGGAGAGCGCGAATTGTCGGAGCATATTCATCGAAGTGAAAGAGGACACGAAAGAAAAGGGCTCACCACAAAGGACACGAAGAAATGACGAGCTCAACCACAGAGGACAGTGGTCTCGAGCCGTGAGGCACCCGCATCGAGCGATGCAGAGGTCGCTTCGCTCAGGACGACAAGCGGGTTGATTGTTTTTTCAAGGTTGCAAAAGCAAGAAGGTTGGGTGTTCCATCACCGGATAGCCCAAGCCGGCAGACTTGATTGGAATGACCATGTATCCGCGGGCGGAGTGAGCGGGCCGTTGAGGGTGCCGCCAGATGCGACGGCCATCCATGCCATGCTGAGGAACGTCACGCCGTCGCCGTTACCTCCGGCGAGTTGCGCGCAGGAAGCGCCGCCCGCGGTGCAACTCGAGGTGTACGCGAGATAGTAGCGGCCGGGTTGCAAGGTTGCCGGCGCAAGCCAATTCAGCGTCTTTATTCCTGTCGAGGGCGCGAAGGTGGTGCCGGGCGTCGGGCCGATGTGAGCTTTCAAATTCCCTTGCGAATCGTAGACACCGATGTCGTAGGTGTTGGCGGTATTGTCCGCGGTGCCCACTTCGTAAGTGATCTGTGTCGTGGTCACGGGGAAGGTAAGCACGATGCCCCACCAGGCAGCTTTGTTGGACGATGCGATTACGCCGACTGAAGTGGCGCTGGCACGACGGAACGTGATCCAAGGAATCGAATACGGACCGGCGGTGACACCCGCGTCAACCTCGTTGCCACTGGAGTCGGAGCTGCGGTAGTTCGACGAGGTGAACGCGCCGGTCGCCATCGAGAATTTTGCGCCGGTGCCTTGCTTATTGGCGGCGAGGATTGCGGTCGAATCGAGTTGTCCGCCATTGGTCGCGTCGGAATGATCGTGAGAAATCGAGGCGCAGTTCGGCGATCCATCCGCCTGGAATCCACGTTGTAGTGTGCCGGCAGCGCAGGTCCCACCTTTCACGCCGCCCAAGACGGAAGAGCTTGCTACGGGAAGAGAATAGGGCGAGGGTGGATTTGAGATTTGCGAATACGAGATAGTGTCGGTGTCGAACAAGTAGCGCGAAAAGGTGCTGCCGTTGTAGGAGCCTTTGAGGCGGCCGTCGGTATCCACCGCCATTTTGAATTTCGCGCTGCTGGAGAGAATGGGAGCGCTCACGGGAACATCGGTTTCGGTTTCGAGCGGCCCGACGACGGTAAGGCGTCCATCGACCTGAGCACTGCCGGGAATGTGGAAGCGGGTGCCGTCCCAGCTCAAATTCGTGAGGACTTTGAAGCCATTGGCGCCATCGATCATGACGAGCTGGCCGTCGGTACCGGAGGGAGCACTGGCGTTGCTGCCACCACCTGAGCCGCAACCAGTGCAGGATCCGGTCACAGTCAGGTTCCCGTTGATCTTCACGTCGGTCTTGAATTCTTTCAGGGACGAGGTTAGGCGTTCTTTCCAGTTGGCGCCGTCGCCGTTGTTGTTGATGTAACTGGAGATGGCTTTGGGCGCGCCGAAGGTGAGCGAGTACTGGTCGGGCGCGGTGGAAACGTTGTCGTAGCCGATGAACATGTCGCCGGCGTCGTTGGTGGGGCGATTGAAACGATGCGCGACAGTCTTGGCAAAATTCGAGTCGTAAAGAGTAACGATGTGTCCGGGGCCGCTGCCGAGAGTCGAGAAGTTGAAACGGCCTTTCAGGTTCTGCGATTGGCCGCCGTCCTGCGTCGCCTTGACCGCAAGGATAGTTGCGCCTTGCTCGTACCAAGTTTGGGGCGGCAGAGAAGAGTTCAGGCATGCACGCCATAGCGGAGATGAGACGCCAACGCCGGAGCAGTAACTGGAGAACATGGCCGGCGCTCGGGTGCCGAGTTCGCTGTTAACGACGGAGAAGCCGTGATCGGTTTCCAGAATCGAAGCGGAGAGAAGGTCGGTATCGGAGCCCTGACTGCCGAGAGTGACGTCTCCGGGCCAGAAGTCGAGCATGGGGTAATAAGAAGGAGCAGGGACGGTGTAGCTGAGGCGGGCGCCCTGGGTGTCGTTATAAGAGCAGACTCCGGCGGAACACGCGGAAGTTGGGATGTTGGTTGCGACAGCGAATGTGCCGCTGCCAAAAGGTGCATTCGCGGCTTGGCCAGTGGCGGTGGCGACGAGCAAATCATACGACGTCGCCGTGGCAACGGGCGGCCACACCACTTGTATGGTGCCGCTGCCTGTGGAGTCGGCGCGTCCGGCATATAAGAGGTTGGAAAAGGCGCCTGATTTGTTGGCGACGATCCAGTAGCGCAAGTCGGTGGGAGATCCGGTGCAGGATGATCCGGTGAAACAGGGCATTGCTCCTTGGGGGCCTTCGCCGCCGGTGACGGTCAGAGTGCCGCCGTTGGTGATGACTCCGGCGGAAGCCGGGCGGTTGAAAACCGGATTGCTGCAATTGCCGGTTTCCATGTAGACGTTTTCGAGGCGCGTGTTGCCGTAACCTCCGCGATCGCGGCCAGTGCGCAGGCCGTACTGCGCGTAGCCCTGCACGACCGAGTCACTGATACGCAGCGTGTTGCCCGAGCGCCAAAGCACGCCGTTGCCTTTGCACTGGGGGCTGATGTTCAGATTGGTGAGCCAACCGACAGCGCTCCAGGTATTGAACGGGCCGGGCGCGCTGATGAAGTTGCCGCAGAAGGTAGCATCGCAACGTACGCCTATGGTGCCTTCCATGCCGTCGAGGTGAAAGGCCTGGTCGTC
>JBPYEW010000094.1:0-47129 GCA_051984555.1 Terriglobales bacterium | reverse complement strand
ATCTGCGAACGACGGATGTGACGGGAGTGGCGGAGTTGCCGGCGGGGACGGAGATGGTGATGCCGGGGGACAACGTGAGTCTCGTCATAGAACTGATCACGCCGGTGGCGATGGAAAAGGGCCTGCGGTTTGCGATTCGTGAAGGCGGGCACACGGTGGGTGCCGGCACGATCAGCGAAATTATCAAGTAACAATCCGACGGGCATATCGCCCGTCCAAACTAAAATCGCGGCCTGCAGCATGCCGCCAGATCTTTCCTCCTGGAGAGCCGGGAGGTGCGAGAGAGTAAAACGTGATTGGAAAAGAAAGAATCCGCATCCGGCTAAAAGCGTACGATTACCGCATCCTCGATCAGTCCACGGGCGAAATCGTTGAAACTGCTCGTCGTACGGGAGCGCAGATCGCGGGGCCCATTCCGTTGCCCACAATGAAGAACAAGTACTGCGTGCTTCGGTCGCCGCACGTGGATAAGAAGTCGCGGGAGCAGTTCGAAATCCGCACACACAAGCGTTTGCTCGACATTCTCGAACCGACGCCCCAAACGGTGGACGCGCTGATGAAGCTTGATCTGCCGGCCGGTGTCGACGTTGAAATCAAGGCATTCGGCAAGGAAGCACATAAGTAGTCGTTCATCTTCGGTAGTTGTTTGTTGGCCAACGCCGGAGGAGCCCAGCCAATAGCTCATAGCCACGCTGGGGGGAGATGGAAATGGCAAAGATTGCTGGAATCTTAGGAAAGAAAGTCGGCATGACGCAGCTCTTCGATTCGAAGGGCGAGGTGCGTCCGGCGACAGTTTTGCAGGCGGGGCCTTGTGTTGTGACGCAATCGAAGAAGTCGTCCACGGACGGCTACGAGGCCGCCCAGATTGGTCTAGTTGAGTTCGTGAAGGAATCACGTCTGACCAATCCGATGAAGGGCCATTTCGCGAAGAACAACCTGCCTCCGGTGAAGTTCCTGCGCGAGGTGCCTCTTGAGGGCGAGGAGAGCAAGTCAGCGGGCGATAGTGACGGTGTCGTGAAAGTTGGCGATCGCGTGCTGGTCGATATCTTCGAAGGCGAGCGGTTTGTTGACATCATTGGGACGAGCAAGGGCCGCGGCTTTGCGGGCGTCGTGAAGCGACATCACTTCGGCGGGGGTCCCAAGTCGCATGGGTCGATGTTCCAGATCACGGGGTCAATCGGGTCGTCGGCGTTCCCCTCTCGCGTGTTCAAAGGCATGCGCATGTCCGGACACCTTGGGAATGCACGCACCACGGCTCGGAACCTTCGGATTCTCGGCGTAGATAAGGACGAGAACTTGTTGGTTGTGGAAGGCAGTGTTCCGGGACCGAACGGCGGATACGTAATTATCAACAAGGCGAAGAAGCCACCGAGAGAGCGTCGTGGATTCGCCGGTGCGGCAACGGTTGATCCGTTAAAGGCTGCAAAACGCGCGGCCAAGAAGGGCTAGCCAAGAGCTAGGAGCTGGAAGCTAACGTTATGGCAACGATCGATGTTCACAATCTGAGCGGCGATAAAGTAGGCACACTGGATCTGGCCGACGAAGTGTTCGGTGCGATCCACGAAGACCTGCTCTGGGAAGCGATCAAGCATTACCGCGCTTCTTTGCGCGCCGGCACACACGCCACCAAGAACCGCAAGCTCGTGTCTGGTTCGGGCAAGAAGCTGTGGAAGCAAAAAGGCACGGGCCGCGCTCGCGTAGGTTCGATTCGATCGCCCCTGTGGCGGCACGGTGGCACGGTTCATGGACCGCAGCCGCGCTCGTACGATTACACCTTTCCGCGGAAGAAACTGCTGGGCGCGCTGCGTTCGGCGCTGGCTTCGAAGTTCAACGAGGGCAAACTCGTCGTGGTCAACGCATTCGAACTGAAAGAGCCCAAAACCAAAGAATTCCGAAAGGCCCTGGATTTCCTGAAGGTCGATAAAACCGTGCTGGTGGTTGAGGATGGCAAGACGGAAAACCGCAACCTCGAACTTAGTTCACGTAATGTCGAGGGTCTCGAGTTGGTGAAGGGGCATGAAGTTCATCCTTATCACCTTCTGCGGTACGACCGAGTGATTTTCTCGCAGCCGGCCTTAGAGAAACTGCAGACCTCGCTGCGAAATTCGTCTTCCAGGCGGCAGCGCGGCGGAGCGGAACCGGAAGCTGCGAAGAAGGCGCCGCGTAAGCGTGCGCGGAAAACGGCGGAGGTGGCGTAATGAAATCGGCCTACCAGATTATTCGCCGTCCAGTCATTACGGAAAAAGGGCTGGCCATCAAGGAAAGCCAGTCGACACTGGTGTTCCAGGTGGCTTCGAAGGCGACAAAGACCGAGATCAAGGAAGCGGTGCAGAGCATTTTCAAGGTGAAAGTGGATTCCGTACGCACCGCCAACTACCCGGGCAAGGAGCGCCGGCGCGGACGTTTCTCCGGCTATCGTCCGGATTGGAAGAAGGCTTACGTGCGTCTTAAGTCTGGCGAGAAGATGCCGGAATACGCGCAGAATTTGTAAACAGCGATCCGCCGTCAGCAAACACTTTAACTGAAGCGTGGCTGGCGAGAAGCAACTGAGAGCTGAAAGCTGAGAGCTAAGAGCTAAGTTATGGCAATTAAGACATACAGACCAACAACCCAGACGTTGCGGTATCGGACCACGCTGGTCAACAACGATGTTACGTCCAAGAAGCCGTTCAAGCCGTTGACCGAGCCGAAGCAGCGGACCGGCGGGAGACGGAATTCGGGCGATATTACGATCTGGTGGCGCGGTGGGGGACACAAACGCAAACTGCGCATCATTGATTTCAAGCGCGATAAGACCGGAATACCCGCCAAGGTCGCTTCGATCGAATACGATCCTAACCGCTCGGCACGCATTGCCCTGCTCGCCTATGTGGATGGCGAAAAGCGTTACATTCTTCAGCCGGACGGTTTGAAGGTGGGGCAGAAAATACTAAGCGGTCCGGACGCTGACATCCTGGTCGGCAACGCGCTGCCCTTGCGGAATATTCCACCTGGTACCACGATCCACAACATCGAATTGCGTCCCGGCAAGGGTGCGCAGATGGTGCGGTCTGCGGGTGGGGCGGCGCAACTGGTGGCCAAGGAAGGCGACTATGCGCTAGTTAAGTTGCCTTCTGGCGAAACTCGCAAAGTGATGCAGGACTGCATGGCGACGATTGGTCAAGTCGGCAACGTCGATCACGAAAACGTCACGATAGGCAAGGCCGGACGCACGCGCTGGTTAGGTAAGCGTCCACACAATCGCGGGGTATCGATGAATCCTGTCGATCATCCGCATGGCGGTGGTGAAGGCAAGACCTCGGGTGGACGTCATCCGGTGACGCCTTGGGGCCAGCCGACGCGTGGATACAAGACTCGCAGCAACAAGCGTACGGAAGCGTTCATCGTTTCCCGCCGCTCGAAGTAGAACGCCGTTGGTGGCTAGTAGCCGGCGGCTAGAAGCTAGAGGCTGACTTTATATGGCACGTTCAACGAAGAAAGGGCCGTTCGTCGATACCTACCTTATGGAACGGGTAGAAGGGATGAACGCGCGCAATGAGAAAAAGGTGCTGCGCACCTGGTCGCGGCGCTCGACCGTCGTGCCGGAAATGGTGGGACACACCATCGCAGTGCACAACGGTAAGAAGTTTATCCCGGTGTACGTCACCGAGAATATGGTCGGCCACAAGCTCGGCGAGTTCAGCTTCACGCGCACCTTCAAAGGTCACTCGATGAAGGCGGCGGCGGAAGTGGCGGCCCGTCCGGCAGGAGTGCCCGGCGGCCCGGGAGCTCCGGTTCCGGCAGCAGGCGCAGCTCCGGCTGCTCCCGCGGCACCGAAGGCATAAGGAGACGCGACGATGGAATTTCGAGCAGAAGCACGGTTCATGCGCGTCTCGCCGCAGAAGGCGCGGCTGGTGCTGGACCTCATTAAGGGGCGTCGGGTCGAAGACGCGCTCAACACGCTCATGTTCACCAAGAAGCGTGTGGCGCCAACGATCGAGAAGCTGTTGCGGTCGGCAGTCGAGAATGCAAATTATCTGAGTACCGAAAAAGGCGCTGACATCGATGTCGATAATCTGTACGTGAAGCGCGCCGTTGCGAATGACGGTCCGCGGATGAAGCGTATTCGTCCTGCGCCAATGGGCCGCGCCTACCGCTATGTGCGCCGCATCTCTCACATCGAGATCGCTCTCGCAGAGCGAAGTAGGAACGGCAACGAGAACGTGGCGACGGTGGTTGGTGCGGGAGAGAAGGCCGCGGCACCGGCTAAGAAGTCAGCCAAAAAGAAAGTTGTCGCGAAGAAATCGGCCGGCAAGAATAAGAAAAAGACCGCCAAAGCGAAATAGGAAGAAGTGGAGCGACGGGCCAATTGTCCGTCGAACAGGAGCAACAATGGGACAGAAGGTCCATCCTTACGGATTCCGGCTCGGTTACACCAAGCCGTGGAAGTCGCGCTGGTTTGTCGAGCGGGATTACGACAAGCTGCTGCTCGAAGACGTCAAGCTGAAGAACGAGCTTAAGGACAAGCTCAAGTCTGCCGGCGTGAGCGCCATCGAAATCGAGCGTCCCGGCAATAAGCTGCGGATCATTATCAAGACTGCTCGTCCTGGCATCATCATCGGCCGCAAGGGCGCTGAGATCGACAAGCTCAAGGGCGAGCTGCAGAAGCAGACTGGGCGCGAGGTCTACGTCGATATCCAGGAAGTGCACAAGCCGGAGCTCGATGCCCAGCTTGTCTCCGAGTCGATTGCGCTGCAACTAGAGAAGCGCGTGGGCTTCCGCCGCGCTATGCGTAAGGCTGTGGATTCGGCTCTACGCTTCGGGTGCAAGGGGATCAAAGTCCGCGTGAGCGGGCGATTGAACGGCAACGAAATCGCGCGTTCCGAGTGGTATCTGCAGGGACGTCTGCCGCTGCACACCCTGCGCGCCGATATTGAATACGGTTTCACCGAAGCCCGCACGACCTATGGCGTTATCGGTGTGAAAACGTGGATCTATCGCGGCGAAATTTTGTCGCAGAAAAAGCGGGAAGCGCAGCCGGCAGGCGCGTTCTAACTGATAACCGAGAACTGAGAACTAGTTATGTTGATGCCCAAGAAAGTTAAGTACCGCAAGCAGCAACGCGGACGGATGACCGGAAAAGCCTGGCGTGGTTCCGAGCTGGCTTTCGGGCAATTTGGTTTGAAGGTGTTGGAACCAGGCTGGATCAGCGACCGCCAGATCGAGGCAAGTCGCGTCGCCATCACGCGCTTCATTAAGCGTGGGGGCAAGGTTTGGATCCGCCTGTTCCCTGACAAGCCCGTTACCAAGAAGCCTGCCGAGACCCGTATGGGAAAAGGCAAAGGGGCTCCTGATCACTGGGTAGCCGTCGTGCGTCCCGGCAAGATCCTGTTTGAGATGGAAGGCGTGAGTGTTGCCGACGCGCAAGAGGCAATGCGTCTTGCATCGCACAAGCTTCCGCTGCGCACCACCTTTGTGAAGCGCGAAGCGGCACATTAATTAGGAACTGAGAGTTCTATGAAGGCAGAAAAGATTCGCAACCTTACCGACCCCGAGCTCAAACACCAGGAGCGCGACCTCGCTGACCAGCTCTTTAAGCTGAAGTTCCAGCTGAATATGGGACAAACGGAGAGCTTGAAGAAGATTCGCGGTCTGCGGAAAGACATCGCGCGCGTGAAGACGATCATACGCGAGCAGCAGCTTGCGGCACAGAAAACGGAGAAGAAGTAGCCATGGCCGAAACAGCACAGAACCAGAAGGCCTCGAGTCAGAAACAGGTTGTTGGCGAAGTCGTCTCCAGCCGCATGAATAAGACCATCGTGGTCAAAGTTCGGCGAACCAAGTCCCACGGCTTCTATGGCCGCGTTGTCTCGCACGACAAGAAGTTCTACGCGCACGACGAGAAGAACACTGCTCGCGTGGGCGATGTCGTTCGCCTGGAGGAAACGCGCCCACTATCGAAGCTGAAGCGTTGGCGTCTGAAGGAAGTAATCCGGAAAGCGGCGCTGGTGCCCGAGGCGTTGACCGGAACCGAAACGACATCGACCGGCAGCTAAACGCCGGATTTGGGAGATTTGACCATGGCCGTGATGATGAGAACGATGCTCGAGGTCGCCGACAACTCCGGCGCTCGCAAGCTGCAGATGATTCTGCCGCTCGGCGGATCGACGGGATTGCGCGCCAAACTGGGCGACGTGATCACCGCCAGCGTGAAAGAAGCCTCGCCCGACGGGCAGGTACAAAAAGGCAAGGTGGTGAAAGCGGTCATTGTACGAACGCGCAAGGAGCATCGTCGCCGCGACGGTACATATATCCGCTTTGATCAGAATGCCGCCGTGCTGATTAATGACGCTGGCGAGCCGGTTGGAACGCGCGTATTCGGTCCGGTGGCGCGTGAACTGCGCGAAAAAAAGTTTTTGAAGATTGTGTCCTTGGCACCAGAAGTTCTTTGAGGTTAAAAAGTTTCGAGGTTACGTCATTTTGTAAATCAAACTCGAACACTTAGAAGATTGATTAGAGGATTGGAAATGGCTACGGCAACGGCAGAGCATAAGAGAGTTGATATCCGGCGGAACGACACGGTAAAGGTGATTACTGGCCGTGACAAAGGGAAAGAAGGACGCGTGCTGCGCGTAATGCCTGATCAGGGCAAGGTGCTGGTCGAGCACGTGATGACGGTGAAGAAGCACGTGCGTCCCAATCCGCAGCGTAACGTGAAGGGCGGAATCGCAGAACAGGAGAGCCCGATTGCGATCTCCAATGTGCAGCTGGTTTGCGCGAGTTGTGGCCCGGTCCGAATCGGACATGAAGTAAGGGGCGATCGCAAGGTGCGCGTCTGCAAGAAGTGCGGAACGACATTAGACAAGTAGCCGTCGGTTTTATCGGTCAGAGACGAGCTTACGAACCGGTGATCGCTGGAAGCTAGTTAGGCAGTGAATCCGAAACCGTGAGCAGATAAGGTAATCAGAGAAATGGCGAAGGATAAAGAACAAAAGAAAGGTAAAGGCCAGCAGGCTGCGCCAGTTGAGGAAAAGACGACTGGCCGTCCACGGCACAGTTCGAAGGAACGGCCCCGCCTCAAGACACGCTTCCAGCAGGAAGTGGCTCCTGCGTTGATGAAGGAATTTGATCTGAAGAATCCGATGGGCGTGCCGCACCTCCATAAGATCGTCGTCAACATGGGTGTCGGCGAGGCTACGCAGAATGCCAAAGTGCTCGATCCGGCCGTCAATGAACTGGGTCAGATTACGGGTCAGAAGCCGGTAGTAACGAAGGCGAAAAAATCGATTGCCGCCTTCAAGGTTCGTGAGGGAATGCCGATCGGCGCGATGGTTACGTTGCGCGGCGACCGGATGTACGAGTTCTTCGATCGCCTTGTCAACATCGTCCTACCCCGCGTTCGCGATTTCCGTGGTGTATCCACCAAGTCGTTCGACGGCCGCGGCAATTACACGCTTGGACTACACGATCAGTTGATTTTCCCGGAGATCGATTACGCGAAGGTCGACAAATTGAAAGGTATGAACGTCACCATTGTGACGACTGCCCGGACTGATGATCAGGCACGCGCATTATTGCGCCACCTGGGAATGCCATTCCGAGCGTAGGTTTCGAAGTTGGCTGAGAGCTGACGGCCGAGAGTCGACAGCTACACAGCGAGGAGCGCACATCTAAGTGGCAACTACAGCAAAGAGAGTCAAGGACGCGAGAAAGCCGAAGTTCTCCACGCGCAAGCATAACCGCTGCAAGATTTGCGGACGTCCGCGCGCGTATATCCGCAAGTTTGGCATCTGCCGCTTGTGCTTCCGTGGGCTAGCGCTGCGGGGAGAGATTCCAGGCGTTTCAAAGTCGTCCTGGTAAACAGTCGTGAGTGTCGGTCGGCAGCCTTCGGCTGAGTCCGACGAGAGCAAGCACTACAGCTGCCGCGGGTTCTCCGGTGAAACGGAGCGAACGGGCGGTTTGAGGAGAGGCAAAAGATGAGGTTGACCGATCCGGTCGCAGACATGTTGACGCGTATCCGCAATGCGGCGAACTCGCGTCACCAGAAAGTGGACATCCCCGCTTCTAAGCTGAAGCTGGAAATTGCCCGCATTCTGAAAGAGGAAGGCTACATCGCGAATTACAAGGCAACCGAAGAAGAGGGCCACAAGGTTCTGCGCGTGTACCTGAAGTATGGAAACAACAACGAAGCCGCGATTTCTTGTGTGGAGCGTGTTTCGCGGCCGGGTTGTCGCGTTTACGTGCGCCGCACCGAGATTCCCCGCGTTCTCGGTGGCATGGGAATCAACATCCTGACTACGCCCAAAGGCGTGATGACGGGACGTCAAGCGCGTAAAGAGGGCGTTGGCGGCGAAGTGCTTTGTCAGATTTGGTAACGTCCGCCTCAGCATACCGAGATGGGCAGAATAAGTAGCGACTTTGGTAGACACTAGATAGATAAAGCAAGAGCTAAGAGCTGAATATGTCGAGAATTGGAAAAAAGCCGATCGAACTCCCTAAGGGAGTGACGGTCAAAATCGAAGGTAATCTGGTCGCGGTCCAGGGTCCGAAGGGGAAGTTGGATACGCCTCTTCCACGCGGTATCAAGATGGAGCAGAAGGACGGTCACCTGGTCGCTATCCGCGAAAACGACTCGCAGGCAGCGGTGCATGGACTGGCTCGCGCCCTCGTGAATAATGCTGTGGAAGGCGTTACCAGGGGCTGGACACGGGAACTTGAGATCGTTGGTATCGGTTACCGCGCCGAGATGAAAGGCAAGACCGTCGTGGTCTTCAGTCTCGGGTATTCGCACCCGATCGAGTATCCACTGCCCACCGGAGTTGACGTTGCCGTCGATCCCAAGCAGACGCGGCTGACCGTGACTGGCATTGACCGGCAGAAAGTCGGGCAAGTTGCCGCTGAAATGCGGAGCTTGCGTCCGCCTGATCCGTACAAAAATAAGGGCGTGCGGTACGCGGGCGAGCGATTGAAGAAGAAGGTCGGAAAGACCGGAGCAAAGTAGTCGTCAGTCTCACGTTCCCTAAGACGTGATCACCGATGCAGCGATGCTCAATACCAGATTTAAGTCTCAGCGTGACGGTCGGTTCGTAATGACCGTGGGTTGAAGACTGAGGGCGAAGGCAATGTTTAACAAGACTGGGAAAAATGCGACGCGGCAGAGAGTGCACGACCGCATCCGCAACAAGATCATGGGAACGACCGAGCGGCCGCGTCTCAATGTTTATCGTTCGCTCAACCACATCTACGTGCAAGTAATCGACGATTTGCACGGGAAGACGATTGTTTCGGCCAGCACGGCTGAGGGAAAAAAGGGTGAGCGCCGCACCGGTGGTAATCTCGCCGCCGCCAAGGCCACCGGCAAATTGGTCGCGGAGCGAGCCAAAGCAAAAGGAATCGATAAGGTCGTTTTTGATCGCGGCGGATATCTGTATCACGGTCGCATCAAGGCACTGGCCGATGCCGCCCGTGAAGGTGGGCTGAAATTTTAGGAATATAGGAAATTATGCCAACAGTAATGAAGAAACTCGATGCTGGACAATTCCAGCTCAAAGATCAAGTGGTGGCGATCAATCGCGTGACCAAGGTGGTGAAGGGCGGGAAAAACCTGTCATTTGCCGCGCTCGTGGTGGTTGGAGATCCCACTGCCGCGGTGGTCGGCTATGGTTCCGGGAAAGCTAAGGAAGTCCCGCAGGCGATCCGGAAGGGGATTGAATCGGCGAAGAAGAATCTGATGAAGATCAACCTTACGCAGACCACGATCCCACACCTCGTCCTAGGCCAGTACGGATCAGGGCGAGTCCTGTTGAAGCCCGCACCAGAGGGCACCGGTGTTATCGCGGGTGGAGCGGTTCGCGCGGTCATGACGTCGGCAGGCGTGCAGAACGTCCTCACGAAGTCGATTGGCACGACCAATCCCCACAACGTAATCAAAGCGACCTTTGCGGCATTGCGTCAGCTGAAGAATAAAGAGGATGTTGCGACGATGCGAGGCAAGGCGGTTGAAGAACTCTAGTTTGCTAGAAGCTCGTAGCTAGCATCTCGAAGGCTGAGGAATTATGGCTCGGAAAACATCAGAAAAGGCCAGTGGCGGCAAAATCCGTATCAAATGGGTGCGATCTTTCATTTGCGCACCTGTGAAGCAGAAGAAAGTCGTTAAAGGGCTGGGATTCACCCGGCTAAACCAGGTCGTCGAGCGCCCCGACACTCCCCAGATCCGCGGGATGGTGAAGAAGGTGCCGCATCTGGTAGAGATCGTGGAAGCATAAGCAACAAGCTTTCAGAGTTTCAAAGTTCAAGTAAAGACCGGTTTCAACTTCGGACCCCCTGAATTTGAAGCTTCGAAACCTGTAGAGAAGAGATCATGAATCTTTCCAACGTACGAGCGCCGAAGAAGGCAAATGAGAGCCGCAAGCGCGTAGGCCGCGGCATGGGTTCCGGTATGGGTAAGACCTCTACTCGCGGACACAAGGGGCAGCGCTCTCGCAGCGGGTCGCGCATGATGCGCGGATTTGAAGGCGGTCAGATGCCCTTGCATCGTCGTCTTCCCAAGCGCGGGTTCACGAACATATTCCGGCAGGATTACGCCATCGTCAGCCTCGAAAGACTTGCCGGCCTCGGCGAGAGCACAATCAATCCCGACGTGCTTCGTAAGGCTGGAGTGGTGAAGGGCAAAGCACCCATTAAGATTCTCGGCGACGGCGAACTGACGACTGCGCTGACCGTCCACGCTCACAAGTTTTCCAAGTCGGCCCAGGAGAAGATCACCAAAGCTGGCGGCAAATTCGAGGTCGTGCAGTAATGTTCGAAAAACTGGCCAATATTTTCCGCATTCCGGACCTTCGTAAACGGGTTCTTTTCACGCTGGCGATGCTGGCCGTTTACCGCCTCGGTGGCCACATTCCAACGCCCGGCATCAACTCCGACAAATTGCAGCAGTTCTTTCAGCAAAACCAGGGCAGCTTTCTCGGGTTTATCGATTTGTTTAGCGGTGGCCAGCTACGAAAGCTGACGATCTTCGCCTTGGGCATCATGCCTTATATTACGGCGTCGATCATTCTGCAGTTGCTGACCGTCGTTTATGAGCCGCTTGCGAAGCTGCAAAAAGAAGGCGAACTGGGGCGCAAGAAGATTACGCAGTGGACCCGGTATCTCACGGTGATTCTCAGCGCAATTCAATCATTCGGCATCGCTATCAGCCTTATGAAGGGTGGCGACTTTGTCGTGAACCCTGGTCCGGGGTTCATCCTTGCAACGATGCTGACTCTGACTACCGGCAGCGCTTTTATCATGTGGCTGGGCGAGCAGATTACGGAACGCGGTATTGGCAATGGCATGTCGCTTCTGATCTTCGCGGGCATCGTTGTCGGTTTGCCTCGCGGTGTCGCTGATCTAATCGATAAGGCTAAGAATGACGCCTGGGGAGCATTCACCTTCCCCGCGATGGTCCTGTTGATCGCACTAATGATCCTGGTAGTAGCGTTCATTGTCTACGTGGAACGCAGTGAGCGACGGATCCCGGTGCAGTATGCAAAGCGTGTCGTCGGTCGGAAGGTCATGGGTGGGCAGTCCACGCACCTGCCGCTTCGTGTAAACAGTGGCGGCGTCATGCCGGTAATCTTTGCGTCATCGATTCTCACTTTGCCGCAAACAGTAGGTTTCGCATTTCAGAATAACCGGGTCATTGGTCCGCTCCTGCAGGCGCTACGCTGGGGAGAACCGCTCTACACTTTCCTATACGCCGTAGGTATCATTTTCTTCGCCTACTTTTATGTGTCCATCGTCTTTAATCCTAACGAAGTTGCGGACAATATGCGGAAGTACGGAGGGTTCATTCCCGGTATCCGCCCCGGTCGACGCACCTCGGATCACATCAATGAGATCCTGACCCGGATCACTCTCGTGGGAGCGTTATACCTCATCATCATCTCGTTCATTCCGGAGTGGATGATTGCCGGTATTCACCTGCATCACCTCTGGGGACCGTTGGGATCATTCTTTGATCGAACGATGCCGAGCTGGGTTTTGAATGGCTTAGGTGTGCAATTTTATTTCGGCGGTACATCGCTGCTCATCGTTGTCGGCGTAGCGATGGACACCGTTACGCAGATCGAGGCGCAGTTGGTAATGCGCCACTATGAAGGCTTCAGCCCGCGCAGCGGACGCATTCGCGGCCGCCGTAATTGGGCCTAGTTTGCTAAGTCGAGCGACCGCCCAGTGATGTCACGGCTGGGCGCAGGGTGGAGTTGGGGGCGAACTCCGTGACGGAAGAATCGAAGTGCGCCGTGGTATTCCTCGGTCCGCCAGGGGCGGGCAAGGGTACCCAGGCAAAAATTATCGCGGAACGATATAGCGTCCCCCACATTTCGACCGGTGACCTGCTTCGCGACAATGTCGCGCGCGGTACCGAGTTGGGTTTGCAAGCCAAGTCGATCATGGCTCGGGGCGAACTGGTTCCCGACAGTCTGGTTTGCGACATGGTGGCGTGGAGGCTGCGTCAGCCCGACGCCGAATTGGGTTTTATCCTGGACGGGTTCCCGCGAACTGCCGCCCAGGCCGGGTGGCTGGATGCCTTCCTGGAACATGAGTTCATTGACAACTCGCACAGGGCCAAGGGTTTGCCGGTTGTGATCCAGGTGAATGTCGACTATAATCAATTATTACGTCGACTTACTGGACGTCGTACCTGTCCCACCTGTGGTCGGATCTACAACATCCACCTTCAGCCACCCCGAGTCGATGAAACCTGCGATGTCGACGGTTCCAAGCTGTTGATGCGGAACGACGATCGTGAGGAAGTGATCCGCGAGCGTCTCGCAGCTTATGAGCTGCAGACCAAGCCAGTGGCGGATTACTACTGGGGCAAAGGACGGTTGCTTTCGGTCAATGGTGATTTACCGGTGCCGGAAGTGACAGCGCAAATTGTTCGCGCCATCAATCAGCGGACAAAGTGCGCAGTCGAAGCAGATAGGGTATCCGGCGGCGGTGACTAGGAGAATGGCGATCGTTTGTAAGTCGGCAGCGGAAATCGAAAGAATGCGGCGCAGTGGCCGCATCGTTCGCCAGGTACTGGAGTATCTCCGCACGATCGTGGCACCCGGCGTTAGCACGATGGATCTGGAGCGCGCTGCTGCCAAGAAGATCGAGGAAGCTGGCGCGACCCCTGCATTTAAGGGATATTACGATTATCCCTGTGTGTTGTGCACGTCGATCAATCAGGAGATCGTGCACGGGATTCCGTCGGAGAAGCGGGTCCTCAAAGCTGGGGATATTGTTTCAATCGACTGCGGTGTGGTGCTGGACGGTTACTACGGCGACGCGGCGATCACGGTTCCGGTAGTGGAAGTAAGTCCTGAGCTGAAGAAGTTGCTGGAGATTACGGAAGCGTCACTCTACCGGGGAATCGAAGCAGCGCGAATTGGCAATACCATCGGCGATGTTGGAGCTTCCGTCCAGGAGTTGGTCGAAGCTAACGGCTTCAGCGTTGTTCGGGAATTCGTGGGACATGGGATCGGAACGCGACTGCATGAAGAGCCCCAAGTTCCGAATTTCGGGACGCGCGGACAGGGGGCGAGATTACGTGAGGGCATGGTGCTGGCCATTGAACCCATGGTGAATTGCGGAAAGCCCGGCACTCGACTATTGAAAGACAAATGGACGGCCGTTACTGAAGACGGCAGCTATAGCGCTCATTTCGAACACTGCGTGGCAGTCACGAAGAATGGGCCATTAATTTTGACAAAGTAAAGCTTAGACTTCCTAAGAAATCGTAAGCGCAATGAGGGATTTGCAGCAAAAGTCAAGGAATGCATGAGTAAAGAAGACGCGATTGAAGTTATGGCAACGGTTATCGAGCCGCTGCCCAATGCCATGTTCAAAGTAGAATTAGAGAACAAGCACCAGGTCTTGGCACATGTTTCCGGCAAGATGCGCAAGAATTTCATTCGTATTCTGCCGGGTGACAAAGTTGCTGTAGAGCTTTCGCCCTACGATCTGAATCGCGGACGAATAGTTTATAGGTACAAGTAGATCAAATCAGGAATGGAGCGGCGGGCATCTTGGCCGTCGACGGCTGAAAGCTGAGAGCTAAGTTATGAAGGTCAGAGCATCGGTAAAGAAAATCTGTGACAAGTGCAAGATCATCCACCGCAAGGGTGTGGTACGGGTGATTTGCGAAAACTCGAAGCACAAGCAACGGCAAGGTTAATAGAGGAACAATATGGCACGTATTGCAGGCGTCGATCTCCCGCGACAGAAACGCGCGAATATCGGGCTGACTTACATATATGGCATCGGAAATTCGCGGGCGGCGCGCATTCTCGACCAGGCGAACGTTGATCCGATGAAGAAGGTTTCCGACCTGAGCGAAGACGAGGTAAACCGCATCCGTCAAGTGATCGAAGCCGAGGGTTTGGTGGAAGGCGACCTCCGCAAGGAAGTCTCGATGAACATCAAGCGGCTCATCGAAATCGGCTCCTATCGCGGATTCCGTCATCGCCGTAACCTGCCCGTTCGGGGCCAGCGCACGCACACCAACGCGCGTACGCGAAAAGGGCCGCGCAAGGGCACGGTCGCACAGAAGAAAAAGTCGACGGCAAAAACATAAAAGCCAGTTCTCAGTCCTCGGTTCTAAGTTCGGAGCGAACGGCAACCGGGGTACTGGGAACTAAGAACTGAGAACTTACTATGGCTAAAGCAGCAGCAGGCGCAACTAGCGCGACGCCCGAAAAGAAGGGCAAAACAAAGAAGTTCAAGAAGAAAGAACGCAAGCACGTTCCGCACGGGATTGTGCACATCCAGGCGTCATTCAACAATACGATCGTCACGATCAGTGACCAGGCTGGTAATGTGATCTCGTGGAAGAGTTCGGGCTCGCTCGGTTTCCGCGGATCCCGAAAAGGGACTCCATTTGCCGCCCAGCAGGCTGCGATGAATGCCGCTAACATGGCTCGCGATCACGGACTGCGCAGTGTCGAAGTGCACGTCAGCGGCCCGGGTTCGGGCCGCGAATCCGCGATTCGTGCTCTCGCTGCCGCCGGTATCGAAGTGCGCGCGATTAAGGACGATACCCCGATTCCGCACAATGGCTGCCGCCCGCCAAAGCGTCGGCGAGTGTAGTTTCGAGTGTCAAGTGTCGGGCATACAAGGAGGCGTTCGGCATCCTTGACGGCTCGAAACACGAAACAGGAAACTCGAAGCCGCGTTTTGCTCGAAACTGTTTTCGTCCGGGAACGAAGGGTTTGCCAAACCTGTAAACCGGTCATTTGAACTAAGGAGAAGAAACTTGGCACGTTACACCGATGCAGTATGTCGTCTATGCCGCCGCGAGGGCATGAAGTTGTTCCTCAAAGGCGCAAAGTGCTTCAGCGACAAATGTCCTATCGAGAAGCGCAATTTCCCTCCTGGACAGCACGGCAAAGACCGTAAAGCGAAGATCGTAGGTTACGGCCTGCAATTGCGTGAAAAGCAGAAAGCGAAGCGCATCTACTTCGCCCAGGAAGGCCAATTCCGCAACTACTTCGAGAACGCAGCACGCACCAAGGGTGTGACCGGCT
Organism: Terriglobales bacterium; assembly: GCA_051984555.1. Taxonomy (GTDB): domain Bacteria; phylum Acidobacteriota; class Terriglobia; order Terriglobales; family Acidobacteriaceae; genus Gp1-AA122. Next base: position 31,599 of record JBPYEW010000094.1, on the reverse strand, counting down.
ACATGCTCCTGCAACAGTTGGAGCGGCGTCTCGACAACGTTGTGTTCCGCATGGGCTTCGCGAGTTCGCGTCGCCAGGCGCGACAGCTGGTTCGCCACGGGCACGTTGCCGTCGACGGTCGTAAGGTCAATATTCCTTCTTACCAGGTCAGCCAAGGCGAGGAAATCGCGATTCGCGAAAACAGCCGCAAGCTGCCCGTGCTTGAGATTGCGAAGGAATTCGCTAGTCACCAGACAGTCCCGGCCTGGATGGAGATCGACCGCGACAACTACAAAGGTCGCATCCTCGGCCTTCCTAAGAGAGAAGACATCCAGTTGCCCGTTAACGAGCAGCTGATCGTTGAGTTGTACAGCAAGTAGTTTCAGGTTTTGAGTTTTGGGTGAATCAGAGCGTTTGCGCGAGATTCGAAACTCAAAACTGGCCTTACATTCGTGCCAGATAAGCCTTTCGTGACATTCGACCTGGATCTGGGCCGGTTCGGGGAGCCGCGATCGAGCAGCATGGCCGAAGGAGAATAAGTAAATGCTTTGGAAAGGTTTTCAAAAACCGAAACGCCTCGCAACCGACACCGAGTCCCTGACCGATAAGTACGGAATGTTCTGGGCGCAGCCGTTTGAACGCGGCTTCGGCACCACTATCGGCAACGCGCTTCGGCGCGTGCTGTTGAGCTCGATTGAAGGCGCCGCTGTAACGGCCGTCAAGATCGAAGGCGTGCTGCACGAGTTCCAGTCAATCCCCGGCGTGGTCGAAGACGCGACCGACATCATCCTCAACTTGAAGCAGATTCCGTTCAAGCTTTCCGGTGATGCGCCTAAGGCTATCTACTTGCGTGCTGATCAGCCGGGCGTGGTGACGTCCGGCATGATCGAAGCCGACGCTGACGTCGAAGTCCTCGACAAGGATGTCTACATCGCGACGGTTAGCGAGGGCGGGAAGCTAGACATGGAGATGCGCCTGAAGCGTGGCCGCGGCTACGTTTCGGCGGACAAGAACTTCGACGAGGACCTCGGTATTGGCTTTATTCCAATCGATTCGGTGCACTCGCCTGTCCGCAAGTGTAATTACACGGTCGAGGCTGCACGTCTTGGTCAGATCACCGACTACGACAAGCTTACGATCGAGATCTGGACCAACGGCTCGATTACGCCGGCCGACTCGCTTGGCCTTGCCGCGAAGTTGCTGAAAGATCACATGAATATCTTCATCAACTTCGAGGAGGAGATCGAGACTGCCACCTCTACAGACGAGCGCAAGCCCGAGATCCGCAACGAGAACCTGAACCGCTCAGTCGAGGAGTTGGAGCTTTCGGTCCGGAGCTACAACTGCCTGAAGAACGCGAATATCCAAACCATCGGCGAGCTCGTGCAGAAGACTGAGGCTGAAATGCTCAAGACCAAGAATTTCGGCCGCAAGTCGCTGAACGAAATCAAGGAAATTCTCGCGTCCATGGGCCTGAGCCTGGGCATGAAAATCGATGAGCACGGCAATGCAGTACCGGGCCCGCAGGCTCCCACTCCGATTGGCATTTACGGCGGTTTGGACGATAACGAAGGGGACGGCGGGTTCTAATAACCAGTTTCGAGGTTCGGGCGTGCACCAATCGTGCGACTGCTTGAGGCCACCCGAAACTCGAAGCTAACAACTGCTAAGAGAACTGGAGTTTTCCCATGCGTCACAAAGAAGCAGGATGGAAACTAGGACGAAATACCGCGCATCGCCGCTCGCTGCTGCGCAATTTGGTCACTTCGCTAATTATTGAAGAGCGGATTGAAACTACACTGCCCAAGGCGAAGGCCATGCGTCCGCAGGTCGAGAAGATGATTACGCTCGGCAAGCGCGGAGACTTGTCCGCACGTCGCCAGGCTGGCGCTTACTTGATGACGCGGGAAGCGGTAACCAAGCTGTTCGATACGGTTGCACCCCGATTCGGTGATCGCAATGGCGGTTATCTCCGGATCGTCCGCACCGGTTGGCAGCGCGGAGATGGAGCCGACAAAGCTTTCATCGAACTACTCGGTAGCGAAGCAGTTCTGGATGAAAAACGCCAGAAGCGCGCCGAAGCGCGCGCCAAGCGTGCGGCTGAAGCCAAGAAAGCCATGGAAGAGGCCGAAGCCCAGGCGCAAGCTGAAGGCGGCACTCCTCCTCCCGAAGGCGGGGAAACAAAAGAGTAATTCGCAATTGGTTTCGAAAATGCGTGCACTATGTTGCACGCTTTTTTATTTTGCCAACGAAGGCAAGCACGCGCGTACCCGCCCACGCCGACCAGGGGAGGCATGCAAGCTTCCGCGACGAAGAGTCGTAATAGGACAACCGGCCGGATGGTCGTCTGGACATGTACTTCAGTTTAGCGGTTGGGCCATGGCTTGGCCCCCGCGTAACCTTGTTCGCTACGGTGCTCCTGCCTAGACTAGCGGGAGCCATGCAGTATTCTCGAACACAGATCGGAATCGCGGTGGGCGCCTGCCTGCTACTGCTCATCGGTTTCTTCGGGTATCTAATCTGGCTCAATAATCAAGGCCCGGTGTTGAGCAAATCGGAGGACCGCGACCCGCTGTCGGGAGTTCCTAACGCCATCACCCTCAATCCTCTTCGCGATCGTGAGTCAGAGCGCGTCGCTGCCGAATTCATCAAAGCTCTGCGAGACGGCAAGTGCAAGGAAGAGCTATCGGATTGGGAGAGAGATTATCGGCGCAAGTACGCAAGATTTATTTGCGAATCGGAGGCGGAACATCCGCTGGCTTCATGGCAGATAGTGGATTGGGAAGATACGCCACCTTTGCGCATCCTGCATTACACTGGCAAACGCTACAACGCACCCGGTCAAAAGAACACCTACAAAGAGCTGTTTTCCGTTACCCTGGATAACCGCACCGGGCAGTGGATCGTGACTAAGTACGATGCGATGTACTGATACTCAGTTCTAAGTTCCCGGCTATCAGTTGTCCAATTCCAACTTTCACTCAATTGTATCTATGCGCGGTTTCAGGACCAGCCAAATAACCACCTGCATGGCCAAGGCGGCTAGGCTGTCAAGTACCACATCCCAAATAGTACCCGTACGCGAAGGCAAGTAAGTCTGGTGCCACTCATCCAGGCTAGCTACAAGAGCGGTCATGATCCAGGCGATTCCTGCCCAGCAGAATGACCAGCGTGCCCGGGCGATTCTTGGAAAAGTAGCTCGCCATGCGCGGAAGAGAAGGAAACTCAACATGGCATAGCCGAATATGTGTCCTGCTTTCCGCAGATCGTGATGAAAGGCTTCAAATCCGATAGGGTTTATCGGGCCGAACAACCGGACGAGCCAGAAGTATAGAAACGAGCCGGTACGTGCCGAAGAGAGCCAATCCGTCGATTCAAAGGCGATCAGCCCGAGCCAGAGGACGGCGGCCAACCATGGTTTCCAGGCAGCTTCTGGAGGACGCGCTAACGCGGCAGCTTCAGTTTTGAGAGGCGGCAAGGACCCTCTTACTCGAGCGCGTAATTCGGAGCCTCACGAGTAATGATCACGTCATGCACGTGGCTCTCGCGCAATCCCGCACCGCTGATGCGAACAAACCGCGTCTTCTGCTGTAGATCGGAGATATTCGCGCACCCGCAGTAGCCCATGCCGGATTTCAATCCGCCAACCATCTGGTGAACGATCATGGCTACCGATCCTCGATAGGGGACTCGGCCCTCAATGCCTTCCGGAACCAGCTTCGCCACCCGGTTACCATCTCCTTCGCCCAGCACCGGAGTGGAAGAATCACCGGAAGCGCTTTGGAAATATCGCTCGCTGGAACCCGCCGCCATCGCGCCGAGTGAGCCCATCCCGCGATACGATTTGAACGAGCGCCCCTGGTAGAGAATCGTCTCACCCGGGCTCTCATCTGTGCCGGCGAACATCGAGCCGATCATTACTGCGTTTGCTCCAGCAGCGAGTGCTTTGGTGATGTCGCCCGAAAACTTTACACCGCCGTCAGCGACGATCGGCACTCCCGAATCCTTGGTTGCTCTATATGCTTCCGCAATGGCCGTGATCTGCGGAACCCCTGCTCCGGTCACCACGCGCGTCGTGCAGATTGAACCCGGACCGATTCCGATCTTAATGGCGTCGGCTCCGCAGCGCGCCAGTTCACAGGCGCCATCGAAGGTCGCAACATTGCCAGCTATCACATCAATCTCTGGCAGTTTCGCCTTCAATAACTTGATCGCTTCCAGCACGCGCGTGGAATGCCCATGGGCGCTGTCGATTGCCACCATGTCTACTTTGGCCCGCACCATTTCCTGGGCGCGCTCAAGAAAATCACCGGTTGCACCGACAGCTGCGCCAACGCGTAAGCGGCCATGCTCATCTTTCGCGGCGTTCGGATACTTGAGTTTCTTCTGGATGTCCTTAACTGTGATCAGCCCCTTGAGGTTATATTCCTTATCTACAACCAGGAGCTTCTCGACGCGGTGTTCATGCAAAATCTTTTCCGCCTCTACTAACGTCGTGCCTACCGGAACAGTAATGAGATTCTCTTTCGTCATTACTTTGCTGATAGGAACGTCGAATCGCGTTTCAAAGCGGAGATCGCGGTTCGTAAGGATACCGACAAGTTTCTTGTTCTTCGTGATCGGCACACCCGAAATCTTGTACTTACGCATGACTTCAAGAGCGTCGGAGACCTTGGCATCCGGCGACATGGTTACCGGATCCACGATCATGCCGCTCTCAGAGCGCTTCACCTTATCGACTTCGTTGGCCTGCTGGTCAATCGTGAGATTGCGATGAATAATGCCAAGCCCACCCTGCTGCGCGATCGCGATAGCCATGTGGGATTCGGTCACTGTGTCCATCGCGGCGCTGATTAGCGGAATGTTCAGGCGTATGTTTCGGGTCAACTGCGTTTGCGTGTTCGCTTCGGCCGGGATGACGTCGGAACGAGCAGGGAGCAGCAACACGTCATCGAAAGTCAGCGCCTCAGGGACGGGAAAATGAATCATAGAATTTCACCGGAGATAAACCTTTATTCTAGATAAGGTTTGGGCGCCTCGCAACGTGGGCCATGGAGGCGGGCCTCACTCGCCGACAATCAAATGGTCTTGGCTCAAGCTGACCGCTCTGAAACATACTGGAACCGAGATAATCGCCGCTCTTTTGCGATTCTGGCGGCAATCGTGAAGAATTTCTGTTGAGCCTCGAAACTTGGTTCCCCCTCAATCCGGCGAAGGGCCTCGCTCCTCGCTTCTCGCGCTGCTCCTCGTCTCTCGGCAAGCAGCGCCATGTTCTCCGTAACATCGTCGCGGGAGATCAGTCGCATGCCGCACTCAGCAATAACCCGTTCATCGTAGCCAAGCGGCACGAACAAGAAGAACCCAATGGAGCTGCGGATCGCAATCTCCTCAGCCGAGAGTGGCCCAGTAATCGTGGTTGGATTGGTGAATAGCAGCCGCCCCCCTATCTTGAGAACTCTTGCCCAATCGCTTATAAGACGGCGGCGGTCGGGCAGATGGTTGATAGCGTCAATGCACGTAATCGCGTCAAACGTGAAATCAGCAAAGGGCAGTGCCTCACCCGCATTGACTCGACGAAACTCAGCGCGTGTAGCTAGTTTCCTTTGCATTGCCAACGACTGTGCCGTCGAGATCGCCTGCTCATGGATGTCAATGCCAACCACGGAACAGCCGCTCTTCTCCGCCATGCGGAGCGCCGGGCCTCCCGAACCGCAAGCTACATCGAGCACAATCTTCCCGGGTCCGAGTAGCAACGCATCAAGAAATCTGTCCTGCTCGCTCGCTGTGATCCAGCTGCTTTGCCCTATATCTTCTCCGAAGGCTTCGCGACGTATCTCGGCGTACAGTTCGGTCTGAAAATTCCCGTAATTCGCATCATAATGGTCGCTGACGTTATGGTCGCTGACTTTGGTTGCGGTATGTTGATTCATGATTTCACCTCCGATTTCGCCGTCGTTCGAAGACTGCGCCGGGCATGAGTCCACAGGCGTTGGAGCAATTCGTCCGTACATCGTAACTGCTTGCGTCCACTGGTGGCCGCGGTTTGTCTTTTGCCCCATGCGGGCGTATATTAATTACCTGAGAACTGTTGTGTAGTACCAGCATGTGGCGAAGCACACCAGTGGGCGCAAGCCCACTTTTTAGTTGGTGGCAGTTTGCAGAGCTCGCCATTGGCTGTAAGTGGCTGATTCAATGGTGCTTGAGATCGACCGAGTGCGGGAAGTGGCCGAGCGGGTGGCCTCATCCATGTCTCTCGAAGTCGTCGATGTTGATTTTCGCGGCAGCGGCAACGCCCGCATGTTGCGGATCACGATCGATAAGCCCGCGGGTGTCACCCACGAAGATTGCGCGAATTTAAGTCGGGATGTCGGAACCATTCTTGATGTTGAGGATGTCATCCCCGGTGGCTCGTATCTTTTGGAGGTCTCGTCACCGGGACTAGACCGAAGGCTTTCGCGCCCGTCAGAGTTCGAGCGCTACATAGGCAGTCTCGCGAAATTTACGACGCGGGAGCCGATCGAGGGTAATCGTCATTTCGAGGGTCGGATTGAGAGCTTTCGTGACGGTCGAATCACGGTCGAACTTGAAGTTCGCAAACCGGCCAAAGGACCTAAAGGTAATAAGCACCATCCAGAGGCACCGCACCCGCGACTGGAAATTGATTTGGCGAATGTAGAAAAGGCCAACCTGGTACCTGAGATTTAGAAGTCGATCGTCAGGGGGCCCGTTCCAACGGCTAGCCCCTAACTGACTACTACGGAATACATATGGCAAGCGAGCTCTACAACACAATTGACGCTCTAAGCCGCGAGAAGGGCATTGATCCGCAGATCGTTGTGTCGGCGGTGGAAGACGCCATTGTTGTCGCTACTCGCAAGTATTACAAGACCCAGGAAAACCTCCGTGCCGAGCTCGACAAAGACACGGGCAAGATTAAAGCGTACGTGGTCAAGAGTGTGGTCGAAGGTCCGGATCAAATCGAGGATCCGACAAACCAGATCACCTTGGAGGACGCCCGCAAAGTTGACCCCAACCTCGAAGTCGGGGGTGAGCTGCTGATCCCAAAGGCGACCGAAGGTATTCTTGGCAGGATCGCGGCCCAACTCGCGAAGCAGGTCATCTTCCAGAAGGTTCGGGAGGCTGAGCGCGACACGGTTTACAACGAGTACATCGGGCGCGTAGGCGAGATCGTCAACGCAACCGTAAAGCGTATCGAGGGCCCCGATGTTATTTTCGACATCGGGAAAGCCGAAGGTCGCATGGGACGCAAGGACCAGTCGCGTCTAGAGTCCTTCGCGATTGGTGAACGTCTGCGCGTGGTCATTGCACGCGTCGAGCGCGCATCGAAAGGTCCACAGGTTGTCGTTTCCCGTGCGGCACCGGAATTAGTCCAGCACCTGTTCCAGACAGAAGTCCCCGAGATTTACGATGGCACCGTAGTCATTCGTGCCATTGCCCGTGAAGCCGGGGAACGAACGAAAATCGCAGTCATGTCGAAAGACAAGGATGTCGATGCAGTGGGTGCTTGCGTCGGCATGAAGGGCATGCGCGTTCAGTCTATCATCCGCGAGCTCCGCGGTGAGAAGATCGACATCATCGAATATCACGAAGATCCAGTTACATTCGCCGAGAAAGCACTTCAGCCCGCCAAAGTCAGCCGCGTAACCGTGCTCGAACCCTCTGAAAAGCACCTGGAGGTTGTGGTCGACGACAGCCAGCTCTCGCTGGCCATCGGCAAGAAGGGACAGAACGTTCGGCTTGCAGCCAAACTGCTTGGCTGGAAGATCGACATCAAGAGCGAAGAAGAAAAGCGTCAGGAAGTCGAACAGCAAATGTCCCAGTTGGTGACCGCGACAGCTACACCGCTCGAGAATGTTCCCGGACTAGGTGAGGGCGTCGTTGAGAAGCTGAACGCCGCGGGCGTGACCACCGTTGAAGCTCTCGCTGATATGACTCCTGAGCAACTGGAAGCCATTGAAGGCATCGGGCCGAAGACGGTGGAAAAAATCAGTATCGCAGTCAATAATTATTTCTCCAGCCTGGAAGGCGGAGAAGCTGCTTCGGAAGCGGGCGAAGGCGAAGTAAGCGCCGAATCCGCCGAAGAAGCCCCGGCAGAAGCCGCCGAGGGCGATGTTGCCGAACAAGCCTCGACCGAGGTTGAGTCGGGAGGAACAGTTAAAGGCGACGAAACGCAGTTCGACGAGATGGCTGCAACCGAAGAACCGGTTGTGGACGAAAGCGAAAACAAGGAATAGCCGCACCTTAACAGTGCGGTCATCAAAACTGATGCCGTGAGGTTGACATGAAGGCTTAACGGACAGGGCGGAGGAAATCGAGAGCGGATGAGTAAGATTCGAATTAACGATCTGGCAAGAGAACTGGAAGTTAAAAGCAAGGCGATTCTTGACGTGTTGCCGGTGGTCGGCGTTACTGAGAAGAAGACCCACTCCAGTTCGATCGAAGAAGATGAGGCAGTTCGGGTTCGCGCGCATTTCAGAGCGGCGGCGGAATCGCAGACTGCATCTAAGTCGGCGCGCTCATTACGCGCCGAGGCTGACGAGATCAAGACCAAGATCGATCTGTCCCATATTTCCAAGCCCGGCGACGTCCTCAAGCTCATCAATAAACCGCCTGCGGCAACGCCTGCGCCACCGCGACCGGTGGCTCCGCCTCCGATGCAGAAGCCCGCGCCGCCTCCGGCGACAACTGCGCCAACGGCCCCCACGGCAGTTCCAGTAACACCGCCGGCCGCAAGCAGGCCGACTGCTCCGCCGACACCGCCCCCGGCTCCGCGAGTGATTGTTCCGCAACCTCGTCCCCCGGCCCCGGTGTATACGGTGCCCGCACCGCCACTGCCTCCTCAGCCGGAGGCCGCCGCCCCGACTTCGCAGCCAGCAGCGCCGAAGCCGCCGGCTCCAGTTGCGCCGCCCGTTGCTGAGCCGAAAACTCAGGTACCTCCAGCTGCCCAAGCTGTGCCGCCTGCTGCGAGCACCACTCCGGCGCCGCCGCCGAAGCCTCCAGCTCCGCCCCAGCCGACGACACCTATGCGCCGCATGATCGTCCCGCAGACGGGGCCGCGTCCGGTCTACAAAGCGCCGCCGCAGGCGCCCCCGCGACCAACAGCATCGACGTCAGGGGCACCGCCGCGTCCAGCACCGGGTCGCCCGGTGCCCGGACAGCCGATTTTCCAGCGTCCACGTCCCGCGGGTGCTCCCATGGGCACGCGCCCCCCAATGCGTCCGGGCGAGCGCCGGCCGATGCATCCGACGCGGCAATCGCCTAGCGGTACGCGTCCCCTCGGAGTCGGGCCGGGAACTCTGCCTCCGCCTGGACCTACTCGTCCCGGCAGCCGTCCGGGTGCGCCGTCGCGCCGTCCAGGGCAGCGATACATCCCGCGCGGCGTCAAAGAAGGTCCAATGAAGGGCTATGTTCCACCACCACGAATGGTGGTGTCGAACGAGCCGATGCCGATTACTCGCAATATCACGATCACCGAAGGCATCAGCGTCAAAGATCTGGCTGAGAAACTCGGTGTCCGTGCAAAAGATTTGATCGCTCGGCTGCTCGCCCGGGGTGTGTTTGCGACCATCAATCAGACTCTCGACGCGGAACTAGCCAGTGAGATGGCGCGGTTCTTCGGCGCCGAAACTAATGTGATCAGCTTTGAAGAGCAGGCGCAGAAAGACATGGCGGACGCTGCTGTGTCGGAAGAAGGCGCAGCTGAAGCGGTGCCGCGGCCCCCGGTTGTGACCATCATGGGCCACGTCGATCACGGTAAGACGACGCTGCTCGATTCGATCCGTTCCACCAACGTGGCCGAAGGCGAGGCAGGTGGTATTACGCAGCACATCGGCGCTTACAAAGTTCGTATCCAGGACACCGAATCTCCCGCGTACGGTCGCGAGATCGTGTTCCTCGACACTCCTGGTCACGAAGCCTTCACTCGCATGCGTTCGCGAGGAGCCAAAGCCACCGATATCGTCGTTCTGGTGGTCGCCGCTGATGACGGCGTCATGCCGCAGACCCTTGAAGCGATTGACCACGCGCACGCCGCCGAAGTGCCGATAATAGTCGCCGTCAACAAGGTCGACAAACCGGATGCCATGCCGGATCGCGTAAAGAAGCAGCTCGCCGATCGTGGCCTGATGCCGGAAGATTGGGGCGGCACTACGGTATTCGTTGACGTTTCCGCCAAGCAGAAAACCAATCTCAACCTCTTGATGGAAATGATCTGCCTGGTTGCCGATCTACAGGAACTCAAGGCCAATCCCGAGCGTTCTGCTACGGGTGTCGTTCTTGAAGCGAAACTTGATCGCGGCCGCGGACCGGTTGCCACCGTTCTCGCTCAGAACGGAACACTGCGAACTGGCGATAACTTCGTCGTGGGGAATGTCTACGGAAAAGTCCGCGCCATGTTTGATGATCGTGGAAACCAGCTTGCTGAAGCGCCTCCTTCGACTCCTGTCGAGATCCTTGGCATGGAAGGTCTCCCACAGGCCGGCGACCAGTTCGTTGTGGTCTCCGATCGCGAAAAGGCGCGAGGCGTCTCCGAGTTCCGCGAGCAAAAGGCCCGCGAAGCCGCTCTGGCCAAGAGTTCACGCGTCTCTCTGGAAGGCCTTGCCGATCAGTTGAAAACGGCCGGCGTGAAAGACCTGAACATCATTCTGAAAGCCGACGTAGGTGGATCGGTCGAAGTTCTCACCGATCTGCTTTCGAAAATGTCGAACGAGAAAGTTCGCCTCAAGATTCTGCGCTCGGGCGTCGGTGCTATCACCGAATCGGACGTGCTGCTGGCCTCAGCGTCGAATGCTGTCATCATTGGGTTCAACGTGCGTCCAGAACGCAAGGCGCAAGAGCTTGCCGAGCAGGACAAGGTCGATATACGCCTGCATTCAATCATTTACGAGTTGCAGGACGAGATTAAGCGCGCGATGAGTGGTTTGCTCGAACCGACAATAAAGGAAACTTACCAGGGACGCGCTCAGGTCAAAGAAACGTTCCGCATCCCGAAGGTGGGCACCGTTGCCGGCTGCCAGGTGATCGACGGGATAATTAAGCGCGATTCCGAAGTTCGCCTGTTGCGCGACAATATCGTCGTTTTCAAAGGCAAAGTCGGCTCCTTACGCCGCTTCAAGGACGATACGTCGGAGGTCCGCAACGGGATGGAATGCGGCATCGCTATCGCGAATTACGGCGACGTGAAGGTTGGGGACGTCATCGAGGCGTTCGTTACCGAGCATGTTGCTGCAGAAGTCATCGCATAGCGGATTTCTGGTTTGAAGTTTCGGGTATGCTCGGGTATTCCTATTCCCGGGTACACCTGAAACTCGAACCTGAGACTGTGGCCATCGCCTTTCTCACCCTCGAACTTACCATCGAAGCTGCTCATTCGCTCAAGGAACGCCGGCAGGTGGTCCGTAGTCTGAAAGACCGGCTACGCACCAGTTTTAATGTTTCCGTTGCTGAACTCGATAGCGCTGAACTGTGGAACCGCGCTACCGTCGGTGTCATCAGCATCTCCGGATCGCGAGACTACCTCGATGGCCTTATGAAGAATGTAGAGCGCCAGGCGAACCGGATCGCGAACAATCACGGCGCCGAGATATCCGATTCGTGGCTTGAATTTTTGTAGAGTTGGATTTTCCTTGCGTCGACCTCCGGTTAACTCCTGGGCGATCCTGCAGGGGGAATTGGTGGCAACCGCAACGCGGCACAGTCCTCCAGTTCACCGCAAAACCCCGAGTTCTACGGACGGGAACCTTTAGGCTGCTGATTTTCTTCTCCGACGCACCAATTCCTTCGATCCCCCTCGGAGGCCATTTTCTGATATCCTCATCCGTTTTATCTGAATCGCTATGCCGGAAAATCGCGGCCAGCAACATCATCGCGAGCGCCTTGCCGATGCCTTGCGCGAAGAGATCGAGACCATCATCGAAGGTGAATTGGCCGATCCGCGTATTGGGCTAGTAAATGTTAGCGAAGTGCAATTGGCGGGAGACTCGAAATCAGCGCATATCTTTGTCGTAGTGCAAGGGGATGATGAAGAAGCCAATCGTACGCTGGAAGGTCTGAAAGCCGCAGCCGGCTTCATTCGAACCGAATTGACGGAGCGCCTCCAGTTACGGCGAGCTCCCGAACTATTTTTTCAGGTCGACCGTTCGCAGCAGTATCAGGCAAGAATTACGGAGCTGTTAAATCGTACGAAAAAGCGGCAGAAGTGAGCCGGCCGAACCAGGGTTGGGCATGCTGACCGAAGTACTAAGGCATATCGAACAGCGGGACCGTTTCGTGCTGACCTCTCACGCCCGTCCTGACGGTGACGCCGTCGGTTCCGTCCTGGCCTGCTCTCAAATCCTGCGATCCATGGGCAAGCGGGCGCAGGTTGTATTAAGCGATGGCGTACCTCGCATTTATGAGCCCCTCCCGTTCAGCGATACTGTCGTTCAGGCCAGCGAACTAACCGGAGACTACGAGGCTGCGATTGTTCTGGAGTGCGATAGTATCCAGCGCACACGCCTGGGCGGGTTGGAGAAACAATTTCTCATCAGCATCGACCATCACATCAGCGGCAAACCCTTCGCCCATGTGAACTGGATCGATCCTGCCGCTTGCGCGACCGGGGAGATGGTCTTCCGCCTCGCACGCGAAGCCGGTGTCCCGATTTCCCCGGAAATCGCCACTTGCCTCTACACCGCCGTACTCACTGATACGGGTTCGTTCATGTTCGCCGGAACGAACGAGCACACGTTTGCTCTCGCCCGCGAGCTAGTCCTGGCGGGAGCCGACCCGGCAGCCTGCGCCCGGAATATCTACTTCTCTCATCCCACCTCAAAAATGCGCCTGCTCGGGACTGCGCTTTCTAATTTGCACCGTGAAGGGCCCCTAGCTTGGATCTGGGTAACACGCGAGCAGATGGACAAAGCCGGTGCCATCGACGAGGACTGCGAAGGCTTGGTCAACTATGCGCTCGCTATCCACGGCGTCGAAGTCGCCGCCTTCTTCCGCGAACTCAGCGACGGCCGCTATCGCGTGAGTCTGCGGAGCAAGGGTATGCTTAACGTTGCTTCCGTAGCTGAGCGTTTCGGCGGCGGTGGACACGAATGTGCCAGCGGATGTTCGATCGAAGGTCCGCTGTCTATAGCAGTGGCTCGTATCCTTGCCCAGCTTCGCCTCGGCTCCTCCGTACAATAAATCTTATGCAAATCTCACTGCTGCGGCAGTCCATCTCATTTATCGGAGCCATGCTCATCCTTGTCGGGTATGCCGGCCAGCAGTTTGGCTGGATGAACCCTCGCAAGGCGACCTACAACATCTTGAACGGCGTGGGCTCGGCAATCCTTGCCTACATAGCGTTCCAGCCTTTCCAGATCGGCTTCGTGTTGCTGGAAGTGACCTGGACACTGATCAGCATCTACGCGCTTATCCGTGGTTCCAAAGCAGCCTGATATAGGATTGGGACTTCCGGGCAGACGTATCATCGGACCTCGGAATGCCAGTGCCAATTGCTAACTTGAGGAACGTGTCGACACCCGAAGTGCAATCCCCAGGCACCGAGCGCCAGCTAACGGACTGGTTGCTAATTGTCGGTTTCTGCGCATTCCTCTTCGGGTTCGGTCTTAACACTTTCGGGTTGGTAGGCGCCGACGAACCTCGTTATGCGCAGATTGCCCGCGAAATGCTGTCCCGCCATGATTGGATCACGCCGGTGCTTGCGGGCAAGCCCTGGTTGGAGAAGCCCATTCTCTACTACTGGGAGGCTATGCTCTCCTACAGCGTTTTCGGCGTAAGTGATTGGGCGGCTCGTATTCCATCGGCCGTTGACGCCACGCTGATGGTTATAGCCATTTACCTGTTTCTGCGTCGCTTTCGCCCAGGCTTTCAGCTCGATGGAGCCCTGATGACGGCATCCGCGGCAGCCGTCGTCGGATTCTCACGTGCCGCTTCCACCGATATGCCGCTTGCTGCACCCTTCACCATCGCCATGCTGGCGTGGTACTCGTGGTTGGAAACGGACAAAAAGCTGTGCATCGCCATATTTTATGTATTTATCGGACTAGGCGCGCTGGCCAAGGGGCCAGTTGCACCATGTTTGGCAGCGTTGATTATTGTGCTCTTTTGCTTGGCTCGCCGCGATTACCGTTTGATCCTGCGGACACTGTGGATTCCGGGGATACTTGCCTTCTGTGCCGTCGTTCTGCCGTGGTACGTCCTCGTCGAGCTAAGGAATCCCGAATTCTTTCGCGTCTTTATCCTCCAGCACAATCTGGCGCGCTTCGCGACTGATCTCTATCACCACGAGCAGCCCTTCTGGTATTACCTTCCGGTTTCGGCCCTAGGACTGATCCCGTGGTTGGTCTTCTCGGTCGCTGCATTGATCGAAACTGTCCGAATCTGGTGGCAACGAGGTAGGAGCTCTGCGCAATCTGGACAATCCTTGAATGTTTTTCTTGCGATCTGGCTTCTGGCTCCGATCGTTTTCTTTTCGATATCGAAGTCGAAACTCCCGGGATACATCTTGCCCGCGCTGCCCGCGGGGGTACTGTTGGTCACAGAGTACGTACGGCGCCATGTCTTAGAGAGTCTGCGTCCAGGTCTAACGCTCGTTGTCTTACACTCGGTGGTCGCATCCCTTCCTCTGATCCCAGCATTGATGCTGCAGTACATCCTTCGATTCCATCGACTGCCCTGGGGTGCCGCTCTGTACGTATCAACCGTCGTTGTGCTGGTTATCGTTATCGCAATGATCATGACTCTGCAGAGTCACCTTGGTCTCCGGATGCTCCGGTTCGTGACCCTCGTTCCCGTGGTGCTCACGGTTGCAGCCGTGCTGAGAATCGGTGGCAACATACTCGATCAAACTCTCACGGCGAGGCCTCTTGCCTCAGATATCAGCCACGTCGAGGCCGGATTACTGCCCGCCGCCGTCTATCACACACGCCGGGAGATCGAGTACGGGTTGGCGTTCTATCGCAACCAGGAAATCTCTAACTACGATAGAGGTGAAGTACCCGCTGGAGCGCACCTCCTCGTTGCTCCCGACGGATTCGATCCTGAGAACCCGCCTGCGTTTCTCGCAGACCGTCGAGTGTCGCTCCTCGGAACCTACGATCCCCAACATGTGCAATATTTCTGGGTCTCTGCTCCGGTCGCCGAGCCGAAGTCAAACATGAGCGACATGCCCGATGACCACAAAATGCCTACCATGAAACACATGCCGCAGCATCACTGACCAGCTACTCCGCCCGAACCCACATGATCATCCTTCAACGAGTCAGAGCGTTTGCCTCCAAGCCTTTTCACCCACTAGACTCGAACTTTCCCTTGCGCTGCCGTCGCTGAGCGCCTAAATCGTCATGGAGATCCTGGACTTAAGGCACTTCTCGTCGACTGATTTGCGTCCCCTCATCGAAGACGAGATGCGGGTCTGGGCTCGCCTGCTCTCCTGGGACTACAGCAGCTCGGCGGAGATGATCCTGCGTTATATCGATTCCAAGATCCTTCCAGGCTACGCCGCAATCGAGCGAGGGCGCATTTTCGGGTATGCATTCTTCGTCTACGAAGGAAACAAGGGCGTTATTGGCGATTTGTTCGTAAGCCCAACCAACGGAAGCCGATCGGCCACTCCGAGAGACATCGAATCTCGCCTCTTGGTGCACGTTATCGAAACTCTTCAGCAGTCACCCGGAATTCACCGTATTGAAGCGCAATTGCTGGTACACGAAGCCGGGCAGGTTTCTATTCCGTTTGTCGATCAGGGATTCCAACGTTATCCCAGGTTGTTCATGGTGCAGAATCTGCGTGGAACAAAGTTCCCGCCAGCTCCGATTTCGAAAGAAATTGAACTTCGACGGTGGTCGGAACAGGATTATCAACCCGCCGCTGCCGTAATCACCGCCGCCTATCGCGGCCACGTCGATTCCGAGATCAATGATCAGTACCGAAATCTCAGCGGCGCATTGCGTTTCCTCAACAACATAGTGCGCTTTCCGGGGTGCGGACAATTCGATCCTGAATCTTCGTACGTCGCAGTTCACAAGTCTGCACGCAACGTCATCGGCGTCATTCTCTGTTCTCGCGTGCGACACGATGTAGGCCACGTTACCCAAGTCTGTTTATTGCCTGAATATCGGGGCCAGAAAATTGGGGAAGCGTTGCTCGCTTGCACGGCAGCCGGCCTTCAGAAAAAGGGATTCAATTCTCTGTCTCTCACGGTCACGGAGGCGAACCACCGTGCTGTTGACCTTTACAAGAGAATTGGTTTTGACATGAAGAGGGTCTTCGATGCTTTCGTCTGGGAAGGCTAATTTTTGGTGAGATCTTCCAGGTTGGGAGAATTTCGCTACGGGACGGAACCTATCTTCGGAGAATCCACATCACCCATCCGGCAACGATCACTCCGCCAGTGAACATCGCGAAGCAATAAAGGCCATAGCGCACCATTTCGCGAGTGTCGCTGCGCTGCGTGATTCCAAAGACCACCGATGCGAATAACGCGAAAAGTACGGCTGCACTGAAGTGAGATAGCTGCAGGTTCATGCCTTCTTCCCGATCGCAATGTGGTAGGCGTCGGCCACGGCAATGAAATTCAGCAGGCCCGAGACAATGATGAACTTAGTCCCGTAGTCTGCCGTAGCGTGCGCGATTAGCCCCTCACCCCAATTCATCGCCCGAGAGATGATGTATAACCCTCCCGCCCCGATATCGCCGACAAAGCCGAGAATGTCCAGGATGTCTCCGCCATTCGGTTTGTATACGCGTCCCTGCATCGCCAGTCCGAGCAGAAACATCGTGACAATGCACACCATCAACAATGCCCCGCGTACATATCGCTTCTGAATCAGGTGTCCAGCGCCAGGTATAAACCAGCCCAGCGCCGGCGCGAGCACGGACATGGTGGTCATGGGAGCTGCCGGTGCTTGCGTTGCTGACTTTGAGGAATTGGCCATCTAGATGATCACAATCTCGGTCTGGACTTTTCCGGTAACTTCCGCCGAACCTTTTCGCACAAGAATGTTGACTTCGCTGCGGACCCCGAATTGCGGCAGGTAGATTCCGGGCTCAATGGAGAAACACGAGTTCGGCAGGATCTCGCGCTCGTCGTGTATTTCCAGGTCGTCCATGTTCGCGCCGTTGGCGTGGACCTCGGTTCCGATCGAGTGCCCTGTCCGGTGAATGAAGTAGTCGCCGTATCCCGATTGCTTGATGTAGTCGCGAGTGGCACGATCTACTTCCCAGCCCGCAATACGTCTGCCCTCCGCGATCGCCGAGGTAACCTTTGCCGCACCTGCGTCCCGCGCACCGCGAACGATATCGAAAATCTGCCGCTGGCGATCTGAAGGAGCCTTGCCCACAAACCCCGTCCACGTAATGTCGTAATAGACCGCCCCAGGCTTGTTCTTCTTCGCCCAGACGTCCAAGAGAACAAAATCGCCTTCTCGTATTGGAGTAGGGTTAGCTGCGCTGGGTTCGTAGTGCGGATTTCCACTGTGCGCGTTGACAGCAACGATCGGTGGATCGTCGGTGATCAATTTTTCACGGCTAAATGCTTCCATGAACCATTTCTGAATGTCGTGCTCCGTGGTCCCGCCGTTACGCACCCGCCTGCCAATCTCCTGGAACGCGGCGGCGGTGATCGCGTCAATCGCGTCTCGCGCTTCGAAGTGGGTCTGGATCTGTTCGTCCGTCATCGTGGCTTCGAATTGTGCCACCAGGTCGGCCGAACTGACGACGTTCTTACCCAGGCCGCGCACCATTTCCACGGTTCCGCCATCAACGAGCGACACCGTAAACACCAGATTGTTCGGGGAATACTGCATGGCAATGTCGCGGTGATCTGCCAACATCGTTTTTACATTTTCGAACAACTCCTGCCACGCTGAATACTGCCGCTTGCTCCCAGGAAGGGAATCAAGATGGCCCGACTCGATCTTGTGCACCAGTTTGAGAGGGTCACCATTGGCGGGAACCAGGTAATACCAGCGCCTTGTGACCATCAACTCCTGCGGCAAACCGAGGATGCGGTAGGCGATAGGATCCCGGTGATGATGATCGTAAAAGAGCCAGGCATCGATGTTGCGGTCGCGCAGCGCTGACTGGATTGCGGACAGGTCCATAGGTAAACGTCTATTGTAAACAAGCTCAGGAATTTGCGCGAATGCGCACGCGCAATCGAGGTCCCACACCTATGATTACCGATCGCTACTGCTGGTTTTGGGAGAACGGATGCGTTCCGAGCCAACGGCGAAGAGCCACGATGGCCCATACTCCTTCGACCAATCCAAAAGGCCATGCGCCTTGCAAAAATCCATAGACTGAGCCCAGACCGCACGCCAGAGCAAACCCGAGGATGAACCAAGCGCTGCGTTTCTCGAACGTGTAGCAGACCAGCATTGCTGAGACAGCCAGGAGGCCGAATGCGGTGAGCACAGTCATGCGTCAACGCGAGCCTGCATTTGGCGGACGAGGATCTTCTCGCGCTCTCGGCGGTTCAGTGTCTCGCACGCTGTACGCAAAACCAACCGTGGAGCACGCTGGCGGATCTTCATAAGGTAGGGAATTGTCCCTTCGGGATCAGCTTTTGCGGTTTCCCGCAGAAGCCATCCTAACCCTTTCTGGACCATGTCATCGTTATCTCTGAGGAGCGTGTTGGAAAGCCGCATAACTGCGACCGAGAATAGTCTCCGCCGCGTTCCCCGGATCAGCGCGACGCAGGCGGCCCGCCGATGCCAGCGGTCGGACGATTTGGCCCAGGTGAAGACGCGTCTGACGCGACTCGGCTTGGAAGCAACCATGGGCGCGATCAGATAGTGAACCAGTCCGTCATGGTCAGCCCAACTGCTGATTCGAGATAGCCATGATTCGAATCGCCTGAACTCTCTGTCTTTGAATCGGCCAGTCAGTCCCTGAAGCAGGAGGACAGCAAATACTTTTTCTTCGAGGACTGCTCCCCGAAACAAATCGTCGGCGACCTGGACCAGGAACTCAACTCCCTGTTCGTTGACGATCGTGCGAGAGAACCGCCTTGCTACTTTTCGCATTTCGGCGGTGTACCACCCGCGTGATCTTATGTCTTCTTTAAAAAACCGTTGAACGCCCTCCGCGTGGGGCGCGGAGCCGCCATCCTTGAGTACCCGTCGTATATGGTCAGCTATATACCGCGGTGTGATTTTGCGTTTTGTCATATCGGTTTCGGACGAGTTCGGCGCTCGGCCGGCGTGGCAATGCCGTGTTTCGCCTCTAAAGCGGGCGAATATTACACCAAGATGGTCGAGAAAAGCTGTGACCCGTAATCACTCGGCTGCGGCCGGTGTTGCGCTTTCGTTGGGAACTCGCAAGAATCGGTCGTATACCCATAGGAGCACTGCGGTAGCAATGCCGATTGCTGTCACTGCCCACCAGATCCGACCGGGTTGGTGCTGCACGTCCGCGAAGTAGTGTAGTAGTTTGCCCGTGACCCAGCCGCCCACGAGCGAACCTATCCCTATCGGGAGGAAGGCAAATCCCATGTAGGTGCCCTGCTGGCCGGCCGGAGCCAGTCGCGAAATGTACTCGTAATACCGCGGGGATTGAATGATTTCCCCGAGTGCCACAATGCAAAGGCTGACCACCGCTGTCCAGACGGCGGGACGCGCTCCGATAACGAGCCACCCCATTGCGGTAATCAAGGTGCCAAGCGTGATTGCGCGAAAAGGAGCGATTCTCCGCGTTACCGCATTCACCGCCACGGTCAAGGTGATAACAATGATGGGATCTGCAATCAGGATCATTTCGGTGTTGGCGTTTGGGTTGACGTAATCGTGAATGTAGATCCCGAGAGTCAAGTACTGCTGCCAGAACACAATCCAGTAACCCGAGAAGATCAGCAGGAAGAGAACAAAGCGTCCATTACTCAGAACGGTCAGGAAGTTGCGCCCCACTTGGGCGAACGAGACGTTCTGCTCTCCAGTCGACCTGCGTGGCTCGCGGAAGAAGATCAGGACACCAAAAAACATCAACAGTACGCTTAGCGCGGCGAGCCGAAATACGTTTTCCACGCGCATTCGCGAATGAATCCACCCGGCGAGGAAGGGACCGAGGAAGCTGCCGATATTCACTAGGGTGTAATAAATCGAGTAGCCAATCGAGCGCACATTCTCCCTGGAAGCGCGCGCTGTCGTGCCGACGACGGATGGTTTCACCAGGGCGACACCAAAGGCCGGCAGAAAGAGAATGATCGTAACCATCAGTCCCAGCGGAACCACGTTCCGGACCGGCCCCAACCATGGTGCTGCAATCGAACCCACCAGGAAATACGAGCAGCTCAATATGAAGTATGCCAGCGAGAGTGCACGGCGGAATCCGATGCGGTCAGCCAGCGCGCCACCAAAGATGGCCATCATCCAAACGCTGGCACCAAACCAACCACCGAGACTCACCGCTTGCTGCGTCGGGAACTGCAGAGCCTCGTGCAGATAACGAACGAGCGCCGCGAAGACCGCATAGTACGAAAGTCGCTCAAAAATCTCGCTGATGTTCGCGACCCAGAACGGTCGCTCGAAACCAGTCCGGATTTCTTGTAACCGATCTGACCAACTCAAGTAGAACTCCTGAAACAGATGTGGTGTGGACCGGGCCCGCTGGCTACTTAGATTGCAAGCGTACTTGGACTTCTGTCGCGGTCAGCCCCACGACGCGAATGACTTTATTTCGGCTGTTCTGGCCGGCAGCAATAGTAATGGAGCAGCCCGGGACCTTCAAAACTTTCGCGAAGAATTCGATACAGGCTTTATTCGCCTTGCCTTCCACAGGAGGCGAAGTCAATGACACCTTCAGTGCGCTGCCGACTTCTCCGGTGATCTCATTTTTCCTGGCATGAGGATGAACTTTGATCGCGAAGGTTGCTCCCTGCTTCGTGTCAATAACCGGAATCAACTGGTTCCTCGCATGATGTTGGAAGACATCGCAGGCTAGTGCTTTGTGCGTTCTCCAAAAATCGCCGTGCCCACTCGCACTTGAGTCGAACCTTCTTTAATCGCTATCTCAAAATCGTGTGACATACCCATTGATAGCACGTCCATTGAGATGGATGGGACATTCCGAGCCGCTATCTGATCGCGCAAGCATCGCAAGTTCTTGAAATAGGGTCGCGCACCCTCGGGATCTCCTGTAAATGGAGGGATCGTCATCAGGCCCATGAACTCTAGATATTGGAACCGCTCCGCTGACCGAAGCAACTCCTCGAGGTCAGGGGAATCTGCGACTGCACCGCTCTTGGCTTGCTCTGCGCCAACATTGATTTCGATGAGGACCTGCAGCTTCTTCTTCATTTTCTCGGCAGCGCCATTCAATTTATCCGCGAGTCTCACAGAATCGACGGAGTCTATCGAATGAAACAGTTCCGCCGCTTTTGCCGCCTTGTTTGTTTGCAGATGTCCAATAAGGTGCCATTGCGCACTGGCGAGATCCCGAACGGCCTCCGCCTTCGACGCAAATTCCTGTACGCGGTTTTCGCCAAAAGTTCTGAGCCCTGCCGAATATGCTTGCTGAATCGCTGATGGGGGAAATGTCTTGCTGACTGCCATGAGCGTGATTTCGTCGGACCTGCGGCCTGCCCGAACCGCAGCGGCAGCTATACGCTCCTGCACAAGCGCAATGTTGTCAGCGATGGACATGAAAGCAAAAGCCCAGAGGACATAATGAATAAGGAGGGAGGATTTCGGAAATAACCGTCATCCTCCATGCCTCTGTGGTAAAGCTTCCTACATGATAGCTGTTGGTGGCGCTGGATCTTCCGGTCGTCCCGCGTTGGCAAGCGGAACGAAGATCATTACGCCGACCAGGATCGCCAGTGCAATCACGGCCATAATCAGGTGGTTACCAATCGCGAACTGGTAAAGTCTCGCTTCCGCATGAGGATTGTTTGCCAACTGTCTCGCAATGATTGCGGCGACAGCGATTCCGCAGAGCGCTTCGCCAGCAATGAGGCCCGACGCCGTCAGCACCCCTGCGTTGTCGACGCGCGCTTTTTGTGCATCGTTCAAATTTCGCTTGTCGCGCAGCCGATCTGTTACCCAGCGAATGATCCCCCCGACGAAGATTGCAAATGTTGTGCCGAGAGGCAGGTACATGCCGACCGAGAACAGCATGACACTCTTGACTTCGATCATGATCATCGCTAACCCGAGGAGGATGCCGACAATCACGAGCGGCCACGCCATGTCGCCTCCGACAATGCCTTTCGCCAACATCGCCATGAGTCCTGCCTGTGGCGCAGAGAGTTCAGGCGATCCGAAATGGTAGACCTTGTCGAGCAGGGACAAGGGAAAAAACAAAACCAGTCCTGCCACTACGATCCCGAACAGGTCGCCGATTTGCATTTTGGCGGGAGTGCCGCCCAGGATGTGGCCCACCTTCAAGTCTTGCAGCATCTCACCTGCGACAGCCGATGAAACGCAGACCACTGCGGCCACTCCAAGCACTGCGGCCACACCTCCCGACCCTGATACGCCGAGTGCCACCATGAGGAGTGCAGCAATTACCAGCGTGCAAAGCGTAAGTCCAGAAACGGGATTATTTGAGGATCCGATCATTCCCACGAGATTTCCGGAAACCGCGGCGAAGAAGAACCCGATGACTACCATGACCAGCGCCGCAGTTACGGCAGCTGCCATTACCTTTGATCCCGAAAGATTGCCTGCGCCGCTTATAAAGAACCGGTACAGCACAATCATGGCGATGAAGACCAGCGCCACGCCGGCAAAAATTGCCTTCGAGCTGAGATCGCGTTCAGTACGGTCAGTCGCTGTGTGGGCTGCGGTGGACTTCTTCAGGTCCGAAATCGCACGCCCGATTCCGACTGCCAACTGCTTGCGCATTCGAAATAGAGTGTACGAGGCTCCCACAAGCATCCCGCCAACCGCGATCGGACGCACGATTGAGTAATAGATCGCGCCTGCCAGAAGATCCCACGAGAGCTCTTGGCCCGGCGGTCTCGATGCTTGAATGTACGGCCCCACTGTGAAAGTCAAGAGCGGGACCAGCAGTCCCCACGCCAGAACGCCGCCGGCGAAGTTCAACGCAGCCAGGCGCGGCCCGATGATGTAGCCAACACCAAGATATGCCGGGCTGATATCGGGAGCATTGAAGAGAGTTGCACCACCGGTGACAGTCGTCGTGACGTTTGGATTCGTGCTCGTGCGCAGGAGAAGACGTTTCCCAAGCTCACTGATTCGAATGTGAAACGTGTTGCTCGGACTGAATAGGTTCAGTTGTCCAAGCAAGAACATGAAGGCGCCGAAGCCCATATTGGCGAACAGGATTTTGGCGGCTTTCGCACCCTGCTGTCCCGCCTTGTGAATCTGGGACGCTGCCACGGATTCCGGGTAAGGCAATTCCGGATCCTCGACCATTACGCGCCGCAGCAGCGTCACGAACAAGATGCCCAGCGTGCCGCCAATAATCATGAGAGCGACGGATTTCCAATACTGATCGCCGGTTAATCCGGGCCATAGGCCAGCCATCACAAACGCAGGAATCGTGAAAACCGCGCCCGCCGCCACGGACTCTCCGATTGATCCCACGGTTCGCGCGATGTTTTCTTCCAGTAACGATCCCTTCATCAGGCGAAGAAGGGCCATCCCAATCACTGCCGCAGGATAGGTCGCGGCGATGGTCATGCCAGCCTTTAGTCCGAGGTAAGCATTGGCAGCACCCAGGATTGCGGTCATCACCATGCCGATCAGCAATGCCCGAAACGTGAATTCCTTCATTTCCATAGTCGGCGGCACGTACGGCTGGTGCTTTTTCGGGGGAGCCGGGATCGTGGTTTGAGTGCTCATCGGCGATGACCTCGTAAGTGAATAATTAGACGCAATTTAGCTGACGGCGCACGTTAGCACGCGGCCTGCTGGCGTGACAAGTGCGGTCGACACGCTTTCCCGGTCCTGCTAGGAAATTCATCACACCGTACTACAGGTTTCGCGGTATTCCCGGATGTACAAACCTCAGACACACTAAACACCCTCAGCTGTACTCTGGCCCGAGAACGAGGAGTCCAGGCATGTTCCTCTCGGAATTTTGCTGTCCTGATTGTGGCCACACCGAAGCCTTTTACTCTCGTCGTCGTACGTTTACGGAAAAGTACATCTTGCCGCTCATGCTGCTGAGACCGTTCCGGTGCGCGGAGTGCTTCCGGCGTTCGTACTGGCTATTTTCCATGCCTGCGAAGAAGCCACGTTTCCGTCATCCTTACGGCGAGAAGACAGTAATGGGAACGGCTACCGTTGTACACAGCCGCGTTGCCTAACTTAGCTGAGGGCAGCTATACTGACCTGAGAAGTTTCCGGCACGCGCCGGAAGGCTGCGAGTCGGTTGGAGGATTGTCTTCAGCAGTAGTGAGGACCTAACTCGGGCTTCCAGGGCCAAGGTTGCTGAGCCTGCTTACGTTTCCTGGGTGAGTGCGGCTGCAGAGAGCCTTTTCGCCACCCTGTTTCCTTCTGATTGTCGCCTGTGTGGCGCACCTCTCATACGAATTTCAAGGCTGCCCGTCTGCGAAGACTGCCTGTCGTCCGTAAGGCCGGTGGACGTAACAGTTTGCAGCATCTGCGGCGAGGCTCTGCCTGGCCTTCCCACCGTAAGAGATGCAAGCAAACCTGCCACCTGCGGTGATTGCCGCCAGCAAACACCCGTGTTCGCCAGAGCCGCCGCTTATGGAAGTTACGAGGGCGGCTTGCGGGATCTGATTCACCTCTTGAAGTACCAGCGCATAAAGCCTGCTGCTGCCGTTCTTGGCCGCATGCTAAGCGAAGTTATTCAGGGACTCGCACCCGATTTCGGCTCCGCTGCGCCGATCATGGTACCTGTCCCTCTGCATCCAAGTAAGTTGAGGGAGCGTGGATTCAACCAGTCGGAAATGATCGCAGCGGCGGCTGCGAAATTGAAACCAGCTGGAATTCCATTGTCCGTGCAACCTGCGGTATTAGAACGTCGGCGCCCAACCGCGTCCCAAACGGGCCTGACGGAACATCAACGCCGGGAGAATATGCGCGGTGCGTTTACGGTGGCGAGATCCGACTTGATCGACAGCCGCGAAGTACTTCTGGTGGACGATGTTTTCACGACGGGCGCTACGATGTCCGAGTGTGCGCGCGTGCTACGCCGGGCTGGAGCCAGCCGTGTCTGGGTGGTCACGGTCGCCCGGACTATGA
Source organism: Terriglobales bacterium (assembly GCA_051984555.1). Taxonomy (GTDB): domain Bacteria; phylum Acidobacteriota; class Terriglobia; order Terriglobales; family Acidobacteriaceae; genus Gp1-AA122. Next base: position 6,436 of record JBPYEW010000094.1, on the reverse strand, counting down.
AGAGTGAAGCGGCGTATGCCGTGTTCAGCGAGGCGCCGGAAGAAGAGTCACTTGGCATGGCGGCCCATGGGTAGAGATTTATGTTGAGCAAGGCAAACAGCGGGAATGGTTTAAGGCGTATGCATAGCGAGCCGCCCGTCGCAACAGTCCATGACGGAAATGGCCACGCCCTGCATGCGCCCGTGCTTGTCTTGAATGCGTCTTACGAGCCCATTAACGTATGCGCTGCACGCCGCGCGATCATTCTCGTGTTGAAGGGGGTCGCCACGGCGGAGGAAGAGAACGGACACTACCTGCATGCTGCCCGTCTTGCGTTCCGCGTGCCGTCGGTTATCAGGCTGCTTGAATACCGGCGCATCCCGCATCAGAGCCGCGCGTTATCCCGGAAGAACATTCTTCTTCGGGATCGTAATACCTGTCAGTACTGTGCAGAAGTTCTACCCTCCAGCGAACTGACGCTGGACCACGTCATTCCCCGTTCGCGCGGCGGTCTCTCTACTTGGGAAAACCTTGTAGCCTGCTGCCACCCGTGCAATCGACGCAAAGGGAATCGCTTGCCCGGCGAGGCAGCAATGCACTTGATGCGCGAGCCGCGCGCCTTCAATCTTCACACCAGCCGTCACATCATGCGCCTGATGGGTCGCTCCGACGACAAGTGGCGAAAGTACCTCTTCTATTAGCCACCCGCAGCTCGAACCTTATTTTTTGCTTGCCGCGCCCTGTTTCCCGCTTCCTTTCTTGTAATCGGTAAACTTCAGCACCTGCTTTATATGCACATCGGACGATGTGAAATGCAGCGTATCGTCGGCTGAAGAAAACGTCGGAAACCAATAGCCATCAATGTACTGTCGATACGTCGTGAATTGCGGAAACAGATTCTCCTCGACCCGCTTGCGTTTTTTGATCTTAATGTCGGGTACAGATTTGCCGGTGTTCTTCACAATCTGAAAATCCTGGTCATCCACCCAGAGCCGCCCCTGGAAGTAGCGCCTGTCTTTCTCCATCTGCTTCGGCGCGACGTCGAATACGTAACAGTGCAACTCATCCACTTTTTGCTGTCCAACGTACTTCATGTCATACATCGGTAGCTCATCCGAACTGATCGTGAATGACGCGCGGCTCTCTACATCCTGGGTGTCCTGCGGCGTCATATCCAGACTCGCCTGCGGGCCGAATACGACCTTCTTCACGCGCTGGCCGTTCTGGTAGCTGATATCCGCAACCTGCCGGTATTCCTGGCGGACTTCCTCACCATCGAGTGCCTGTATCTTCACCGACTGTTGAAACGAGTACTGCTCGCGCACTTGCTTCCACTGCTTTTCTTTTGCGGTGAAGCGGCGGATCACCTCATCCGCCGGCATTCCCTTCGGTGGAGATTTATCCAGATCAGCATCCGGCGCGGCGGCACTTTGTGCCGAAGCGGTGAGAGCGGCCAGGAAGATGACAAATAGAGTTGCACAACAAACCGCGCGTCCCAGCATGCGGGTTAGTCTAGCGAAACTACATATCAGCTGTCAGTGAGAGATATCGAAAGCGGAAAGGCCACGGATTGCTTCCCGTAGCCCTTTGCTCGAACACTGAAACCAGGAACCAGGCTTGGGGGCCAGAATTCTGGACCAGAAAGACAGGAGCCTATTGCGGCGGCTGCTGCTGGCCTTGTGGTTGCTGTTCCGGTGGCTGTTGCTGTTCTGGTTGCTGCTGACCCTGATTCGACGGTTGCTTCTGATCCTGGCCAGGCAATTCCTTGCCGTCGTACGTTATCTTCACGTTCGAGCCGAACCGCTTGTAATCTTCGTACTTCACGACTTCCACGATGCGCACGTCCTGTGTCGAGAAGTGAAGCGTGTCGTCGGCTTTCGTGTACGCGGGGAACCAGTACCGACCGTCTACCTGCTGACGCCAGGTGGTGAAATTCGGAAACAGGTTCTCCTGCCCCTTTTTCTTGCGTATGTCGGGAACGGTCTTGCCGTGAGTCTTAACGATCTGGAAATCGTGGTCGTCGACCCAGATGCGGCCCTGGAAATAGCGTTTCTTGCCTTCGATTTTCTTAGGGGCTATGTCGAACACATAGCAATGCAGTTCATCTTCCTGCTGCTGGCCAACGTAAAGGATGTCGTATTCCGGGATTTCTTCGGAGGTCAAAACGAACGGCAGGCGATGACGGATATCGTCCAGGTCCTCGGGTGACATCTGGATTTTCTCGAGGGTCGTCTGCGGCGCAAAGACCACGTTCTCCATGCGCTTGCCCTGGTTGTTGAACAGCACGTCAAAAACCTCGTGATATGCGCCATCGTCTTCGGGCGTTTTCACGGTGACGTCCTGACGATACGTGTACTGATCGCGGGCCTGCTTAAACTCGGTTTCTTTGGCGGCAAAGCGCTGGATGATTTCCTGGGGCGTGATGCCCTTGGGCTGAGATTTATCCAGTTCGCCCTCCTGCGCACGCAATGTTGCAGGCACGACACATAGGGCGGCTACGGCCACAAGCAGGGCTGTTCGAAGGGAAGCTGATTTCATGGGTACTTGCAGTCTACTCCTCTAGAATTAGATGCGTCTGAAAGCAGGATAGCTGCTAAGTCCCAACTAGCAGTTAGCATTTGGCAACTGCGCAACTCGGTTCTGGGACAAGGTCGCAGGCGGCAAGGAGTGGAAAACGGGGTTCTAAACGGGCAGCAATAGTCCTCCGGTAACGCCTCTGCAGACTGCGCGTGGTGGAGGCAGGCTTACGGCATACCCCAAGTCGCCACAACAGGTTATTGATAGTTACTGACGGCGCCTTGTGACCTGCGTCCTGCCCCTGCTTCTCGCGCCCTGATACACTAGCGCGTTTCGCGGAGGCAGCTATGCGCCGTGTCATTCTCCTTACTTGTGCTTTCCTTTTTACTCTTCCCGCTTTCTCGCAAGCCAAGCATCCCTTCACCTTTGAAGACATGATGGCACTTAAGCGCGTAGAGGAGCCGATGCCGTCGCCAGACGGCAAGTGGGTGATCTTCGGCGTGGTGGATGTCGATCTCGCGAAAAACACCAAGACGCCGCACATCTGGATCGTGCCGCTTGCGGGCGGCGACTCACGAGAGCTCGTTGCCGATCAGGATTCCGATCGTCCCCGCTGGTCACCCGACGGCAAGCACTTTGCCTTCATCTCGAATAAGGAGAAAGGCTCGCAAATCTGGATTGCCGATTTCGATAGCAGTAACGGCAGCGTGACCGGCGTGCATCGACTCACGGACATAGCCACCGAAGCGAGTGGCGAAATCTGGTCGCCGGATGGAAAGAACATCGCGTTTACATCCGATGTTTACCCGGATTGCGATGGCGCGCCAGAGCAGGCATTGGCCTGTAATGCCAAGCGTCAGGACGAAGCCATGAAGTCACCCGTCAAGGCGCAGATCTTCACGCGACTGCTTTACAGGCACTGGAACGCCTACAAGGAAGGGAAGCGTTCCCATATCTTTGTCGTGCCAGTTCCAACCGTTCTCAAGCCCGGAGAAGGATCGGGCGCAGGATACGGAATCCAAGTACCGCGCGATTTGACGCCGGGTGATTACGACGCGCCTGTGTTCAGTCTCGGAGGACAGGACAATTATGCGTTTTCTCCGGACGGGCAGGAACTCTGTTACGCCTCCAATCACGACAAGGTCGAAGCGACCTCGACGAATAATGATTTGTGGCTCGTGCCTGTCGCGGGTGGACCGGCGAAAAACATCACGGCCGACAATCCCGCGAGCGACTCAACTCCTCTCTACTCGCCTGACGGCAAGTACATCGCATACCGAGCACAGAAGCGGCCAGGATACGAGAGCGATCGATTCCGATTGATGCTGTACGACCGCAAAACGGGCGAGAAGAAAAATCTGACAGAGGACTTCGATCGCTGGATCGGAACTTACACGTGGGGTCCAGATTCGAAAAAACTCTACTTCACGGCCGAACAAAAGGGCGAATCCCCGGTTTACGAGCTAAACCGAGACCCGGAGGAGGCGTATCGGGAAAAAGGAGTCTTGTGCAACGTCTGTGGCCGATACATTCGTGAACTCATCGCCGGCTTCAATGACGATCTCGTCTTAACCCGGGCGGGAGAGCGGGTCCTGTTCACTCGGATGTCGATCAAGTTCCCAAATGAGATCTTCGCGATGCCGTTGCTAACGGATGGTACACCTGCTCAAATCGGGGCCTCGCAAATAAATTGTTCGGATTCGGTCAGTGCAAACGGGCACATCAAGACAGGTGGGTGTTCGAGTTCGATGCGTGACGAGCCGTTTAACACGTTAACCGAGATAAACAAGTCCGTGTTGTCGAGTGTGGCGATGTCCTCCCTCGAGCCCTTCTGGTTCACTGGCGCCAACGGCGACAAAGTCGAAGGCTTCCTCGTCAAACCTCCCAACTTCGATCCCAAGCAGAAATACCCAGTCAAATTCCTCATCCACGGCGGGCCGCAGGGTGCCTGGGGAGACGACTGGTCATTCCGTTGGAATCCGGAACTGTTTGCCGCGAACGGCTACGTCGTCGTCACGATCAACTTTCATGGCTCGACCGGCTACGGGCAGAAGTTCATCGACGCGATCAACGGCGACTGGGGCGGCGCTCCGTTCCAGGACCTGATGCTCGGCCTTGACTACGCCGAGAAGACATATCCGTTCATTGACAAAGATCGTGAGTGCGCGCTGGGCGCGAGCTACGGTGGATACGCCACCAACTGGATCCTGGGACACTCGAATCGCTTCAAGTGCATCGTGACGCACGATGGCATGTTCAATGCAGAGTCGGCGTGGGGTACGACCGAGGAACTCTGGTTCAACGAATGGGAGTTCAAGGGCACCCCCTATACGAATCGTGAGCTGTACCGGAAGTGGTCGCCGCATCTGTCAGCAACCAATTTCAAAACGCCCACGCTGGTTGTTCACGGACAGAAGGATTTCCGGCTCGACGTCTCCGAAGGATTCCAGCTGTTCACGACTCTGCAGCGGCTCGGAGTGCCGTCGAAGATGCTGTACTTCCCCGACGAAGGCCACTGGGTGCTGAAGCCGCAAAATTCGCAGCTCTGGTACAAGACGGTGAATGACTGGGTGGACCAGTGGACGAAAACCAGCCACTAGCGTTGGCCGGTTTCCTCAACTCGTAGCTCTTGCGTGAGAATAACGGCAGAGTGGCTGCTGCACGCCCTGTCAAACTGGGACCGTCCCTCCTCTCGGGGTGTTCAACTCATCGAGGCGAGTTCGAGTCACCCCCTCCCCCACCCCAGTGATCTCTTAGAATCAAAGATTTACAGGGATAATGTTGCAAAATCTTGATTCCCAAAGGTTTACACGTAAAATCTTCCATCGAAAAGACTTAGGCGTCCACGTGCTTGACACGCCGGTTTCTCAGGAAGTATATCGCTAATAGATATACACTTAATTTTACATAATATCTAATAGGAATAAAACCAAAATCTTGAATTCGGGGAGGCCCGAGTTCCCGAGTAGGAATAAAACGGGATTCGAAACCTCGCTCAACGCAGGACTGTTCTCCGAGATTCGGGCGCTCTCATCAGAAACCGGCGCGCAAACGTCAACGTGAGTTTGCTCGGGTACCGACAATCTCCTCAGGGCAACGTCTCTACCCACGGCAGAATCCCAAGGCGGGCCAAGGGGGATGGTGCGGTGGCCAATATGACAGATTCCATGCTGAATACCGAGCAGCAGATTGCCTCGATATGGGCCCTGGGCGGCCTGAGTTGGAAAGAGCTGGGCCGACGGACGTGGGGTGGGATTGACCAGAACGATCTCACGAATCGTGCTTACGAACTTGCTTACAACTTCTTGCTGGCAGTGTTCCCGATGTTGCTATTCCTGGTGGCGCTCTTCGGAATTTTTGCGAAGGAAGGCTCTGCTCTCCAGCAAAACCTCTTTATGTATGCCCAGCAGGCGCTGCCTCCCGCAGCTTACACGCTGGTGAGTAAGACATTGGAAGAGGTCATCCACAACTCTGGTGGCGGCAAGATCACCTTCGGACTCGTGCTCGCGTTGTATTCCGCATCCGGCGGCATGACGCAGTTGATGACGAACTTGAACAATGCGTACGCTGTGCGTGAAGGGCGTTCCTGGATCAAGCGGCACCTGATTGCGATCGGGCTGACCGCTGGCATTTCGATCTTCGTGATTGCAGCGCTGTTCCTGGTATTGGCCGGGGGCAATGTCGCTCACCTGGCGGCTGCAAAATGGGGGTTAGGAGACATCGCGGTAGTTGGCTGGAAGGTGCTGGAATACCTGTTTGCCGTCGTGTTCATCGTGTTCGCGTACGCGATGATTTATTACTTCGCGCCGGATCTGCATGAACGCCACTGGTATTGGATCACGCCGGGATCGGTGATTGGCGTTGGTTTGTGGATTGCTATTACCGCGCTATTCCGCCTTTACCTGCATTTCTTTAATAGCTACAGCAAGACCTATGGCTC
>JBPYEW010000093.1:0-21333 GCA_051984555.1 Terriglobales bacterium | reverse complement strand
CGTCGCCGCCGCGGCAATGCTGCGATCCATCGCTACAAGCTTCTGAATGTCGTAATCCGCCGGATCGGCATCGACCACCACGCGATAACGTGCCCCACCCACATTGAAGACGGCGTCCCGAAACATCCCCATCTCGACTGGCCCATCCACCAGGTGATCGTAATCGGGGGCCGTAAAGGAAGTCTCAGACGCCGCGGTCAGCGCCGTCGCAATTCGCCATCCCTGCGGCACATCGCGGAATTCCACCTGCACCGGGACATGCCGGCCATCGGTCGGATACATGAGAACTTCCGCCAGATTGAAAAATGCATGCTGCGCATTCAGTTCAGCCCCATAAGGCCCGGGCAGTTCCGCGGCGATCTCATATTCGAATGTGAATCCTTGCGGGGCCTGCTGCACGCGCCAGGTCGTTTTGTCGATCTCCTCGACGGGTAGATTTTGGCCGGAGAGGCTCTTTGCCCGCACCCAGTTCACATATTGCGCGAAGTCCCGAACCTGATACAGAGCATTCCACACCGGCAACTGCAGATCGCGCGTGGACGGGCCCGGCGGCACGTCAATTCTTACGTGAACCAGGTGCGACCCAGGCCTCGCCACCGATACGGTGTATCGGACGGGCATGAGTACGGGGTTGTTCGCATTCTGCGCCGAAGCATTCGACAGGAAAACGAGGCAAACCAGTGCGGCGATCAGCGCGAAAGCATCGCGGAGTTTACCGGTCACGCGTTGGCAGGCGCCTCCCTCACGGCTTTACCCGCCGCTGCATTGGCAGCGATCAACTTCAGCCGCTGTGGAAGCTTCTCATAGATTCCGCCGAACCCGCCATTAGAAAGGATGGCCACTACATCTCCCGACCGCATATGCGGAGCCGTGGCTGCGACAATTCCGTCCGCGTCCGCGATGATACAGGCTGGCCTTCCGCGTTCCTGCACCAGGTTCGCGACGGCGTTCAGGTCCAGGCGTTCATTCTCAGGAATTACTTCTGACTTGAAGATCCCGGCAATCACTACTTCGTCTGCAATCGCCAGGCTCTTCGCCAGATCGTCCTGAAAAACGTTGCGGCGCAACGTATTCGATCTAGGCTCCAGAATCGCCCACAGCCGCGCGCCCGGGTAGCGCGAGCGTAATGCCGTCAATGTCCCCGCAATGGCGGTTGGATGATGTGCGAAATCGTCAATAATCGTGATTCCATTCACTTGCGCCTTCACTTCCAGGCGCCGTTTCACACTCTTGAATGTCTTGAGAGCGGCTGCGATCTCCCGGGAAGAAATGCCGTAGTGGGACGCCAATGCGGCAGCGGCAGTTGCGTTCCAGACGTTGTACTCCCCGCCAAGTGCGAACTCGAAGTCCGCCCAATGCTGACCATCGTGCAGAACGCTCCAGGTCGTCCGATTCGGCTCCAACTTGAGATTCGTCACCTTCCACGCTGCCAACGGATTCGAACCGTATCTCTCAACCGGGCAAAACGACCGGCTCACGCACCGCTCAAGGCTGTTTCCACTGTCGAAAGCGATCATGCACCCGCGCCTCGGCACTAGGTTCACCAGCCTCTTGAACGCGGTCTCAACGGCATCAAGGTCATTGTAGATATCGGCATGATCGAATTCCACCGATGTCAGAATCACGGCGTCAGGAAAGTAGTGCAGAAACTTCGGTCCCTTATCGAAGAACGCCGTATCGTATTCGTCGCCCTCAAGAATGAAGTGCTTTCCCTGACCCAGCGCGAAGCTGCTGCCAAAATTCTCGGCAATGCCTCCGATCAGAAACGACGGCTGTTGTCCGGAGGTATGAAATATCCATGCGAGCATGGACGTCGTGGTCGTCTTGCCATGAGTTCCAGCTACCACCAGCACGTCTTTTCCGCGAAGAAATTCGTCGTGCAAGATCTGCGGCAGCGAACAAAACGGAATACGCTGGTCCAGCACCTGCTCCAGTTCGATATTCCCCCGCGAGATCGCATTCCCCACCACGACCAGATCCGGGGCTGGTTGCAGGTTCGCCACATTGAACGGCTGATACACCGGGATCTCCAGTGAGGCAAGGAAGTCCGACATTGGCGGGTAAGCCGCCGTGTCTGATCCGGTGACTTTGAATCCTCTTTGCTTCAGCATCCCTGCCAAAGACGCCATAGCGGTGCCGCAGATACCAATCAGGTGGATGTGCTTCTTTTCTGTCATAAATGAGAATGTGCCGGTACGTTGGATGTTGTGGTTGCCGCCTCAAGAATCCGGATTGCCACCTCCATCGGACGCACTTCGAGCCCGGCTCGAACGCCGATCGGGAGCGTGATATTTCGTCGCGTCACGTGCCCGGAACGCAGACCGTAGGCAATCGGTACGTCGACGTCTGCGAGCACTCGCATAATCACTTCCTCCAGCGTGTATGCCTGGTCTTTGTTCTGCACACAATCCAGCATCTCGCCGAAGACAATGCCTTTCACCCCATTCAACTTGCCCGCCAGTTTCAGTTGCATGAGCATGCGGTCCACCTGGTAGGGCTTGGTGGCAACATCCTCGATGAACAGAATTGTTCCCTCGGTCCGGATCTCGTGCGGTGTTCCGAGCGACGCCGTCAGCATCGATAAGCACCCGCCATACAGCGTTCCTTGCGCGCTGCCCTCACGCAGCGGCTTCACACCGCAATCTGGACTGAGATCCAGACTCCATTCTCCAACGCCTGTCAGCGCAGACTCCCACGAAAGAAGGTCCACACCATCCGGTTGCGTGAAATCCTTGGTGACCATCGGCCCATGAAACGTCACGAATCCGGCCGAATCAGCGAAGCACGTCAGCAGCGTCGTAATGTCGCTATAGCCGACGAAGATCTTGGGATTGTGGACTATCTTTTCAGGTCGCAGGGCCCTCAAGAGGTAATTCGCACCATACCCACCCCGGGCACAAAGAATCGCCCGTACGTCATCCCGCTGAAACATGTCCTCCAGCTCGCGAGCACGCCGTTCGACTGATCCGGCAAAGTAAATGTCCTGGTCGAAAATCGATTCGTTGTAAACGGGCTTGTAACCAAGGCCGCGCAATACTTCACAACCCGCTTCCAGCAGCGGCCGCTGAATATTGCTCGCCGGAGCCACGATCCCGACCGTATCGCCGGGTCGCAAGGCAGGCGGTTTTACCCGAGCCGTTGGGTTTCCTGCTGTCATAAAAACCCAATCTTAGCAGCCAATCCCTGCCCGGCGTTGGTGAGGAAGGTTCGTGTACTTCTGAAGACCGCGCGCCTGGACGACCGTACGAGCTGCCCCGGGCCCATTACGAAGGAGTGGTCACCAACCATGTTCCTTGCCCCGGAGTCTCGCCCAATGAAGGCTATAATGCGCTTTTCCGGAGGCATCCGTGAGTCAGATCCAGGCCAGCGTGCGTGAAGTCGCGGTTCTCCAGCAAGCCACGCAGATGATCCTTTCCAGCCTGGATGGCGACACCGTCCTCCACCACGTGCTGCTCGTCGCGCGCAACTACTTTGGCGCGTCACGTTGTGCTGTTTACCTGGCCGAATCGAATGGCGGCGAGCTTCGCGCTCGGGCACAAATCGGGTACGACTACGACCTCTCTCAACGGCCGTTGACTATCGGCAAGGAGAGCATAGCGGGCTGGGCCGCTTTTACACGCGCCCCCTTGTACATTCCCGACACCAGTAAAGAGACACGCCATCAGATCGACGATAGCAAGATCGCCAGTGTTCTCGCCCTTCCCCTCATGGTCCGCGAACGCGTAATCGGCGTCTTTGAGATTGGAACCAACAAGACCGACCCGTTCAGCACCGACTCGATCGGCCTGTTATCTGTGTTCTCGGGCCAAGCCGCCATCGCGATGGAGAACGCTCGCCTGTACTCGAATGATCTGCGCCGCATGCGGCAGATTGAAATCATTAACCTCATAGCCCGTACGGCGGCTGCGGCGAACGATACTCAGCAGTTCTACACGATGCTCGCCGATCTGGTTTCCGACACGTTCGAGGGCACGACGGTAGCCATCGTGCTCTCTCCTCCGGACGGTATTCTCTCTATCGCGGCATCCGCCGGCGGGCCAGAAGCTGAGCCTCAGCGCTTCAACGCCTCGCGGCAGAGGGGCATACTCGCGGAAGCCTTCCACAAACGCATCCTGGTAATCGAAAACGACGTAGAGCATGGCGGGCGGCCTCCGTGCTTCGCCAACTCTGGGTCCGAACTCTGTGCCCCGCTGGTCTCGCTGGGTGAGGTTCTGGGCGCTATCGTGCTTGGCCATCCTCAGGCTTCTTTTTTCACCCCTGATAACCGTTCCATCGCCCAGGCGGCCGCCGACGTTTGTTCCACAGCCGCGCGGAATGTACAGCTTTCCGAAGAACTCCGGCGGTTAACGAATCTCGATCCGCTCACCGGCGTCTACAACCAGCGCTATTTCCACAACGCGGTCGCGCAGGAGATCCAGCGCGCTCGACGACATAAAAAAGAGTTTGGGCTTGTCATGTTGGACCTCCAAGGCTTTCGTGCAGTAAATGCGAAGCTCGGCCTCGAGGCCGGGGACGATGTTTTACGCCAGGTGGCGGTTTCGCTACGCCGAGTCCTGCGTAATAACGACGTGCTCGCACGATACCTTGCCGACCGGTTCGCGCTGTTTCTTCCCGAGTTGGCTGCCGATGGTTTACAGGTGGTTCTCTCTAAGCTCCAGCAGAGCCTCGCGGCTATTCAGGTGAGTGGGGCCGCCCTTTCCGCCCATTGGTCGACCGTCAAATATCCTCAAGATGGTGCATCGGAACTAGACCTGGTCAAAGCTCTGGCAACACGATTGGAAGCGGCAAAGCAGAAATCGTCCGGTGCGGGCGCATAGCAACTCAAGAAAGTGAAAGCCGGCAGGTTTCCCCGCCGGCTTCTGGTTTTACCTTCCTAATGCCGTCTACTGCCGAAGGCGAGCTAGTTCAGCTGATCCGGTCGGCGTTTTAGCGTCGGCCGATCGTCATCTGTCTTGCCATCCTTGCTGTCCTTGTTCTTGTCGGTCGAGGACGTACGCCGCAGACTGGGTTTGTTGCTGTCTTTCTCGTCCAGCACCTTGCGCTTGTTCTCGATCTGCGCCAACCGGGCCTTCACTTCGTCAAACTCCGAAGTCGTTACCACATACTGATTGCGCGACGGAAGAATCTTTGAGATCTCTTCCTGTGACTTCTCGATCCGGTCCGGAGTCTGCGGGTGGCTGGCAAAAGCCTTGGCCAGCGTCCCCGGTTTCTTCTTCTCTCGCGCCTGGACCTTCTCGAAGAAGTTGATGAACGCATTCGGATCGTACCCGGTCTTATACATGTACTGCAGACCGAGATAATCCGCCTCCGCTTCGAAGTTCCGCGAGAACTTCATGAAAGTCAGCGGCAGTCCGAGTCCAGCAGCCTCATACGCGGCGTAACCGACGCCGCCGCCCACGAAAATCAACGGAATCGTCCCGATGTTTGCCCACTGTGCGCGGGTCATCTGGCGCGTCGCATGGCGGGCGCACACATGGGCGATCTCATGCGCCATCACACCCGCAAGTTCGGCTTCTTCATCCGCCGCCAAGATCAGGCCCGAATTCACGTAGAAGAACCCGCCCGGCAACGCAAACGCGTTTACTTCGTCGGAGTCGATAACCTTGATCGTGAACGGAACCTGCGCGTCCGAATTACGAACCAGGTTCTGTCCCACTCGGTTCACGTATTCGTTGATCACCGGGTCCTGAACCATCTTCGAACTGGCTTCCACCTGGGTTGCATACTGCTTGCCCATGCGGATCTCGCCTTCGATGGAATACCAATTCCCCAGGCCCCGGTTACCCATCTTGCGATTGCCGATCGCGTCCACATCATCCTTGCCGCCATTGTGCTTGATCTCGCTATCGTCCTTCTGCGGCACAGGTTGCGGCTCATTGCCCTTGGTCGCCTTGTCCGCTGGGGAGCTCTGGTCCGTCTTGTCCGGAGCAGGCGCTTGAGTCTGCGTGCTGTCTGGTGTTGTCGACTTATCGGAGGTCTGTGCAAACGCCGGAGGCAAGCCATAGGTCGCCAAAAGCAGCGCCGCAGCGAACGCGATGCGTGGGAATTTCATAAAACTCTCCCGGGGTCCCGAAGCTGTGTACATTATAACCGGGGTAGAAGCAGGACCTCTCTACATTGTTGGACGCATCTTCTTCTCGGAAAGTTATCCAGAGACTTACCGGGTTTTAGCTCGCACCTAACTGATATCCAGACACTTGTGCCCTGCTCAGTCTTGCCGCCGCCCGCCTCTGGTCGTACCATGGCCTGCCGTTCCGGAGGTGACTCTTGCTCGACCGTCGCCGCTTTCTCGCCACCACTGCTGGCGTTGGTGGTGCACTGGCTTTCAGCAATTCGATGCTCGCGCAGGTCTCCGCTGCCCCTGCCCAATTGCCTGATCCGAACCTTTTCAACAAGGACGAGGAGGCCTATTGGAGAGAACTACGAAAGCTCTTCCTGATCCCGCCCGATGTGGTCTACCTGAACAACGGAACAGTCGGATCCAGTCCCACACCGGTGCTCCGCGCCGTCTTCGATAGCTACAACGACTCGGAGAAGATGACCCAAACCGACCCCGAGGACTATCCCATCTGGGGTTACGCCGCCTGGAATCAGTATCGCGATCCACTAGCCAAGTTCCTGGGCTGCAATCGCGATGAGATCGCACTCCTCCGAAACGCCACTGAAGCTAACAGTTACATCGCGAATGGGATCGATATGAAACCGGGCGACGAGGTCCTCATGACTGACCAGGAGCATCCCGGCGGCGAAAGTCCCTTCGAACTCAGAGCCAAGCGTTACGGAATTGTCGTCAAGAAATTGCCTCTCCCGAAGCCGGTCCAAAATCCGGCTCAAGTCCTGAACCTCTTCAGCGACGCCATCACCCCGCGCACTCGGCTCATGTTCTTCAGCCACATCACGACTGTCACCGGAGTCGTCCTACCAGCCAAAGAACTCTCTTCACTGGCCCGGTCGAAAGGAATCCTCTCCGCGGTCGATGGCGCACATGTCCCAGGCATGATGAAGCTCAACTTACACGACCTCGGTTGCGACATGTATTCGGCAAGCCCTCATAAGTGGCTTCAGGCGCCCAAAGGATCAGGTTTTCTGTATGTGCGCGATGAAGTCATCGATCGCTTGTGGAACACCATCGCCACCGAAGGTTGGGATGAACCGAAAATAAGGGCCGAGCGCTTCCAGAGAATAGGCAGTTCGAACGTGCCAGCTTTGGCCGGCCTGCGGGCCTCCATTGACTTGGCCAATCAGATCGGCATGGACCGGATCGAAAACCGACATCGGGCTCAGGCCAATTACATCCTCAAGGAAATGACGAGTCGCGGCGCCGAATCCTGGACTTCCCCCGATCCCACCATGCGCTGCGCCATCGCTACGGTGAATGTGCCGCCGCTCAATCGAACAGATCTGGAGAACTGGCTATGGAAGAATCACAAGATCAGGATTCGCGGAGGAGAGCCCTCGAAGATTCGCCTATCGACGCCATACTACTTGCAGCGATCAGACATCGATCGCTATCTGGCCGCGTTCGATGAGTACAAGAAGAAGGTGGGGGCGGCGTAACACTTCGAAGCTTCAAGGGAGCAGTTAAGTTTCGAGTTTCGAGTTTCGAGAGATCGTTTTTCAAAGTGATTGCACGGACACCGATTTTCGGCCACTTAACACCAGGGAAATGGAGTTGCTTCGTCCTCTTGTCACAACCCGCTCGAAACTCGAAACCCGAAACTGCAGTTCCGCAACGGCCTCAGTCGTAATACTCCAGCCCCAAGTGCGTAATCAGTTCCTCGCCTTTCAGATGCCGCAAGGTGTTCTTTAACTTCATCGACTGGATAAACAAATCATGCTCCGGATAGAGGCCCGGCGGGGTGATCGGAGACTTAAAGTAAAAGCTTAACCATTCCTGAATGCCTAAGCCGCGCAACTCTTCGCTGCGCTGCGCCAAGTCGAGAAACAGCACCAGGTCGAGGACAATCGGCGCCGCCAAGATCGAGTCCCGGCACAGAAAATCCACCTTGATCTGCATGGGATATCCCAGCCAGCCGAAGATGTCGATATTGTCCCAACCCTCTTTGTTATCACCACGGGGCGGATAGTAGTTAATCCGAACCTTATGAAAGATATTCTCGTAAAGGTCGGGGTATAGCTTCGGCTGCAGAATGTGTTCCAGCACTCCAAGTTTCGACTCTTCTTTCGTCTTGAACGACGCCGGATCGTCCAGAACTTCGCCGTCTCGATTCCCCAGGATGTTCGTCGAGTACCACCCGCTCACGCCCAGCAGGCGAGCCTTGAATCCCGGGGCCAGGATGGTCTTCATCAGCGTCTGCCCGGTCTTGAAATCCTTCCCACAGATCGGAGCGTCGTTCTTCCGCGACAACTCCATCATGACCGGTAGATCGTTCGTCAGGTTAGGAGCTCCATTCGCAAACGGCACCCCTTCCATCAATGACGCATAGGCGTAGATCATCGACGGAGCGATATTCTCATCGTTGTCCTTCATCCCTTTCTCGAAGGATTTCAGGTCCTGGTGTACGGCCGTCGGTTGTAAGAAGATCTCGGTTGACCCGCACCAGATCGTCACAAGTCGATCTGCGCCCGAACTCTTCTTGAACTCGCGTATGTCTTCGCGCACCTGCTCGGCAAGCTCCATCTTGTTCTTGCCCTTTTTCACGTTCTTGCCGTCGAGCTTGCGGACGTAATTGCGGTCAAACACCGCCTTGCGCGGTTTGATCGAGGAGAGAAACGGTTTCAGCTTCTGCAGCAGTTCGCGCTCGAGTACACCGGCTTTGCTGGCCGCGGTATACATGTCGTCTTCGAAGATGTCCCATCCCGTGAAAACCAGATCTTTCAAACCAGCCAAAGGAACAAAATCCTTCACTGCCGGCGACCGCCCCTCGGTCCGCTTTCCCAGTCGGATGGTTCCCATCTGTGTAAGCGACCCAATCGGCTTAGCGATCCCTTTGCGCACCGCCTCCACTCCAGCCACAAACGTGGTTGCGACCGCCCCCATCCCAGGGATCATGATGCCTAACTTGCCCTTTGCTGGATCGATCTTTGAAGTTTTCTGGGACTCCGCTGCTGCGTTCTTCTGACGCGTTGCCATTCCGTGGCTCTTCCTTATGAGAATTTACGAGTAAGACAAACTAGTTATGGTCTCGTATCGGGCGTCGATTTGCAACCCGTGCCGCCTCAATGGAATAGAAGCGGTTGCGAGGTGCGCGGCTGTGCAGCGAACTGCCGCCCGTGCACTACAATCGCCGAATGGTTCGTCGATGGACTCTCGTACTCGTCGCAACTTTCCTGGTGAGCTGTGGACAGACTTTTGGTCAAAATGCGTCGCCCCAGGACGAAGCGGACATTCACCTTTTTCTCAATCAATTCATCTCAGCTTTCGACAATCTTGATTGGGAAAAATTCCGCGCCTGCTTCGCCGATGAAGCAACCATCATTCATCCTGCTCTGTTCTCTCACCGGCTGGACGGTCGCGCGGAATACGAGCCTGCGTGGCAAAAGGTTTTCGATAGGACTCGTATGGATTCCGGAAAGTCTCGGCCGCGCTACATGGATCTTCAGCCAAGAGACTTGAAAATCCAGATGTTGAACCAGGCAGCGGTCGTCACCTTCCATCTCGATCGCGGCCATTCGTCGACCGGGCGCAGGACACTTGTGTTGCGCAAAGACGCAAATGCCTGGAAGATCGTCCACCTGCACGCGTCTAACGTGGACTTCTGAACTATCGGGCAGTCACGCTGAGGGCCAATATGACTAACGCGGCCAAAATCAAACTGGTTATCAGCGAAAAAGCCGAGTGCAGCGGATGCAAATGAAAGTAGGGATTGTGATGCGTTCTCGGATGCAGCATGGGCCACCTCCGCGCGGCGCTCCACTGAAAAGCTCTCGCCGTGATACAAATTCCTTAATAAATTAGACACCATGTCCAGCAAAATTGCAGTGATTACCGGCGCCTCCAGCGGAATCGGCCTGCTGACCGCCGTGGAACTGGCCCGCAGCGGTTATGGCGTCGTTGCCAGCATGCGCGACCTTGCCCGCCGCGACAAGCTTGAGCAGGCGGCCAGCGCTGCCGGCGTGCGCCCCTACATCGACATCCAACGCCTGGACGTCACAGACTTCGACCTGATCCCCCGTTTTATCGAGGCTGTCGTCCGCGAACGCGGTCGCATTGACCTGCTGGTCAATAACGCAGGGTTCGCACTGGCAGGATTTTCCGAAGACCTGGAACTCGGCGAAATTCGCGGCCAGTTCGAAACGAACTTCTTCGCTCCCGTCGCGCTCACCAAGGAAGTCATCCCCATCATGCGCCGGCAGAAATCCGGGCACATCGTCATGGTGTCCTCCATCAGCGGTATGCACGGTGCGCTCGCCATCGGGAGTTATTCGGCCTCGAAACACGCGCTGGAAGGTTGGACCGAGTCGTTGCGGCTGGAATTGAATACTCTCGGAATCAAAGTAGCGTTGGTTGAACCCGGTTCCTATCAAACCGATATCTGGGACAGGAACGCGCAACTCGGGCGAAAATCGTTCGACGGCAGTTCGCCGAATCGGCAGCGCGGAGCAAAGGTCAAAGACGCCGTGCAGAGGATCAAAAAACGCGATCCTATCGAAGTTGCCAAACTAATCGTTCGTATCGCGCAGGATCCTAACCCGCGATTGCGATACGTCGTGGGCAATGACGCCCACATGCAGCTCTGGTTGAAACGTCTCCTGCCGTGGAAATGGCACGAACGCTTGATTGCACGCTTCTTGAAAGTCGACTGAGGCGCTGGAAGATCCTCACTACTAATTCAGCGGTCGTCGCCTGTTCCCCGCCTTGCCGCACTCAACCTGGTTGCTGGGCATTGTGCACAGGTACTTACTTCGAGTCCAAGTCCACGCTCTTCACCGGCAGATCCCAGTGCGCGTCGAGGATCTCAAATCGCCGCTGTTCTTCCTTCTTGAACGTGTCCTGGTCCGTATACATCTGCTTCTGCAGCGCTGCTTCGTCAAATGGCTCATTGGCTAACGTAGCGTTCTTGAACACGATAGTGACACGGTAATCCCATCGTGCGTCTTCGGTCATGTGGTATCGCGGCGTATCCATCGTGACCTTAAGCAGGCGACCCATCTCGATCTCTTTCTTCAACACGGGGTAATGGTTCTTCTTGAAGAGCTGCAGGAATTCGTCGGCGTGCCCCCACTTCACCTTGTAGTAATACTCAGCGACAAACGGCTGTCCGGGCGCATTCGCGGTACTCTGCGCCAACGCGCTTCCGGCGATCAGAACGAGAAATACTGTAATGAAGAACGCTTTCATCGATCCTCCTCAGCGTTTTAATCCCTCACTTTTGTCATTCCGTGCGCCGCGAGACATATGCTTTTCTCGGTACTCGCAACCCGCAACCGCTTCACTCCGCCGCTCGGATCCGGTGCTGCCAGTGCGACCACACGAACCAGGCAATCCCAATCACTAGAACTCCGCCAATGATGGCGTCGAACTGGTGGAAGTACTTTCCCATGGTTCGCCAGTTCTCGCCCAGCTTCATCCCGAAGTACGCCAGCACAAAGCACCATGGCCACGAACCTAGAAATGTATACAAGTGGAACTTGCCCCGCGGCATACGAGCGACACCAGCCGGCAACGCAATGAACGTGCGAATAATCGGAAGGAGTCTTGCCACGAAAACCGCAGCGTCTCCCCACCTTCCGAAGAATTTGTCCGCCCAATCCAGTTCGCGGCGGCTCAGCAGAATATACGATCCGTACTTTTCCACCAGCGGACGCCCGCCATAAAACCCGATTTCATACGCTATCAGCGACCCCACGTTGCACCCGATCGCGCCCGCCGTCGCCACCCATAGCAACTTCATCGTGCCTTCGAAGACGAGATATCCGGCGAACGGCATAATCAACTCGGAGGGCAACGGAATACACGCCGACTCGATCGCCATCAGCAGGGCGATACCGGCGTACCCGGTGGAAACCATGACAGATTTAATGAATACGAAGAGAACTGCGAGAATTTTCTCGGTCATGCAGATACCGAGATTATCGTAACAGGTCGGAACTAGTGAGCTTGGCGAGGACTAGAAGGTGCCGTCCTGCGTGAACGTGTAACCCGGCAGAGTCGCGCCCGCAGTGGTCTTCGCTACTCGCACGCGAACTGTGTCGGCATCGGGAGCGTTCTTTTCCGCGGGACGCAGCATCGCGTATTGCG
Source organism: Terriglobales bacterium (assembly GCA_051984555.1). Lineage (GTDB taxonomy): Bacteria > Acidobacteriota > Terriglobia > Terriglobales > Acidobacteriaceae > Gp1-AA122. The sequence continues at coordinate 9,131 of JBPYEW010000093.1, read as the reverse complement.
TGAATACTTCATTGTAGAGCTTGGTGACTAAGTAATTCTGGCCGTCAAGATCGCTGCGCCAGACCTGACCGAGTTGAACCGACTTCACTGCCACGGTGCTACCTCGTTGTAATTAAGGGATATTTTCAGGGTAGTCACGCTGAAATTGGCCGTCAATTAACTTTGCTGGCGCTCTGGTTACCAAAGTGAAAACTGGAACGCGCCTCTGCTAGCATGGACGTTCTCCAGGAGGATCGATGGTACGCGGGGTCATTCCTCGTCAACCCACTAAAACCGGCCGACAGGAAGGGGCACGATCCGCTCCCCGAGGCGCGCCGTCGCGGGGCAGTTCACGCAAGATCGGCCGCGCTCGGCCCGGCTCCGACAAACCCGGCACCCGCGCGAGCAAACGGCCGTCAAAGGCTGGAAAGGCAACGAAGGGATATAACCCGGTCGCACCCGAGCGCGTAAAGGAGATTCTGAAGCGGCTCGATCAGACATATCCCGACGTGACCTGCGCATTGACTCATCGCACACCGTGGGAATTGCTGGTAGCGACTATCCTTTCCGCGCAGTCCACCGATGTGAACGTGAACCGCGTCACGCCCACCCTCTTCCAGAAATATCCGACCGTGCAGGACTTCGCGAATCTGGAACCGCAGCAACTGGAACCCGACATCCGCTCCACCGGATTCTTCCGCAACAAATCAAAGTCTGTCGTGGGTGCCGCCAAGAAAGTCGTCAGCGACTTCGGCGGCGAAGTTCCCGACGATATGGACCACCTTTTGACGTTGCCCGGAGTCGCCCGCAAAACCGCCAATGTCGTCTTGGGCACGTGGTTCAAGAAAGGTATTGGCGTTGTGGTCGATACACACGTCACGCGCATCTCGCGCCGCCTCGAACTGACGAAAAACACCGACGCTCCCAAGATCGAGCAGGATCTGATGCAGGTGATCCCGCCGGAAAAATGGATCCTGTTTTCGCACCAGATCATCTGGCATGGCCGCAAGCTCTGCGTGGCTCGTTCGCCGAAATGTGCCGAATGCCCGCTCGAAAACATTTGTCATGCCGGCGACAAAACCTGGAGCACCGTGGAGATGAACAAGAATGCGAAATAGCTGGCAGTCGTCGGCGTTGGTTTGTGAACCTTTATGTCCTTTGTGGTGAAAGCTCCGAGAATGACATTTATGCGCAACTTAATTCTTATATCGACAGTCGCCATCATGAGCACGATTGCCCTCACGCAAACCCTGCCCGCGCCGCAGCCCGTCACCGATCCCAAACAAATCTCCAGCAAGCCCAACGCGAACGTCGAGAAAGACCTCTCCATCGAGAAGCTCTTTATGACGCGCGCCATCGCGGGCACGGCCTGGTCGCCGGATGGAAAGACCATCGCGTTCGTCTCCAACATGTCTGGCCGCTACAATCTCTGGACCGTTCCTACCGAGGGCGGCTGGCCGACACAATTGACGATCAGCGACCAGCGCCAGTTCTCGCCTGCATGGTCTCCCGACGGCAAATGGATCGCTTATCAGTCTGACTACGATGGCGACGAGCAATGGGACATCTTCGTCGTCTCTCCTAAGTCGGGCCAAGTCGTGAACCTCACCAACACCCGTGAGATTGCGGAAGAAGCACCTGCCTGGTCCCCCGACGCGCGCTACCTCGCGTTCATGGTCAAACCGAAGACCTCGTCGTCATTCGAGATTGAGGTTTACGACATGCTGATGCGCGAGACCAAGCACCTGACGACCGACACTCCCAAAGACCGCATGAATTTCAGCCCGATCTGGTCGCGCGATGGCAAGTTCATCGCCTACACCCAAACGCAAGCCAAGGGCACGGACTCCAGTGTCTTCATCGTCGATGTAAAGACCGCGCAGAGCACGCTCCTGACCGAACACAAAGGCGAGAGTCTCTACTCGGCTAACGACGTTTCTCCCGACGGCAAAAAGATCCTGATCACCAGCAACGCCGAGAATGGTTATGACAACGTGGGCCTGCTGGATATCGCGACCAAGAAGATCGACTGGCTGACGAAAGACAAATGGGAGATCAGCGGCGGCGGATTCTCCCCGGACGGCAAGCTCGTCACCTGGACTGCGAACGTCGACGGCAATACCGACGTCTTCACGCACAACCTGGTGACCGGGAAGACAGCGGCCTTGCCATTGCCCAAAGGGGTGAACGGACTTGGCGGAGCCGAATCGTCCTTCACTCGCGACGGTTCGAAGCTGCTCTACTACCACAACGGCCCGAACGCTCCCAACGACGCCTGGGTCTACTCGGTAGCCACGGCGAAATCGCATCAGGTCACACACGCGCTGGTGGCGGGCGTTCGCAGCGAACAGATGGTCGAGCCCTTCCTCGTCCACTACCCGAGCAAAGATGGCAAGTGGACTATCTCGGCCTTCGTTTACATGCCCTACAACCTGCCGCGCCAGGCAATCAGCCCGGCGATCGTGTATGTCCACGGCGGGCCCACGTCGCAGACAGTCAATTCGTTCAACCGCATTGTCCAGTACCAGGTCAACCAGGGCTACATAGTGATCGCGCCGAACTACCGCGGTTCGACCGGGTACGGCAAAGAATTTCAGCAAGCCAACTTGTTCGACATGGGCGGCGGCGATTTGCAGGACGTGCTCGCCGCAGCCGACTGGATCAAGCAAACTGGCTATGTCGATCCCAAGAAACTGATCTTGATGGGCGGCAGCTACGGCGGCTACATGACCATGATGGGCGTGACCAAGGCTCCCGAGGTTTGGGCGGCCGGCGTGCCTATCGTGCCATTCGTGAACTGGTTTACCGAAATCCAGAACGAAGACCCGGTGCTGCAGCAGTCCGATCTCGCCACCATGGGCGATCCCGAGAAAAACAAAGCACTGTTCGAAGACCGGTCGCCGATCAACTTCATCGACCAGGTGAAAGCGCCGCTGCTTCTGCTCGCCGGTGGGCACGATCCTCGCTGTCCAAAGACCGAAACCGAGCAGGTCGTAGAAGCAATCAAGAAGAAGGGCGGAACCGTTGATTACAAGATCTACGACAACGAAGGCCACGGCTTCTCAAAAGTCGAGAACCAGATCGATGCCTATCAGCGCGTGGCGCAGTTCCTGAAAGCGCACGTGCCCCCGGCAGATTGCGGGTGCTCGCTGAACGAGTAAAGCTTCTCCGACCTTGCAAACAACGCAAGGTGCCCCAGCCCCCTGATGAACGCGCGAAGGGCACGCGGTGAAGGGTCGGGGTACCCCTCCCCTGGTCCTGAATCTTGAGTAATGCCGATGGCCTCTACGTCTGAGGAAGATGTGTACTCTAAAAAGGCGGATGTTGTACCTAACCCGGCACCTTGAGGGTTGGCATCGGTGGAGCTGCAAATAGCCGTTGACAAGCTTTCGCCAGCCACCGGGCCCAAAGCGCGGATCGCGAGACGCGTGCACTATCGGTGGCGATTCCCGTGTCGGCATACATCTGCCGGTAAATTTTGGAGATCAAGACAAACGTCAGGCGAGCCCGCATGGATTTTATGAACCCGGCCCGCATCCAAATGCAGTTTAAGCTGTAAAAACTATCCCAAACAGACTGCGTGCGTTGGCGAATCTCCTCCGGAGCCATGGTTGGATGAGGCCAGTACAGCTTGGGCCGAAGCTCTCGTGGAATGAGCCAGCGCCGGGTGATAGGAATCCCGCCGATGTATACCGGAGCGGCTTCCATACTCTTCTCCCAGCGGTTAAAGTCCACGGTTCCCGGATAGGGAGTCAGCATCACGAACTGTGCAAATGCAAGTTCCGCCTGCGCCGCTGCGAGGGCCGTGGCGTCAAAAGTCTCAGGACGGTCACTGGGCAACCCAAAAATGAAAGAACCAAGAATGTAGACGCCATGGCGACGGAACGTTCGCAGTCGTTCCACCAGATCTTCGCCGGCCGCATTAAACTCCTTGTAAACGTCCTTCAATCCTGCCGGCGTGACGGACTCTACGCCAACCAGTGCGCCCTTGATGTGGGCGGCGCTCATAGCATCCAGGAATTCGGGGTCTTCTCCCGCTTCCATGGTGATCTGGGTGAAGAAGATCATGTCAGATGGCAATTGAGCCAGGCGTGCCATAAGTTCGAACCGCTCTGCCCGGACGGCTTTGAGTTCATTCAACCGCTCGGTATTTTGCTGCTCGGCTGCGAGGCGGAGATCGGTAAGAGTCACCGGGTAGAAATTGTCGTCCGCTAGCGCGATGAATCTGAATCCGAGCCGTCGCAGTTGCACGATCTCTTGAATTACTACATCCGCGGCCCTCTGCCGGGGTCGTTGCCCGTCTGTCCGCCAAACCGAGCAGAAGGAGCAATGCTTAGGGCACCCGCGAACGGTCTGTACAGAAGCCCACATATAACGCTTGCGTGGGATCAAATCCCAGCGTGCGGGCAGAAATTGCGATGCGTCAATCCGGCCTCCCTCGTAGAGCGGCTGAGGAGTGCCGCGGGAGCAGTCCCCTAGTACCTTCGCCCACACCATATCTCCGTCGCCCTTTACTACGGCATGGGCACCGCCCAGTTCTTGCGCTTCGCGAGGATATAGGGTTGCGTGGATGCCGCCGAAGACTACATATGCGCCACGACTACGTGCTATTTTTCCAATCTCGTAACCACGTAACGCATTGGCCGTATGAATGCCTATCCCGACAACATCTCCCGCCTGAATGTCTTCTGGGTCTACGGCCTCCAGAGTTTCATCGACCAGAGCGGGATCTCCGAAGTCCGCAGGTGTCGCCGCGGCCAAGACATACAACCAGCGCGGAGTAATGACAGCTGTTCCGAAGGAAACTTCACTTGGGTTAACGAGATGAACGCGCACGCGGCTTGGCCTCCTTGGCTTGGGCCGGAAAGAGGCTGGGCCCTAGGGAAAGGTGCATGCTTGGTCTGGGTGATTCTATGCGGACAAGCTCAAAGCTGCAATCGATCACTGTCGAGATTAGGCGATTTCACTCACAACCAAGGTCCGGCAGGGTAATGAGCGTAATGGTGATGTTTCAACAACTGACCTGACCATTTGTAATTTCCGGGTTGCCGACGATCCACCAACAGGACCTACTGTGGATAAATCTATTGCTCCTATAAATGACATTCTAGAAATGAAAATTACAATGATTGCAGAAAGGTCAGCAGCGCTTTTTGATCCGACGGCTTCAGCTTTAGAAAGTGCTCGGTTATCTTCGAGGATTCTCCTGAATGCCGGCGGACAGCTTCGTCCAATTGGACGGAGCTGCCGTCGTGCATAAAACGCGAGCGTAGCCGTAATCCCCACAGTGGAGCGGTCCTGATCTTATTGCGTGCGCAGAGCGTGTCGCGCAGCAGTTTGGGGTGTTTTTCACCCTCGGCCACGGCTGTTTGATAGCTCTCACTGCATTCTTCTTCGAAATTTCCGGCTGGCTCGTTGCCTTCCGCATGGCCCTCCTCCCGAAAACGTTTTTCGAGGAGGTGACGACCGAAATGTTCGACTAAGGCAACTGAGATTCCGTCACCGGTGCCAACGTCGTGCAGGAGGAAGTCACTAAAAGGATGAATGGTCCGGTTCTCAAGGGCCTCGGGGTGCAATCCCGGTCCACCAGTTGCGGCTGGACTCTTGCTCGTCACAATTGTTTCCACGTGACAGGTTGCGCACCCGATCTTGGTGAACAACTTCTCCCCATGTTTTGCGTCCGAACTTGCCGCAATCGATTCGTCCCGGGCAGGCGCTTTCAGCGAACGCATGAAGCTGGCAAAGTGATCGATATCTTCCAAATTGTTATCGCTCGGATCGGGAATGCTGTTTGGCTCAGTAACCTTTGTTGGATCGGTGTTTGGAGTCGTCGTGGTCACGGGCGGATTGCAGGCGGTGGTCACCTCCGTTTTCTGAAGATTGCTGGTGATACCCATTTCGTTGAGATAGGCGTCGGCAGCGAAAGCAAGTAAACTGGCGTGTTGGTCCTTCCAGCCAAAGCGCCCGATGCGATCTGATCCCTCGCTCTCGGGCACCGGCACCTTCACGGCTTGGCCGCAGATTTTTCGGTGCGTCGCTTTGCATTGCTGCCTGCGGATCTGCAAAAGAGTCTCATCGGAGATCGCTTCCACGTAGCCGCCGCCTAAGATGCTGGTAGCAAGGCGGTTGGTGCGCACGGTTTCTGTTGTTGGCACGTGTTCCTGGATTTCAGGACAGATGGCGCGATCGTTTATCAACGTTCGGCCCTTGATCAGTTCAGCGCCATGACTGATGGGAATCTCAGGGTTCTGAAATAGTCCATGTGCATCGAGGTGTCCGACGCGCAGCTCGGTGATCTGGCTGCCCGCACCGGAAACCGGGCTCTGGTGACATTCGCGGCACGATTGCGCGTTGTAGAGCGGACCTAGTCCATCAGGCGCAATATGTTCCACTTCCTCGAAGAACGTCTGATCAGCATGACGGCGGTCAGGATCAGAAAAGCCGTTGCTCTGGTCGTCAAATCCAGTAGGGGCTTCAATCGGCTGAGATGTCGACTGCCCACGAGAACGAATTCCAATGCCCAGCAGGATGGCGATTGCAATCATGAGCGACAAGGTCGCGGGTTTCATCGCATGCTCCGTTCGCGGCCAGAGGATTGGATCGAAATGATAGGACGGACTCCAGGCATGAACAACTCTTTATCTCGGTTCTGGAAAGCTGCTACAAAGGCAAACTATTTTTCCGTATTGCACCTGGATTACGGGCAACCCGGAAGTCAACTGACGTAATCAGGCGATTACACTCAGAACTCCCGGTCGCCCGGGTCAATGAGTGTGTAATTGCGATTTTGCGACACTTACCTTCCCGACGCTAGAATCCCCATCAGGATGAACAGCCCCTCATTCCTGTGCAAATGTGGAGTAGCTGCCTTGCTAATCGTCATTGCTGGGGGCTGCAGACCCAGGGACCAGAAGCTGCTTGTGGCAAACGTGGAAGGGGACGTGTTCGCACCTGCGTTGACGGCTACCAGTTGGAAACTCGGAGCAGGAATGGATTGCCAAGTTGCCAGTCGGACATCGATCCCGCCAGATGAACGAGGGGACTTGCTGCTGTGTGGGGGGAAAACGCAGCTTGCCTGGGCACAGACCTGGCTGAGGCCCGACATCAAGAATCAAATTTACAACGCCGCCAAGAAGGAGGTAGTCCAGTTTCACAGCTCCGGAGGCACCGGACACGGCGGTAAATACTCGCCCCCCATATGGCGGTGCAAGAGGATGCCCGATGGGATCGAGTGTGATTAGGGACTAGTACGGAGTTTGCGGCCCAGTGTTTTCCGCCAAACCTCAGTGAGTGTAATGGCGATATTTCGCCAATCAACCATTGTGCGAGAATGCAATTCACTGGCGGCACATCCAGCGCACTCTGCTTGGGGGTGCATTGTTTGCCACATCAAAGGATGTGCTTTCAGAGAACTGCTTCCCCAATCTCCTCCAAGGCCGAGCGGAGTTGGGCCAATCTGCAGTCCACGTCTTCGCGATCCTCATTGCTGAGAAAAACCCGACTACTTATTGCCGAGATTGCCTGGTAAGCAACGCGGCCATTTGCCTGATTGCGAGTGCGTCTTTCTGAACCCGACGGAGCGGCGGACGCAATGCGAGCGAAAGTCATTCCTAAATCCAGGTCAGTGTGAAGGAAGGTGATTCCCAAAATCTGGGTAGTTGCGTGAACCCGATGCGCATGGTCGATCGCTCGTCGCGCTCTTGCCAGTAAACGCGAGGTGCTCTCGGGCCCGTGCTGCTTAGGACCAAGCATTTGTCTCATCGTACATTGTCGGGAAGCAGACGTTTGTCCAACGTGGGACCGAAGGGAACTTTTATCTATTCCACGTGCTCGGAAGATTGTGCCTTTTCTCGCCAGGGCTGATCAAAAATGGTATCGAACTGAATCTCCATCAGTTCCAAGCACTCGCAGGCACCCGCCCTCAGCGCTTGCGGGTCCAGAATCGTGAGTTTTCCATAGCGATAACTGATCAGACCAGCCCTTTGTAGCATGCTGGCTGCAGTAGACAAGGTCGGTCGATGTACCCCAAGCATCTGTGCGAGGAATTCGTGACGCAATGGGTATTCAGTGCGCCGCGCCCGGTTATATGTCATTCCCAACCAACGGCACATACGCTGATCAATGGTATGTAGTCGATTGCAGGCAGCGGTAATGGAGGTCATAACCAGGAAGGCATGAACATACGATCTGATCAGATTGTTCAAAGGTGAGGACATATTGTCCCGCACTTCACGGATAAAGTCTTCTGTTGCGATCCGATGACCAACCCCCGGAACCTGCACGAATGTGGTCGCCGCTGTTGTGCGATGTCCAAGCCACACCTGAACCCCGGAAAGGCCTTCGACTCCCATAAGCCCCGTTTCGATCATCGAGCCATCGCTCATCTCCTGTGTTGTGGAAGTGACTGCATCGAACGGGAAGTACAAGAATGGAATCGGTTCGCCGGGTTCCGTGATCGGTTGAGCAACCTGCATTTCAACCCGTTCTAAATAAGGATCGAGACGATCGCGCTCTGACTTTGGGAGTGCTGCCAGTAGCAAGTTCTCTTTTGGTCGTGTCGTTTGCATGTCGTACATCTGATGTCATTTCGGCACAGACCAGGAAGCGCCAAGAAACGTCATGTATGGCGGCTTCGGCCCACATGAGAACTGTTGTAAGCAGGCGATTACAATCAGAACCCCGGCCGGAAGAGTCAATGAGTGTAATGGCGATTTATCGCCAGTCATCAAACCCAAGGGCCACTACCACCGATACCTAACGCCGCGAAGGCGGCGTCGCATAGACTCTGCTGGGAGGCTGCAAGAACCTTGTTGAATTGGCAAAGCATCGTTTGGGTCACCCGGCACGATCCACTGCCTGTGTTGGGTTTTCTGCTGATGGGAGCCTCCGCTGTGCTGAGTCTTCACCTCCATCGAAAACTCCAAACGGCGGGAGAGAGAAATCTAAATCAGTTAATCACAATTCCGAACACGGCTATTTGGACTCTTCCACGCGCATACCTTGAAGCGCGTTCCAGACATGGTTGGTCAGCGTGGCCCGCATATGCTGTGTGGGGCTGCGTCGCGTCAGGACTCGTCTTTTTGGTGGCGGGGCTTGCTCCGTTTGGACATTGAAGCGCGATTCGCATTCTCAGTTTCCGCTATCAGGCGATT
>JBPYEW010000092.1:0-14644 GCA_051984555.1 Terriglobales bacterium | reverse complement strand
GATTCTACTGCGAATCGAGACAAAAGCGGGACACGGAGCGGGGAAGCCGGTAGCCAAGTTGATTGAAGAGGGAACGGATGTGTACTCGTTCCTGTTCTGGCAACTGGGCGTAGCGCCGTGACTCTTTCAACCTACGATCAAGCCGTTTGAGAAGTCGCAGGTTGTGCTAAGGATCAATACCGGATAATGATCTCGGGGTCCAAGCCGACTGGCCCTTTGGGCTTGTGGATCGTGTACTTGTAAGAGCCATTGGCCTGAACTTCGATCGGACCGGAAAGCACGGTGGCATTGGGTTGGATTTCGAATTCCGACTTGGGGAATGGAGATGTTCCATTGAAAGTGATAATGCGATGTTCCACCGAATGCCATGCGACCTGATCACCCGCCGACTTGCTTAGTTCTACCGTTTCTTTATCAACGTGATCTGGGTTGCACTTGACCTCAACCCGCTCTATTTTGCCTTTTACTCGAACCGGTGCGGTTGCCATAGTGTTCCTCCTCACATTTGTCGAGCGGACATTCGTTCTAGATTGAAGGATTAAGTGGTTCTTTATCGATAAGGCTCCGAAAAGAACGATCGTTACGCAGGCTATCGAACACGGGGTGACCGCGAGCTAAATCAACCGAAACCCCACCCTGGAGCGCTTTCCGCAACCAGGAAATCGCTTTGGACTGCTCTCCGAGCTGACAAGCGATCAGGGCCAAGTTGTACTGGACGTCGGGATCGTTGGGCGCGAGGGCGCTGGCGCGATTCGCATTCGTCCAGGCTTCTGATTTTTCGCGCAGCATCGCGTGATAAAGCGCGACGTAACTAACCGCCAGTGCGTCTTTAGGATTAACCTTGATTTGCTCGGTTCGTAACGCGATTGCTTTTCGATAATCCGAAAAGGAATCATTGCGTGTTGCCATTTGCCAATAGAGGGCGTCAGCGAGGTTTCCCCAGGCAGACGCCATACGCTCGTCGAGACGGACGGCCTTGTCATAGGCCGTAGCCGCTTCGGTAAAACGCCGCTGGTAGAAATAGGAGTTGCCCAAATTTAAATAAGCATCTTGCGTCGGCCGGATGGAAGCAGATTTGGCGCAGACCGGTGTTGCCGCCGCATACTGGCCGACAGCGATGTAGACACCACAAAGATTGTTGTAGCCGCGGACATTGTCGGGTGCGAGATCGGTGACTTGCTTGAACATTCCGATAGCTTCGTCATACCGATGCTGGCCGTAGAGAAACACTCCGAGCCAGTTGTAGCCTCCCCAGTATTCAGGCCGCAAATCCAATGCCTGGCGGTAGGTTTTTTCCGCATCGACAGCCTTGCCGATGTGTTCATACGCAAAACCGAGTCCGCGATAGATCTCCAGATTGCGATCATCGGCTCGAAGCGCTTTCTGGAACTCGGATGACGCCTCAGAGTATTTTCCTGTGCCGTTATAGATTGTTCCGAGGCACTGATGGCCAAGCCCGCGGGCGGCGGATTTCTTACAGCTTTCCAGTGCCCTGGCGATCCAGTCACGATCATGGGTGAACTGGTACTCATACCAGTAGCTCTCGCCTAAACCGGCATGAGCCAGGGAGAATTCCGGATCAACTTCAAGTGCGCGTTGAAAGAGTTTTATTGCGCTCTGGATGTTTTCCGGTTGCTGGTACTCCTGAAGATATCCTCGGCCGCGAAGATAGTAATCGTACGCAGCAGGTTGGGTTGTACTGCGATCACTGGCCAAGCTAGGCTGCTGTCCGCCAAACTCGAGTTCAAGAGAACGTAGAGCACTCTCAACGACCTTATCTTCGAGAGCAAAAGGATCGCCGAGGTCGGCCGTTACCGTGCCGGCTCTCAAGACTTGCTGCGTACCGGTGTGCACGAGGCGGTGGACAACTCGAATCCGACTACCGACGCGATGGATACTGCCCTGGAGTGCCAAATTCGTTCCGAAGTCCGAACGCGCTTGAGCTACCGAAGCGATGTTTACTCCGCGAAGTTCGCCAGGGAGGACGACTTGCAAGTCATAGCGACCTGACAATTGCGCCAAGCGTGCGGTCAAGGTTTCGGTGAGACCTCGGGAAAATGCTTTGTCGTCGACGTTGTCGCTCTCGACCGTGAAAGGTAAAACCACAATATGTTTCTTTGTCGGCAATGGAGGCCAGACGCGGTTGTAGCCCCAGCGATAAAGGGGGATGGTCAGCAAGGAGGCGATTAAGAGGATGAGAGTGACAGCAACACCGTGTCGATTCTTCAGTGCTTCGATCCCAGGTCGCTCTAGACCTGGCCGAGGTTTCTGTTGCTCGAGAAGGTCGTGAAGCAAGTCGGATGCATTGGCATATCGATCCGAGGGTGCCTTGGCGAGCATCTTGAAAACGATTCGCTCGAGGCCTTCGGATACCTGTGGGTTTGCTGCGAGAATTGGTGAAGGTTGCGAATGTAAGGTCCGATCGGCGGAGACCAACAATGGAGCCGCGGCGAAAGGATTTGTTCCGGTAAGCATTTCGTAAAAGACGACACCCAGTGAAAAGATGTCGGCTCGCGTATCTATCCTTTGCTGTAGCAGGACTTCCGGAGCGAAATAGCCCGGGGTTCCCGCAAGAGTTGCGTTTTGCGTCTGCGTGGTATTGAGAGTGGATATATCGGTCGTGCTCCGACAGGCGAGACCGAAATCGAGCAGCTTCACGTGATCATTGCCGTCGAGCATTATGTTTTCCGGCTTCAGATCACGATGCACAATGTTCCGCTTTTCCGCTTCGGTCAGGGCAATCACGCACTGCGACGCGATGTGGAGGAAGGAATCGATGGTGAAACGGCCGACTTCCTCGAGGCGGCGACGAAGCGTGACGCCTTCGGCGTACTCAAGAATCAATAAGAGTTCGCGGCCTTGCTCCAGCACGTCGTAAACAGCGGCGATGTTTTCAGAATTCAGCGTAGAGGCACGCTGTGCTTCGGAAAGGAAACGCCTGCGCGAATCGGGCTCGCGATAACGTGGGGCAAGCCGCTTCAGGGCTATCGGACGGTGGAGAACGGTATCATCGGCGTAATACACCTCGCCCATGCCACCCGTGCCGAGCTTGTGATGAACGAGGAAGCGGCCGATTTGGCAGCCAGACAAATCCTCTGGAAGAGCGATGGGTATGGGTAGTTTGAGGGTAGCGCCCATCGTGTACACCCCCGCGCCGAAGGACACTCGAGCTTGACCAATTCACTTGGGGAATTGATCCCAAGAGGGTGACAACCCGCGTCTTAGAAGAGGCGGGGAGTTACCGACCTCTTCAATTGTCTACGGAGTTGCGAAAGGTGTTCTAAAGAAGTGGCAATAAAAGAGGATGGTCTCTTCCCGAAATGGGATACCAAGAAACAAAAAAGAGGCGGGTATCGGACCCGCCTCTGCCTTTATATCTTGATGGTGGTCAGTAGACGCCCGTAATGGCGGTGCGCAGAGCCGTAAAGTCCGCGCCCAGGTCTTTGCCGTCGGTGCCGGCATTCTTGTAAGGGCTGGTTGACAACAACTGGTAGTTGCCGCCGTTGCCGTTGTTGTAGTTCACGAACTGCGCCGTGGTCGTGCTGCTCGGGAAGGCATTCCCGGAAGGCCACAGCGACGGAGGAAAGGCGCTGGGAGACGCGATCAGGCCATTCCTTACGAATGAATAAGGATTGAAGCACGTTGCAAGCACCGTGATGGGAACATCCGAAATGGCGCAATTGGTTGTGCCGCCCGAAGACCAGACCGGGTAGCGGCCCGTGGTTACGAGGCTGTTTTGAAACAGGAAGTTAATCATCTGTTTGCTGCTCTTTGGATTGCCGATGTAAAGCATGGTGGTCGGCGCAAAAGCAGTGACATGGTTGAATTGGACGTCCTGCAGAACCGGCATGTTGGTACCGAGCACGGCAACGAGAGCAACGGATCCGGGTCCTTTGTAAGTTACGCCGTTGATGTCATCGACCGTAACGTCGTGGATGCTATATCGCTCGCCGGCAAGCGGTGCACCACCGCCGCTGGAAGGCGCATTGGCGATCTGGAAGCCGGAGGCCACGTGACTGATGGTCGTGTAGCGAATCGTCACATCCGTGACCTGGCATATTGAGCAGACATTCACTCCATTAATGGTCTGATTCTTAGGGCTCAGGACGATGCCATAACCCATTTGCGAGAATCCGCCCCAGGTGTACTCCATGATGTTGCCATCCACGAGTACGCGTTGAGCGTTCTTCAGCTCCAAGAAATTCTTGACGACCATGGGATTGGCGCTATTGCCGGTGATGTAGCCGGTTGTGCCCTGTTTCCAGATCAAAGGCTTGTAGAAATGGTTTCTTCGAATTTCAATGTCCGCGGCCGTCATGGTTGCTGGACCGCCACCGAACATCACGTTCTCGCCCGCAGCTTCCAGATAGTTGTCGACGATTTGATAGGGGCCCATAGGTAAAGAGGAACTACCGCCGTCAATTGTCTGGGAGTCGCTGCAGCCGCCGGTGATCGCGGTGCAATGCATGTCGTTGATATAGGAATCGATCACCGCGACATTGGTGCTGCCGGCCAGGTAAATACCATGCGCGGTGTCGTCATGGGTTGTCCCGTGGATCCAGAGGCGATCGAAAATGATGTGGTCCGCGTTCTTTTGAAAAAGAATGATGGAGTTGAGATTGCCGCCTGCGGTGCGCGTGAGCTCCAGCCCGGTCAAGCGGTAGTACTTGGCTCCGGGATTCACCATGACGACCGCATTGCCGCCCTTGGCGGAGGAAACGATGCTGGCTACTACTTTCGCTGTCGACTTGCAATTTAATGCGGGACGAGAGGGAAGAGAAGCGACTCCGGCATAGCAGGGGGTGAGCCGAGTGCCGGGCGCGGGCAAGGCTGAACTGGGAGCGCTGGTACGAATGGTGATCCAGTGTTGCGCGTCGCAGTTCTTGGCGACAAGGGTTATCGGCAGAGTGAATGTTGCGCCGGCTTGCATTGACACGGTATCGCCACAGGCGGCACTGTTGATCGCCTGCTGAACACTGCCGCCAGCGCTCACGTTCCAAACCTTCCCGGGTGAGGGGGTACTGGATAAGGCGCTCTGCACGTATACGCGGGGTAATTCCGCGGGTCCATCGAATGTCCCTGCGTAAGTGGTACCGGCTACGAGAGTCAGTAGAAGTGCGAGCGTCGCCAGTCGCACTAGGAATCGAGTGGTTGTGTTCGGGAAAGTCAACATCTCCTCCTTGCTGGATGAAAGTCCGCGACCACTCTCCGGTGGCGGAAGTTTTTTTAAGGTGAACAACTTATTTGGGAAACCCGGGTGATTCTCTTAGAGAAATTCGTGGTGATGAACCGCGAAAACTCGTACGTGGAACTTGCGTATTGAAGTTTCGACTTCGCAAAAACCCTGCCATTCACGAGTGAGGACGAATTGTTTTTTCTGGCGTGTACAACGTACGAGTTAGCAGAAGTTATTGAAAGAAAAGCAGAGTAGAAGGTGTGAGCGCGACACGTTTTTACCTTGAGCCAAGCTCTTTTTGCGCAGTCCGAAAAAGACGAGCAGGAATACTTCCCGAGCAGGCGAAAATGTACTTTCGAGTGAGTAATAGATTTGTCTCCGCGAAGTGGCGCGAGCGGAGGAATTGTGGACGCTATCCAATGGTCACAGGTGGTGGTGACGTCGAGGTTTGACCGAGCAGCGGCAAAATGCTATAAAAGCTGGTTTTGTGCGGGTTGGGTCGTAGTTTCCTGGGCATGTATTGGGACCCCACTCAGCGCAAAATGATCCGACGCGGCCAAGCTCAGCACTCCTTATTTCCAGGTCTTGTGTGGAAGCGTGTTCGGACTTCGGCAAGGCAGCTCCCCGGATAGTTAATCGGCCGAATTGCCTGCGGGAGAGAGAACCTAGACACGTCGATACCCCCGTAAAAGATCCATTCTGGAGGAATTCGTATGCGCACCTGGCTCGCTAGAATTGCGTCCACGGGCTGCCGTTTCGTGAAAGTAAGCATGCTGTTATCGGCCATCCTTGCGGCGAGTTCAGCTTTCGCTGTGGCACAACCGGAAGAAGGCGGCGGAGAGGCTGCTCTCAAAGTGCCCGACCTGTCGTCGGTGCAGTTCCTGGGGGTCAGCGGCCACAATCTGCTGTTGGTCGGGATCCTATTCTGCATTTTCGGACTACTGTTCGGCTTGGCGATCTACACCCGGTTGAAGAATCTGCCCGTCCACCGTTCCATGCGGGATATTTCGGAATTGATCTACGAGACCTGCAAGACCTACCTGGTCACGCAGGGCAAGTTCCTGATGCTGCTGTGGATCTTCATAGCCATCATCATTATTCTTTACTTCGGGATCCTCGCCCCAGTACCCGGGAAGCCCATTGCTGTGACCCTGCCGATTATTTTGGGCTTCAGCATCGTGGGAATTGCGGGCAGCTACGGCGTGGCGTGGTTTGGAATCCGGGTCAATACGTTCGCCAATTCACGGACCGCATTCGCCTCCTTGAAGGGGAAAGCGTATTCGATATACCAAATTCCCCTGGAAGCCGGGATGAGCATCGGCATGATGCTGATCAGCGTCGAGTTGCTGATGATGCTGATCATCCTTCTTTTTGTCCCGGGTGACTATGCCGGACCCTGTTTCATCGGTTTCGCGATAGGTGAGTCGCTGGGTGCGGCCGCCCTGCGTATTGCGGGCGGTATTTTCACGAAGATCGCTGATATCGGGTCGGACCTGATGAAGATCGTCTTCAAAATCAAGGAAGACGATGCCCGCAATCCTGGCGTGATCGCCGACTGTACGGGAGACAATGCGGGAGATTCCGTTGGCCCAAGCGCGGATGGATTCGAGACGTATGGTGTGACGGGCGTGGCCCTGATCACGTTCATTCTGCTGGGTGTCAAAGACCCTACCGTGCAGGTCCAGCTTCTGGTGTGGATTTTCGTGATGCGCATTGCCATGCTGGTTGCCAGCGCGGCGGCCTACTTCATAAATGGTGCGATAGCAAAAGCGAAATACAGCAATGCGGACCGCATGAACTTCGAGGCGCCGCTGACCTCGCTGGTGTGGATTACGTCTTTTGTATCGATTGTCCTGACATATGTGATCTCTTACTTCATCATCCCGGATTTGCACGGGGACACCACCCAGTGGTGGAAACTGGCGACCATCATTTCTTGCGGGACGCTGGCCGGTGCAGTGATCCCGGAACTCGTAAAAGTCTTCACCTCCACAGAGTCGCGACATGTAAGAGAAGTCGTGACATCAGCAAAGGAAGGCGGAGCATCACTCGGCATCCTTTCCGGGTTCGTCGCGGGCAATTTCTCGGGCTACTACCTGGGTTTGACGATGGTCCTGCTCATGTCGATCGGGTACTACATGTCCACTGTCGGCACCACAAATCTTTCTGCATTGATGGTGGCTGCCCCGGTGTTCGCGTTTGGGCTGGTGGCGTTTGGTTTCCTTGGCATGGGGCCGGTGACAATCGCCGTAGACTCGTACGGACCGGTTACGGATAACGCCCAGTCGGTCTATGAATTGTCATTGATTGAGCAAGTGCCGAATGTTGAACAGGAAATCAGCAGAGACTTCAAGTTCAACGCGAACTTTGACCGCGCCAAGGACATGCTGGAAGAGAATGACGGGGCCGGGAACACCTTCAAGGCGACGGCCAAGCCAGTCCTCATTGGCACGGCCGTGGTGGGCGCTACAACGATGATTTTCTCGATCATCATGGCTTTGACGAACGGTCTGACGACGAATGTCGATAAGTTGTCCTTGTTGCACGCACCGTTCGTTCTCGGATTGATCAGCGGTGGCGCGGTGATCTACTGGTTTACGGGAGCCTCGACCCAGGCGGTAACCACGGGTGCATACCGAGCGGTGGAATTCATCAAAGCCAACATCAAGCTGGAAGGGGTTGAGAAGGCGTCAGTCACCGATAGCAAAAAGGTAGTAGCGATCTGTACCCAGTACGCGCAGAAAGGAATGCTGAACATCTTTATTTCGGTGTTCTTCGCAACGCTGGCCTTTGCCTTCGTGGAGCCTTTCTTCTTCATCGGGTACCTGCTTTCGATCGCGGCGTTCGGCTTGTATCAGGCCATCTTCATGGCGAATGCGGGCGGAGCATGGGACAACGCTAAGAAGATCGTCGAGACGGAACTGAAGCAGAAGGGAACTGATCTGCACGCGGCGACCGTCGTAGGCGACACGGTGGGTGATCCCTTCAAGGATACTTCTTCGGTGGCCTTGAATCCGATCATCAAGTTCACGACGCTGTTCGGCTTGCTAGCGGTGGAACTGGCTGTCACGTTGACTCGCGAAAAGGGCGCGGGCACGAGCAATATCCTGGCGCTGCTGTTCTTCCTGGTGTCGCTGTATTTTGTGTACCGGTCGTTCTACGGTATGCGGATCGGGGCGGCACAGGAGGCGGATGCAGCGGCAAGGGCAGCTGCCGAGTAGTACGAACCGAAAATGAAAAACGCCATCCATTGTGGATGGCGTTTTCTTTTGAATATCCGCTATTCTTTGGCGTACTCAACAAATCGCTTTGTCCGCGGATCGGCCGCGGGTTCGGAGGTCGGCTCGCGTCGCGTGATCTTAGCCTCTAATCGTTTCCCGCCGGGGAATTTGATGATCATCGAGTCGCCCTGAAATTGTAGCTGGATCTCGGAGCCAGTTCGCAGATCACCGGGGCGATACCAGTTAGCGGTTGCGGGATCGTATTCTCCTGTGTAGATCACGCCCGCTGTTTTGACGACAATTCTTCGCCTTCGTGCCGGGACGCGAGCTGCCAGTTGGGTGAGTATCTCAGATTCGGCCTGCTTCCAGTCTTCCTCGGCGTGTCCCTCGCGCCTACCCCCTAGTTCCCATAATTCGCGAGCGCGCTGTGCGATTGCATCGTGAATAGAACTCTCGCGGGTCGATTGATCAGCCACTGTGGAAATTGTCATACCGTCGCTCCAAGCGTTCTACCGTTATTTCATCGGCACTGCGGCGACAAATATGAGCAAAACACGTGATGCGATTAGACCCTGCTAGTCCTGGGAACGTGGGCCAGGTTTGAGCGTTCGCAAGAACAGGACAATTTGCCACCTCTGCATTTCGGGAAGATTGCTGAAGGATGGCATGTTGTGCCGGAGGTTCCCATTCGTAATCTTCCAAAAAAGCACGCCATCCGTTTGGTTTTGCACGACAGGTAGTTGCAAATCTGCAGCTTGTTTGAGACCAGAGCCATCGACGTTGTGACATTCGGCACAGTGCCGGAGAAACAATTTCCTGCCTCCGGCGGCCAACTGAGGTCTTCCCGAAATGGGATTCGGTTTGCGGGACGCGTCGGCCGGAACAACCCAGTTTGGGTCCTGTTGATACCCGGTGTTCTGGGCGACGGCGGCGAGCGTGACAATCAGCAGGACAAAGAAGAGAGAGAGGAGAGCTCTCATTGCTGTCCTCCGAAGAGCTTCGCCATTTTCCGGCCAAAGCCGCGGACTTCATAACTGTATCCGAAGCGGAACAGCACAGGATTGCTCTCGTGGGTTAATCCAATGGCGGGAGAGAAATGGAGGGAACTGTTGTCGCTCAGCTGCCAGGAAATCACCGGCCCGGCATAGTGAGCAGTGTCATGCAAGCCGAATCCCATGGTGCTCCCCAGGCCTCCGTACCATTCGAGGCCAGCGGTGAAGTTTTCACGGCAGAAGCGGCACTCTTTGGCAGAGGCGAGCGTCGCAAGAGGCCGCGCCAGGCCGATGGCATAGCCGAATTCGAATCCCTCGTTCTCCGAGAGATTCTTCTCGACGATGAAGTTGCCGGCCAGATTCCAGTCGTGCGTATTGGAGGAAAGGATGAGCTTCGTCTCGAGTTCGTGCGCGTGGGTCTGCCGTAGTTCGGCGTTGCTCTCCCCGAAATCGGAGGCATTGCCCACAATCTCTTTTTGAATCTTGCTGGCTTCGTTGATGCTTTCGTATTCGAAGTACAGGACAGGATTAATCAGATGTTCCCTCGGCAAAACACGAAAGCGGTTCTCAAAACGCCAACCGGTAGGGATGATGCTGTCCCCAAAAGTTGATTGACCTTCAAGGTACAGCTCGGAGGTCCACCAGGCTTTCAGTCCGTATTCCAATTCGAGATAAGGAGCGAAGTAGGAGTTCTGACCGCTTCTCACCGGCCCTGTCGTAGTGGATGTGGCAATTTCCAGGTTTCCAGGTTCTTCGAGGTGATGGTCATAGGTGACAAAGTAGGGTGCTTCCTGAGCGAGTGAGGTTGATCCGGATAAAAGCGAAACGGTGGCGAGAATAACGAGTATCAATATGCGCATGGCCGACCCTCTATTTGCAACTGAGTTGCAATATGACGTACTACTTACTTTATTCCTGGGGTGCGAGGCGGGCAATTGGGGAGCACAGATTTTGTTGCAATCGAGTTGCAACTAGATGCAACAAAGAATGTCAGGAAAGGTTGGCGGAGCGGCAATGGGAGCAGTAGCCGCCCACTTCCAATCGTGTGACCACGATGTGAAACTGGCAATCGCGCTGGATCTGACCTTTCAACCGGTCGAAGAGATCACTCTCGAATTCAGTGATTCGTCCGCAGCGAAGACAGGCCATGTGGATGTGGGCGCGTTCGGGGCGACGTTCGTAGAAGTGCTTCTCTCCCTCCATGTGCATGAGATCGAGTTCATCAATGAGCCCATGTCGTTTGAGCAAAGTCAGGGTGCGGTAGACGGTCACGCGGTCAATGGCGGGATCCATTTTTCGCGCGCGGCGAAGGATCTGGCTGGCGTCAAGATGTTGTTTGGCAGTTTCAACGACGCTGAGAATGGTGCGGCGCTGGCGGGTCATGCGTAAACCGCGGGCCATCAGTTCGGACTGGAGGCGGCCAGGAGTTTCCGTTGCGGGTAAGGGCATGGGTTCATCCGTAGTGCAACTCAGTTGCAATCATAAGCTAATCCGCCCAGGTACGCACGTTTTACGGGTTGCCCTAATTGGCTTTCATCTTGTCTTTGACGCAATGGGCAAGCTTTTCGATTTCTTCCGCTTTCTTGACGACATCGACGGAGAGGACGTTCTCGTTGGACTTATCGACGTATTGCTTGAGCTCGGTTGCCAGTTCCAGCAGCTTATCGGTGTCTTTCTTCAGATTCTGGTGGCGTTCTTTGTTGAACTTCTTGGCCTGCTCACGCTTCATCTTGTCTTCCTGCTCGTTTGTCTGTGGGGGCTGGCCCATATTGGGGACAGGGTATGGAAGTTGCGCGAGAACCGGCGAGGTGAAGCAAATGAGCAGAAACAGAGCAAAGGCGAAGCGCTGAGTCATAGCAGACAGGACCTCAAAACGCGAGAATTGCCTGAGATTATACGTGGTGGCCTGCATAGCTGCCGACCAAAGACGAGTTGCTATAATCGCGCCGAACGGTATGCATCCTATTTCGATTGCTTTCGTAACGTGGCCGGAACGGCTGCGGAGCCTGTTTCTGGATTGGCGAGAGGATTCGGCGAACTTCCTGCGGCATGATATCCCGAAGATCCTGCTGATCATCCTTGGATGTATTGTTCTCATTCGTATTCTGCGCGTGACGACTCGGGGAATGCTCGCGCTGCGTTCGAGGCGGTTGCCGTCCGGCATAAGGGTGCAACAGATTCAGACCCTGGCCAGCGTCATCAACAGCATTGGGACGTTCATCATTCTGTTTGTCGCGACGCTGCAGATCCTTCCCTATCTTGGTCTAAATCTCGGGCCGTTGCTGGCCAGTGCAGGGATCGCAGGTCTTGCGATCGGGTTCGGGGCGCAGGCGCTGGTGCATGACTTCATCAATGGATTCTTTGTCCTGCTTGAAGATCAGTACAACATTGGCGACACGATCCGTGTTGCCGGTGTCAAAGGCGCGGTTGAGGACATGACGCTGCGACGGACGGTGCTGCGCGATGACGATGGGACGGTGCACATCATCCCGAACAGCCAGATTCAGATCGTCTCCAACATGACGCGGGATTGGGCCCAGATCGCGATGAAGGTAGTAGTTGCCTACGGCGAACCGAGCGACAAGATCGTGAATCTGTTGCAGCAAGTAGGAAAGGATGTGCGCCACGATCCGAATACGGAGGAGGACATTGTTTCCGACGTGCAGGTACCGGGAATCGATCGGATCGGAAATGGGGAGGCGGAATACCTGGTGCTGGTGAAGACGAAACCCGGCCGGCAATATGCGGTGAGCCGAGAGTTACGCCGGCGGATCAAGGACTGCTTCGAGAAAAACAATGTGCAAACGGCCTCGCCGGGGCGGGTTTATGTAAGGGATTTGGGGACGGATGGAAAGAACTAGCTGTGCGCGGATAACCTTCCCATCTTTGCTCTTGCTCCAAGACGAGCAAAACCGGCTCGTCTGGGGCACCCTCGGGAGATATGGGCCACCCGCCCACACCCCGCAAAAGTGGGCCACCCGCCAATCCCCGGATGCCGCACGATGGGGTCCCGATCTCAAGTGTGATGGCGAATAGTCCAGCCGCCGATGCGGGTCTTCAGGAAGGGGATTTCGTGACAGCGGTGAACGATCACTATGTGACGACTGCCAATGATCTGACTAGCGAACTACTCAAGTACCCCGCCGGATCCGAAGTTACAATTCGGTATCGCCATAGTTCGATGATCTTGGATATGACGATAATCCTCACGGCGTGTAGCGGTGGCATTTAGAGTGTAATCGTTACGATCGCGAGAAAGAGATAGCGGATTAGAATGCTGCCTCCCCCACCTTTGCAAACCCCGCAAAGGTGGGCCACCCGCCCTCGTTTGTCTGGGCCACCCGCCGTCGTAGACGTATCGGATGGTCTGGTTCTTGCGATCAGTTTTGGACGTGAGGTTCCCAACTGCCTCGTAAGCATACGTCTCGAAGAGGGTCGAAGGTAAATGTAGTCTGGTGTCACGCGTCCTGATAGTCTCTATTACATCTTGACAGACGAATCTGAAGATTGCATTTCAGAACTCTTGTTTCGTAAGAGGCCCTGCAGGGATATCAAAGCTGTTACGACCATAACAATGCCACACCAGGCGATTATGTCACTTTTTGATAACGCCTGATGACGTCCCAACAAATGCTGCGCTAAAAAGCCGGTATTTGTAACGGCAAACAGAACATAAATATAGGGTCGAAAGCCAACTTTCCACCCTCGAATGATTGAAAGGGAACTAACAAAGAGCATAAGGCCTACGATCATGTATGTGATTCCCATAACCTGGTTGATCCCTAGGCCTCCGAGCTCTATATGGTAAGCGAGGTTCAATCCGCCGAAAAGAAGGAAAAAGCCTACAATAAAGTCAAGCGTGGCTACCATCCTCATCAAGTTCTTTCTATTCTGTGCAGTTGTGATCATTGGCAACACTTGAGACACTCCCGTTTGAACTCTGTCAAGATTAATCCTGTATCGTCCAGAGCTGAATTGACGGTTGAAACGTCTGTTGCAGCTAATCTATCTATGAGGCTGCCAGTAACAAAATGCAGTAATGGTGTTCCTCCACCGTGCGCAAACCAGTCCTGTCTTGAATGGAGAGCACGACCCAGTAAATCTAGCCTGCAAGTACTATATGCACGATTAAGAACGTCGTCTTTATTCAGGTCGGGGAAGTGAGGACCGCCGTTTTTCCACCCATCGCCCATGAATAGACCGTATTGCACCTTGGACCAGAAAGTCGGAAGAGCATCGGTTTGTGCATTAGCATCGGCCACCTGGCGTGCCTTGTCTCTGCACTTTGGACCGAAGGTCGCGAGCGCAAGGTTGTACGTCCATTCCCAATGGAGAGAAGTCGGAAAGAGCCCTGTCGGGTCAGCGGAGTCAACCGGCATGTTGCGCACATACCTGTAAAAACTCATATCTGCTTGAAACGCTGCTGGATCCTCACTGATAAAGCGTCCGACATTTGGCTCGTAGTATCTGGCGCGGTAGAAATGGATGCCGGTCTCGCCGTCGAACTCACGGCCTGTGTAGCGGAAAGTGTTGGTGAGTGAGCCTGTGGAAGATGTCACATTGCCGAAAGAATCATAATTGTATGTATTTCCAAGGCTCGCGTTTGAGTTGGTGAGCGAAGTGACTGAACCAAGACCATCCTGACTGTAAAAACTAGCGATCCCAGAATGAAGCTCGGCTAGCGGCTGGTCGATTCCTGTCCCTTGTGTGTACCGAGCAAGCTCGTTCCCAGCATTATCAAGTTCCTCAATCGAGTTCATTCCGTCATAGAGGTAGTTCGTTGTTCCGAGCGGACCGGATTTCTGGATGCGCCTGCCGAAGGGATCGTACTTGAACGTCGTGGTACCAACGCCAGGATTCGTTGCCTGAAGTAACCGGTTCTCAAAGTCCCACGTGAAGCTGCGGCCTTGGGCGTCGGAGAGGGTGTTGCCGTTTGCGTCGTACGCGTAGCTGCCGTTGGAGCTCGCAGTCAGCTCGTTAGACGAATTGTACGTATAGCTTGGCACGCTTAATGAACTAAGCCTATTGCCGACGGCGTCATAGCTGTAGGTCTCCGTGGTACTACCACCCTGTGTCACTTGTAGCAGCTGGTAAATGGGATCGTAGCCGTAGTTCTCGGTGATCCCATTGAGGTAGTTGGTTTTGCTGGTTCGGTTACTTGCGTAATCGTAGGTATAGCTTGCGCCGTCGAGGACTGAGCTCCCTGTCTGGTGCAGGACACTCAAGAGCCGAGAAACTGAGTCATAGGTGTAGTT
>JBPYEW010000091.1:0-38153 GCA_051984555.1 Terriglobales bacterium | reverse complement strand
TCGCAGCAAAACGGATCGCACCTCGGACCTCGCTCGGTACCATGGTTCTCGCCGCGGTTTTTGCTGATGTGCTCGTGTGGGCGCTCGTCGTCGCCGGCGTTGAGCACATCGCGATCAAGCCGGGAATCACGGCTACCAATGCGCTGGACCTTTACGACTATCCTATAAGCCACAGTCTCCTCATGGACGCGTTTTGGGGCGCGTTGCTCGGTGGCGTCTATTTCCTGGTTACGAAATACTGGCGTGGCACCGCAGTTATTTTCACCGCAGTCCTGAGCCACTGGGTGCTCGACTTTATCGCCCACCGGCCCGACATGCCCCTGGCTCCCGGCGTCCATACTTATTACGGTCTTGGGCTCTACAACTCGCGTGCAGGCATGATGATCGTTGAAGGCCTCATCTGGCTCGCCGGAATTGTGCTTTACGCGCACACAACCCGATCAAAGAAGCGCCTCGGCGGGATCATATTTTGGATCGGAATCGCGCTTTGGACTTGGGTCTGGCTCGTCAGCCTCAAAGGTCTTCCTCCTGCGGGGACGCTCACCCAGGTTGGCATCGAAAGCCTCGTCTTCATGGGCATTACCCTCGCTTGGGCCTATTGGGTTGATCGTTTGCGCACGCCAACTTCAGTGATCAAGTCAAACGAATTAACGAACGAAGAGCGCAAGTCGGCCACCTCCATGTCCTGATGGAAACACAGGACCTTTTCGTCGTTCTCCAAAAACGCAATGGAGACGCTCGACTGCTTACGACGGTAACTTGCAGGAGTTACCTGCCGTTGCCAGAATGCCGCATGCGTGCCCGGTCCGCCATCGCCCTGCTCGTGTGCCTGCTCTTCATGAGTATGGCTTCGCTGCGCGCTCAGGAGAGCTCGGATGCCGGTAACGTTCGCGCGTTGGAAGTAAAGTGGGCCGAAGCTTACAAGCAGCGGCAAGTCGATGTCCTCTCCTCGCTTATCGATGACGACTTCGTCATCACCTTCGAAGATGGCAGCGTTTACGGGAAAGTCGGCCTTTTAAGCTATCTGGTGAAACCGAGCGAGCGCATAGATTCCACGGATGTTTCGGATCTCAGGATCCGGATGCACGGCGATATCGCGGTTATCACCGGAACCTACCACGAGCGAGGCGAGTCCGCCGGAAAACGTTATGAGTACAATGACCGCCTGACCGATGTCTGGATGCGCAAGCAAGGCAAGTGGAAACTCATTGCTTCTCACTACAGCATCCCTGTTCAGTAGTTAACACCCTCCACAAAATCAGCCGTCCAGCCAGGAAAGGGGCTTATCGGGAATAACTTTCTTCCAAACTGGGGTTGACTGCTCCCTCCGCCTACAGTGGGGTATTGAGTGTCGCGGAAGAGAATTAGTGTCATAATCTGCGTCGCTCGACCTGCAAAAGACATCGGATAACGGGAGCGCTAGGGTCTCGCGTTTTGGAGTGAGTTGCTTCTCTTGCGTCCCGGGCAGACGGAGCCGGTTGAGCCAGTAAGGGTGATATGACGGGAAAGCGGTCTCCGAACAAGCTAGACAAATCGGCAGCGTTTCGACAGGAGCAGTACCAGGCCGCTCAGCAGTTGCGCTTGCGAGCAATTCGCGCCCAACTCAAGGCCGCTTTCAACCTCTGCTGGACTGCGGAGAATTCGATTCCCCTCCATAAGTTGGGCCTGGGCCGCGATGCCGTTAACCATGCTGAGCACACTGCCCACTGGATCGACGTTCACCTGGCAGAGCGGCAGCACGTCCCCGTTGATTCGCTTGACGAGCTCCGAGAAGCTCTGGCCGAACTGGTTCGCCAGATCTCGTCACTTAGGAGACAGATGGAAACCGGGATCGCGCGTAATGCCGTTTTTTCTCATCCCCGCAGACAGCGGCCTGCTTAGCTCCTTCCCGGACCACACGTACTTCGGAGGAGTACCGCGAACGGAAACTCGGATGCCGTAGTTCCGCACCCGAGTTCCTGTTCTATCTCTCTATTAGCGGTGTTTGATGAATGTCCCGGTTTGCAGCTCCGACATTGCCTGGCGCAACTGCTCTTGGGTATTCATGACGATCGGACCGTACCACGCCACCGGTTCCTCGATCGGTTTGCCTGAAACCAGTAGGAAACGGATGCCTTCCTCACCCGCTTGCACGACGATTTCGTCACCTCGGTCGAACAGTACGAGCGAGTGATTGCTCACGTCGTACTTCGGCGCCGCATTCGGATCGACGGCTGATTCAGTCAGCACCGCCCGTGGATCGGACGAATCGCGGAACGTTCCCGATCCGGCGAACACATAAGCAAACGCTTTGCGCGTGGTCTCCACTTTCAGGCGTTTCCGCTGGTTCGGCGGGACCGAGATGTCGAGGTAGTTTGGGTCGGCGGCAACGCCCTCCACGGGTCCTCGTTTGCCCCAGAACTCGCCGCAGATGATACGCACGCGTGTTCCATCGTCGTCCGTGACCTCGGGGATGGCGCTCGAGGGAACGTCCTGGTAACGCGGATCGGTCATCTTTAGCGAAGCAGGCAAGTTCGCCCACAGTTGGAAACCATGCATGCGCCCTTCGGGATCGCCCTTGGGCATTTCTTGGTGCAGGATCCCGCTGCCAGCGGTCATCCACTGCACATCGCCGGCCGTCATTTTGCCCTTGTTTCCGAGGCTGTCCCCGTGCTCAACCGACCCCGCGAGTACGTAGGTGATGGTCTCAATCCCGCGATGCGGATGCCAAGGAAATCCCGCCAGATAATCAGCCGGGTTCTCATTGCGAAAGTCGTCCAGCAGAAGAAAAGGATCAAAATCCTTCGTTTTCCCAAAGCCGAAGGCGCGCTGCAGCTTGACGCCGGCGCCCTCAAGGGTTGGTTTGGTTTGCAGAATCTGTTTTACAGGTCGCAGTGACATAGTTCCTCTTCCCGCCGGCAGCAGACGGTTGGATGTGTGCCGCCGGCCAACGATTCAGGCCCACTAGCTGCTACGCCCCGGCCACGATCAGTTGTATTAGATGAGCGACGACGATATTCGTTGCAACGAGTAATTCAGCAACGCGGCACAGAGAGTGCGGCCGGAACTACGGGGTTACTCCCACTCGATCGTACCTGGCGGCTTGGAGGTCACGTCGTAAACGACCCGATTCACGCCTTTTACTTCGTTCACGATACGGTTAGAAATCGTTTTGAGGACATCATGGGGTAGTGGAACCCAATCGGCAGTCATACCATCTTCCGAGTGGACGGCGCGAATGGCGCAAGTGTACGCATAGGTGCGCTGGTCTCCCATGACTCCGACCGACATCACGGGCAGCAACACCGCAAATGATTGCCAGATCTTGGTATAGAGTCCAGCCCGCTTGATCTCGCTCACCACAATATCGTCGCACTCCTGAACGATGGCGACGCGCTCGGGCGTCACCTCGCCGAGAACGCGAACGGCCAAACCGGGACCGGGAAATGGCTGACGCATCAGGATGTCTTCCGGCATGCCCAGGTCGCGGCCGATGCGGCGCACCTCATCTTTAAACAAATCCTTTAAGGGCTCGATGAGCTTCAGCTTCATCTTCTCGGGAAGGCCGCCGACGTTGTGGTGCGTCTTGATGGTTTGCGATGGGCCTCGGACCGAACGGGACTCGATCACGTCGGGATAAAGCGTGCCCTGGACGAGCCAGTCAACATTACCTTCTTCTTTTTCGATGCGATGAGCTTCCTCGTCAAATACCGCAATGAATTCGTTGCCGATGATCTTGCGCTTCTTCTCGGGATCGGTAACACCCTGGAGCTTGGTGAGGAACCGGTCGCTGGCATCGACCGCGACCAGGTGAAGGCCTAATTTGTCGCGCAGGTTCTGTTCCACTTTCTGGAATTCGTTCTTGCGCAGGACTCCATTGTTCACGAAAACGCAGGTCAGGTGCGAGATACCCTTGTCATCTCGCAGAGCGCGGTCGACCAGGGTCGCGGCCACGGAGGAATCGACACCCCCGGACAGCGCGCAGATGGCACGGCCTCCGTTTACCGTCCGCCGGATGCCGGAGATCGTCGACTCGATGAAATGCTGCGCCGTCCAATTGGGTTTCGCGCCGCAGATGTTTAGCGCGAAATTGCGCAGGATGTCGGTTCCGAGTGGCGTGTGATGGACTTCCGGGTGGAACTGCACGGCCCACATCTTCTGGTCCGGATTTTCGATGGCCGCAACCGCATTCGGGGAGCTGGCAGTCAGCTGAAACCCCTTGGGTAGCTCAACGGCTTCGTCGCCATGCGACATCCAGACTGCGAGCACTTTCGGCAACCCTTTAAAGAGCTGGGAGTCGGATTTGAGTTCAACCTTGGCGTGTCCATACTCCCGCTTATCCGCGGGTCGCACTTTGCCGCCCAGAGAGTGGACCATGAACTGAAGTCCGTAACATATCCCGAGCACAGGAAGCCCTAGTTTGAAGATCCCTGCGTCGGCCGGAGGCGCGTCTTTGTCATACACCGAGCTGGGGCCGCCGGAGAGGATGATGCCTATTGGCGAGTAGCTGCGGATTTCATCGAGCTTGGCGTTGCACGGAAGGACTACGGAAAAGACGTTCTGTTCGCGGATGCGGCGCGCAATAAGTTGCGAATACTGCGCCCCGAAATCAAGGACGACGATGGATTGGGTTTCCACGGATGAGTGTCTCAAAACGGAAACACAGTGTAAAGAATAAAGCGGTGACCTGCCAGGCACTAAGAAGCAAAGATCTCTTATCTATCATTGACAGCAATGAAGAACGGAGCCACGGCAGAATAACCGTGACTCCGTGCCTTCGTGCTGAACTAAAGCTTTATGCGCCGACCGTAGCCGGTTCCAAGCCGTAGACTTCGTGCCATGAAGTCGCCGCCTTTAGGCGTTCGTTCACATTATTGATGTTCTTCACGCCTTCGTTTTGTAACCACTTGCGGAACGCGTCGGCCCCCTGCTTGCCGTACACGGGGATACCATCCTTCCAGGTAGCGCGCCCACACAGCACGCCATTGAACTTCACACCGGATTCGGCCGCCAGTTCGAGCGCCTCGGTGAACTCCGCGTTGCTGACACCCGCCGACAAATAAATGAACGGCTTGGTGGCGACACTGGCTGCTTTGTGGAATAAGTCCATGGCTTCCTTCTTCGAGTAGGCCTTTTGGCCCGCGAAGCACTTCGCGCCTTCCACGAACTTCATGTTGATCGGCACTTCGACCTTCAGCACGTCGACGCCATAGCGTTCCTTGCTGAATTCCTTCATGCTGGCAGTCACGATCTCCGGCTTCTTTTTCGCGTATTCGAAACCTTTTTCGTCCGCACCTTCTTCGTAGCCGACAAACTCTAGGAAGAATGGGATGTCGTTTGCACGGCACTCATCGCCAATGCGCTCAACCCAGGCGTGTTTTGCTTCGTTGACGTTCTTCGGATCGAATGGCGTGTAATAAAGGAGAATCTTGACGCAATCGGCGCCTGCTTCTTTCAGGCGGCGTGCGGACCAGTGATCGAGCAGGTCTGGTAGGCGGCCTGGACCAGTCTTATCGTAGCCTGTCTTTTCGTACGCAAGCAGCAAACCAGCATTGCGGGAGCGACGCTTCGACGCTGGCAGGCCCCATTCGGGATCGAGCAGAATCGCACTGGCATGCGGGGTAAGGACTTCGGTGACCAGCGACTTGAATTCCTCCATCATCGCGTCATTGACTTCGCCACCCTTTTCTTTCGCGAGCGACTTTTGCAAAGAACCGCGTTGATCCATAGCGGCAGCGGCGATCACACCGCGTTCATTCGAAACAGCCTTCAAACCAGCTAGCTTTCCGGGGCTAAGCTTCATAAATCCTCCAATGAATGCACAAAAATTGGCGGGTACGACGGATCGCCCCGGGCCAACAGGGCGGCTAAACATTGTAATACGCTGGACGCGGGCCGCGTGTGACCTGTGAACGAAAACGGTGGTTGAAACAGCTGTTCGACCTAGTGTCGCAATGTCAACTGGTTCAATATTGCTTGCTGTTTCGCAATCAACTGGTCGATACCGGAGCGGGCCAGGGCGACCATTTGACTCAGCTGGGCTTCGTCGAAGACACGGTGCTCGGCGGTGGCCTGTATTTCAACGATCTTGTGGGCCGCCGTCATCACGAAATTCATGTCAACATCAGCTCGCGAGTCTTCCTCGTAAGAAAGATCCAGCATCAGTTCGCCATCAACATAGCCGAGGCTGATAGCCGCGATGAAATCTCGGAGCGGAACGGATGTGAGCGTCCCGGCCGCGACCAGTTTCTCAAGGGCCAGGCCCAACGCTATGAATGCGCCCGTGATCGAGGCTGTTCGTGTGCCCCCATCGGCCTGGATAACGTCGCAATCCATGAAAACGGTTCGTTCTCCGAGACGCGGAAGGTCAATAACGGCGCGAAGTGAGCGGCCAATAAGGCGCTGAATCTCATGGGTGCGTCCGCTGGCTCGACCTTTGCTGACTTCACGCGGCGTACGGGTCAGCGTGGAACGGGGGAGCATCGAATACTCGGCAGTAATCCAGCCCTTGCCGGAATTCCTCAGAAACGGCGGAACGCTCTCCTCAACCGAGGCAGTGCAGATGACCCGCGTGTTGCCCACTTCAATCAGAACAGACCCTTCGGCAGTGCTGATGTAATCCGCGGCGATATTGACCGGTCGAAGTTGGTCGGGAGCGCGGTTGTCGCTGCGGTAGATCATGGAGCGATTGTAAATCACGGGTAAGAACCGCGGCAGCTACAGCCACTCACTGCGCAACATTCTACGGAGTAGCCTGCAGTCGTTCTGTCATCTTCGAAATCATCGAGGTGTCATAGAACTGTGTCAGGTCAGCATGGCCGGCCAGGGTCGGTCGTTCTTTGCCATCGACAAGAATTTTGACTCGCGTAATTCCAGGTACGTCCGCGATGAGCGTCTGAGCCAGTGATGCGACCGTGAGTTCCTCTACCAGCACCCCGGAACGGTGATTGTCCGCAAAGGCAGAGTTGGTATCGATGACCGCAAGACCCGGATCGACAATGTAAAGATCGGGAATATCGGAACTCGGCGGCAACGGATGGGGAGAATTCTTCTGCAGGTAGATTTCCAACAACGCACGTAACAATTCTTGACCCCGTTGTTGCCGCCCAGAGGGCAGGGGGATTTGAGCAACCTGCGTTCGGAGAACTCCGGCATCATCGTAAGCCACGTAGAGGGTGACTTGTTCCGTCGCGCCAGAAACAGGAGGAGCCACAGGGCGATTGTCGGAAACCTGCGAGTCTGCTTCGGCGACACGTCCCCGCATATGACGTGCATAGAAGGCCATGACGACGATCGCGATGAAGAGAATTACGATGCCGATCTGGAGATGACGAGGAATCAATGGAGCCCCGATTTTTCGCGAGCCGTCTCCACAGCATTGGCTACGCTATTTGCTACAAATTCCTGATAATCCGGCGATGTGAGATCCGCTACATTTCCGGGCTGGCGAGGACTGACTTCGATCGCGATCGCCGCGGCGGTGATGTTATTCAAAGGGCGAAGCGGCGCAGGCAGCAGACGAGCAGCCACATTCTTTGCCAGTTCGGCCTGAACAGCGCTGCCAATCGCCTGGCTGCCATTCACGTAATTGCTTTGCGCTAGGTTCCACGAAAGGAATGGTCCTCGACTCTCTCCGCTATTCGACAGCGCCGCCGTATAAATCCGGACACCGGTCCCCTCGTTTGCAGCGTGGACTGCACAGTAAAGAGAAACGCGGGCGGCGTTCGCGGTAGATGCCCGCTGGTCCACTGTCAGGGTCAGGTCCCCATCTCGCACCATGAGAGCGGCAATACCTCGATTCTCGAGCTGCTGACGTATGCGGCGCGCAAGCGCCAAGGTTAAGTCCTTTTCGAGCAGGTTTCCGGCAAGAGCGGCGCCGCGCTCGTCCCCTCCATGACTCGCATCCAGGGCAACCAGAAAGCGTCGCCCAGGCGGAACCGACGCATTGGTATTCGTGGGGGGTGAGATGGCGGAACTCGCCATTGGCGGAGACGGCGACTGTACCGGGGAAGCCGCTGGGGTTGCGGTTGTCGATACGGTTGACGGAACCGCGGCAATCGTAATCGTGCGGCCGTTATTGCTGTAGCTCGCCATCAACGGCACGGAACCCGTGACCGTTAACTCGGCAGACCCGTTTGCTTCGTCGTAATCCATGCCGGTGATTGTCTTGTCATTGAAAGTTACTTTTGCTGGTCCGGAGTTGACTACGGGATCGCGTTTGAATACCAACGAAACCTTACCCGGCTCCGTGCCAATCGTCGGATTCACCGCCGCGCTGAAGTGCAGCGTCAGGCGCGAGGACGCCGGACTCCCGAGGTCGGCGGAGTAGGTCGTACCGAGTTGTTGAATAAAGAGCCGACGAGCGGCGTTATGCAATGTGACGGGATTTGCAACGAGTGTCGGAAGAATTGTCACAAGCGAGTCGATTGGGACAAGACCGCGGCCGTTGTGCAGAACAAATTCACTGCTTAGGCCGATTTCTCTACGGCCCACTCGCGCCTTAGTGGCGTGATTCTCAAACTGGGCGTCAATGTCTTTGAAGCGAAGCTTCCAGCGCTGTCCTTCAGTTTTGGCAGCCACGCGACCGAGAGGTTCTAGTACTTCGAGCAATCCCACGTAGTCGCGACCGGAATGTTCCACCACGTTGAGCGTATAAGTTGTCGCCGGCGAGTAAATGGTGATGTGTTTTTCGGGAGAAGCGCTGTAGAGCACTAGCACCGGGACCAACGAGACCGCGATGATCATCGCTAGGACTTTGACTCGCCGAATCAGGAGATCATCTATCAAGTCAGGATCTTCGAGCACC
Source organism: Terriglobales bacterium (assembly GCA_051984555.1). Classification (GTDB taxonomy): domain Bacteria; phylum Acidobacteriota; class Terriglobia; order Terriglobales; family Acidobacteriaceae; genus Gp1-AA122. The sequence goes on along the minus strand of JBPYEW010000091.1, from coordinate 29,368 downwards.
ACGATCTCTACTCCAGCGAGTAAATCGTCAGTCCCGTCAGCATCTTCGGGTAAAAGTCGGTGGATTTCTGGGGAAGCACTTCTCCGGCGAAGGCGATGTCTCGAACCTGTTCCATGCGGACAGGGTTGATAAGAAATGCGACGTTTGCTCCCTTATCACGGACACGAACCATAGCCTCCGATGCGTCGCGGATATAGGAGATGTTTTCCTGGTTGCGAATCGACTCCTCTGACAAACCCAAGACTCGCTCGAGAAGTATCTTGTGCAACTGAACGACGTCGAGCCCCTGCTGGCGTGAGGACAACCCGTCGAACAGCGAAGCGTCAGCGCGCGGGTTAGTGATCAGCAGGTCCTGTTCTGCAGTGACGGCAAGTAATGACGTTTGGGACTGCCCGGCATCCCGCAGAAGGCTGATTGCATGCTGCGGCTCGACCCTCGCGCTTAGTACTTCGACGCTGAAATACTGACGGGTCTTATCGAGAAAATCTTTGAGAGAAAACGACGGCAGGCTGTGTACCACGCGGTGCGTGGGCAGAATCACTAAACCTGGGCTGTTCATATTGACGAACGTCATCATGACACGCTCGTAAGCGGGTGCCTCCTCATTACGCCGCGGTCCCGAGTTCTCGGAGCGATGTCGCGGATAACCGCTCACGCTGTTGCTGGCGGCCGCTCGTTGCTCATTGCGGTATGTCAGCGCGGTTTCGTAACGGTGATGGCCGTCGGCAATGATGAGCTTTTTCTCTCGCATTTTCCCGCGAACTAAGTCGATGACACCGGAGTCGGAAACTCTCCAGACGCGGTGTGTAACGCCGTATTCGTCCTTGATCTCGATGTCCGGAGAGGCTTTGGTGGTTAACACTCCATCGATCTCCCCGGAATCGCTGTAGAGCATGAAGATTTGTCCGAAGTGGGCCCGGGTAGCGCGGAGCAAGTTCAGTCGATCAGCCTTTGGCTTCGACAAAGTTTGCTCATGTCGGTGCACAACCTTGGTTGTGTAATCCTCAACATCGCCTAGGGCAATGAAACTGCGACGCTCCCATTGCCGGGCGTCACCCGGAACGGTGAAGGTTTGAGAATACGTGTAGATGGACGGCTGGCCGTCTTGCAGGAAGATTCCGTCGCGGCGCCAGTCGCGAAAATACGCAGAAGCGCGCGTGTAAACGTTGTTGTTTTCCTCGTCCGGCTCACGCTTCCCGAGGATAATACGAACCAGATTGTAGGGGCTCGCCTCGTAGTAGGCGTCCTGCATGGCAGGAGTAATCTTGTCGTACGGTTGCGTAATGGTCTTGGCAGGGTTGACTCGCGCGGGATCGTACCGGAGCGCACGAAATGGGCTGATTTGAGCCATATTTTTTTGGGAACCCAGCATTGTAACAAGCACCCTGCGGTTGGGCGTTCAATCGCTAATGCAGACTGCAATCGATGCAAAAAAGGGAATTGGCCGGGAGCTCAAATCTGACCCGCTGGTTCCGGCAAACCTGAGGCGCCGCTTCTTCTGCAAAATCTTGCGCATGCAAAATGTGAACGATTGCTTGCACATTTAACATTTGGAAGACAAAAAGGCTGGAACCTAAGCGGTAAACGTGTGCTAGTATCTGGGGCAGAAAAGGATTTTGGTATGGCCCGCCATTGTGGGTGCGGGTCTTCTCGCCCCGATCATCAACCCGGGATTCTCCACTCGGCCCCTCTCAGGACCCAAAAGACAACTATGCTTTTTGCGAAGACGTCGCTGATCGTGTTCGTGTTGATCTTTCTTGTAACAATTTTCAGTGCCAGCCCCTCTGCGGCCCAAAATGCCCCGGACGATGTACATATCAATCCACGGGTCACCCCGGAACCTCCGCCGGCGCCCATCGACACCATCGACCCGTCCTTAAAGACCCACACCAAGCCCATCAAGAAGGACGTGGACCTGGTTCTCGTGCCCGTCACTATTACGGATCCGCTAAACCGTCTTGTTACCGGCCTGGATCGTGACAACTTCCGGCTTTTTGAGGGCAATCAGGCACAAGACATCCGGCACTTCTCGAGCGAAGACTCCCCGGTCTCTCTGGGTGTGATCTTCGACATGAGCGGCAGTATGAGCAGCAAAATTGAGAGGGCGCGTGAAGCCGTGGTCGAGTTCTTCAAAACGGCCAATCCCCAGGACGAGTTCTTTCTTGTAACCTTTGCGGACCAACCGGATGAGATCTCCGATTTCACCCAGTCCGTGGAAGACCTCCAGAATAAGCTGGTATTCACTGTTCCCAAAGGAAGGACCGCGCTACTGGATGCCATCTACCTCGGCGTCAGCAAGATGCGCCAGGCAAAGTACCCTAAACGGGCGCTGTTAATTATCTCCGACGGCGGCGACAACCATAGCCGCTACACGGAGGGCGAAATCAAGAACTTAGTCAAAGAAGCTGATGTACTGGTTTATGCCATAGGAATCTACGATCATTACTTCCCGACCGAGGAAGAACGGTTGGGTCCGCAATTGTTGAGTGATGTCGCGGAACTCACTGGTGGGCGTGCATTTACCATCGATAATCCCAATGACTTGGCGGATGTAGCTACAAAAATCGGTATCGAGCTACGCAACCAATATGTACTCGGCTACCGTCCAAAGAACCCTGTACGAGACGGCAAGTGGCGTAAGATCAAAGTTAAGCTCAATCCCCCGAAGGGATTGCCGCCTCTCAAGGTTTATGCCAAGACGGGATACTATGCACCATCGGAATGACCCTAAGCTCCGCGTAGCCGTCCTTATCGCTTTTATCGTTCTTTTCTGTAGCATCTGGGGCATCGCCCAGACTTCCTCCCAAACGTCATCCGGAACCCAGGAAACCGTTCCGCCTCAACCCCCGGTAACCAGCGTACCGCCTCCGGCGCCCGTACCCGGAGGATCGCAAACGACGACTACCACAACCACGCAAACGGCTCCCTCGACCACGCCGTCGCAAACTGCACCGGCAACATCGCAGCCCTCTGTCCAGGCGCCAGCGTCTCAGACACCAAGTAATCAGGCCCCTGCCACAACCGCTCCAGCGACGGCACAGCCGACCGTACAAACCCCTTCTGGTCAAAGCACCACGTCAACTCCGGCCTCGACGCCAGTGGGAGCTCAACCGAGTTCATCCTCAGCGCCGCAACAAACCGCACCTCCGAGTTCGTCAATTGGGGCCGGCCAGGAACCAACGGAGCCGCCTGAGCCTATTAAGCCTCCCGCGAGTGCCACGACCCCAGCTGCGAATGGAGCGCAACCGGCAGGACAACAACCGGCCGAAGGGAATCCTCCGCCTCAGGGTTCGGATCAGACGCCTACGAATGATCAGGGAGCTTTCGTATTTCGCGCCGAGGTCCAGGAAGTCACGCTGCACGCTACGGTACTGGATGATAAACAGCGCCTGGTAACGAATCTCGACAAGACCGCGTTCTCTGTCTTTGAAGATGGCAAGCAACAGGCCGTCGCCTCGTTTCGGCATGAAGACATCCCGGTCGCGATGGGCATAGTCATCGATAACTCTGGGTCCATGCGCGAAAAAAGAGACCGCGTCAACAAGGCAGCGATCAATCTCGTTCGCGCCAGCAATCCCAACGATGAAGTGTTTATCGTTAATTTCAATGACGAGTACTACCTTGACCAGGACTTCACCTCGAATGTCCCCAAGTTGAAAGAAGCTTTGGAAAAAGTGGAAACGCGGGGCGGGACAGCCCTGTATGACGCTTTGGTCGCGTCCGCCGATCATTTGAAAAAGAATGCGCGGCTTGAGAAGAAAGTGATCTTCGTTGTCACCGACGGTGAGGACAATGCCAGCCGTGAATCCCTGGAGACTGCCATCCAGCGTCTGCAGGCAGAAAATGGTCCCACCGTTTATGCGATCGGTCTCCTAGGAGAAGAAAAGCAGCGGCGTGCCCGGAGAGCCTTGCAGGAAATCGCGCAACGCACGGGCGGCGTAGCGTTTTTGCCCAGGACGCTGGACGAGGTTGATGAGATTAGTAGCAGCGTGGCGCACGACATCCGCAATCAGTACACGATTGGGTATAAACCTACTACGCCAAAGAGCGTCCCTGGTTATCGTACGATTCACGTCGAGGCAAGAGCGAAAGGTTATGGCAAGCTGACCGTGCGCACGAGAACCGGGTACTATCCTGGACAGGAAAAGGCTCCCCAGTAACTCAAACCTGGCGTGTATCTATATACCTGCAACTTTGAAGTGGGCGGCAACTCTCTCCTGTCTCGCTGAGCAGGCTTCGGTTTTTCTCTCCCTGTGATTGACGGTTTCATCCCGCTTCCGTACCCTGTAGGGTGCGCACTAAGGTCATTGACACTGCTCTCCCGCAGGTAGCCGACGACATTACGCAACTGGTTGGCGACACTCCCATCTTAAAGCTCAAGCGATTAGTTCCATCCGGATCGGGCGAAGTGTACGCCAAGCTCGAATACTTGAGTCCAGGCGGCAGCGTGAAGGATCGCGCGGCCATCGGAATCATCAAGCGGGCGGAAAAAGAAGGTCGATTGCGGCCTGGCGCGACGATCGTGGAAGCGACCGCGGGCAACACCGGTATAGGACTCGCACTCATTGGTGTGAATCGCGGCTACAAAGTAAAGCTATTCGTACCCGAGCGGTTTTCCGAAGAGAAGGTGACCATTATGCGGGCGCTCGGGGCCGATGTAGTGAGGACGCCCGATGCCGAGGGCATGGAAGGCGCGATCCGCAGGGCGAAAGAATTGACCGCCAGCGACGCGTCCTCTTTTATGGCGGCCCAGTTCGAGAATCCTGCGAATCCCGATTACCACTACGAGACCACCGGGCGCGAGATGTACGAGCAGATGGAAGGAAAAATCGATGCCGTGGTGATCGGTTCGGGTACGGCGGGTACATTTACGGGCGTTGCGCGATATTTGAAGGAACACCTTCCCACGGTGATGGCAGTTGCCGTCGAGACACAGGGGTCGGTGTTGGGTGGTGGCAAGCCGGGAAAACACAAAGTTGAGGGGATCGGCTCTAGTTTCATTCCAAAGAACTTCGACCCCAACGTTTGCGATGAAGTGTTTATGGTCACCGATCCGCAGGCATTCGACACGGTCAAGGACCTGGCAGCAAAGGAAGGAGTGCTTGCCGGTTCAAGCGGTGGCGCGAATGTGTATGCCGCCATGGAGATCGCCAAACGCCTTGGACCGGGAAAGCGAGTTGTGACGATGATTCCAGACTCGGCGGAACGGTACTTGTCCAAGAAGATATTCGAAGGCGGTATCTAGGATCAGGTTCTAATTTTGTGCACTAGGGCCAGGCGAGACGGGGCAAGCCCCGTCTCTACGTGTTTTCGATAGTGAGAAACAAGAGAGTGACATGAAGAACAAGCAAGCTGGATTTTCTACGCGGGCCATTCACGTCGGACAGGAAGCTGATCCGATGACGGGATCGATCGGAATACCGATTTATCCGACATCGACCTATCTCCAGGAAGAACTCGGTAAGAACAAGGGTTACGAGTATTCGCGCGTGTCTAACCCGACGCGCACGCGATTGGAGGAGAACCTCGCCTCGCTCGAAGGAGGGGTGGCGGCAAAGGTGTTTGCCAGCGGGATGGCCGCGGTCAACGCGCTGTGCACGATGTTTAAGTCGGGTGACCACGTGGTGTGCGGAAATGATTTGTATGGTGGCGTTCCACGACTTTTTAACCAGGTCCTGTCTCGTCAGGGCATGGAGTTTACGTACGTCAACAGCTGCGATGTGCGGGAAGTCGAACGCGCCATTCGCAAGAACACGCGCATGGTGTACATCGAGACTCCAACCAACCCGCTCATGACCATCACCGATATCCAAGCCGTCGGGAATGTTTGCAGACGAAAAAAGGTGGAACTGGTCGTCGACAATACGTTCATGTCTCCCTATTTTCAGAAACCAATTGAACTCGGCGCAGGCATGGTGGTGCACTCGACTACGAAGTTTCTGAACGGGCATAGCGACGGATTGGGGGGCGTAATTGTCTGTACGACTCAGGAGCAAGCCGATGAGTTCGCGTTTGTGCAGAAGGCAGCGGGCGCGATCATGTCACCGTTCGAATGCTGGCTCGTCCTGCGTGGTGTCAAGACGCTCGCAGTCAGGATGGAAACTCACAATCACAACGGACAGATTGTCGCTGATTTCCTGGCTGGTCATCGCAAAGTAAAAAAGGTTTTTTATCCCGGGTTGAAAGATCATCCGCAACATGAACTGGCAAAGCAGCAGATGAGCGGGTTCGGATCGATGATTACCTTTGAGACGGGCTCGCTGACGAATGCCAAGAAACTGCTCAAGAGTGTGCGCGTGTGCTCCTTAGGAGAATCCCTCGGTGGCGTGGAGACGCTTATCTCTCATCCCGCAACCATGACCCATGCGGCGCTCGGCGAAAAGGGAAGAAAGGCGATCGGCATCACCGACGGTATGGTAAGGATTTCTGTAGGCATCGAGGATGTCGACGACATTGTGTCGGATTTGGATGAGGCGTTGGCACGAATTTAGGATAAAGCCTTCTCAAACGTCCACGGTTTCAAAACAACGACGGAGTCTTTAAGACTCCTAAAACTCTGAAACTTTTCCATGTCTCGCGAATGGGACGCTAACGCGTATCACCGTATCTCAGGGCCGCAGTTCAGCTGGGGCAAGAAGGTTCTTGACCGGGTCTCGCTGCGCGGCGACGAGACCATCATGGACGCAGGCTGCGGCACCGGAAAGCTTTCAGCGGAATTGCTGGAGCAGTTGCCCAATGGGCGGCTTATTGGTGTAGACCTATCGCAGAACATGCTCGACGGTGCCCGGAAGCATCTGCGACCAAGATTCGGGTCGCGAGTCTACTTCGTTACCGCTAACCTGCTCCACTTACCTTTTCAGAGATGCTTCGATGGAATCTTCAGTACGGCAGCTTTTCATTGGGTGCCGGACCACCAAACACTCTTTCGTAATTTGTACGACTCACTCAAGCCCGGGGGGTGGTTGATTGCGCAGTGCGGCGGCGCTGGAAACCTGCAGCGGTTGCTGGCGCGAATTGAGAAGCTGATGAATGAGCCCACGTACCGCGATTATCTCGGCGACTACAAGCATTCGTGGGAGTATGCCGACGTGGAGACAACCGCAAAGCGCTTGCGAGAAGCGGGATTCGTCATGGTCAAGACCACTATCGAGGCGGCTCCCACCCGTTTCGACAGTTCGCAAGCTTATTCGGAATTCGTTGGCAAAGTGATCGTGCACCGGCATTTGGAACGACTGCCGGAGCCACTTCGGAGAACATTCCTAGCAGACATCGCAAAGATAGCCGCTGCGGATGATCCGCCATTTGAGCTCGATTACTGGCGGCTGAATATGAGCGGCCGAAAGTCGTAGGTATCCCTCAAGCTTCAGTTCAGTCCCGCGCAAATGCAAACCTGGACCACAGGGGCACTACGAGAAGGACAGAGAGACTTGCAGACGACTCCATTCGCATCATTCCCCGAATCGGATGCCGCGGTGTTCGTGGCCGAGTGCGGCGACGATGGCGGCGAAGGTGAACACGATTGCGGCAGTCGCTGCCATTGCCGTGGCATAACTCATCCGCTGTGCCATCAGAGCCTCGATGTAAGCCACCGAGCCGGCCAGCAATACACCACACTGATAAGCAAATCCCGGCATGAAGCCGCGCATCGAATCCGGCGACAACTCCGCCAGGTGGGCGGGAATAATCCCCCATGCGCCCTGCACCATAAACTGAATCAGAAAGGCTCCGAGGACCAGCAGGCCAGTCGAAGGCGCGTAGGCCCACAGTGGCGTGATGAGGACGGCAAGAATGAGGGCCGCGATCATGGCTCGCCGGCGGCCGAAACGATCGGAAAAGAATCCGAAGACGATGCCACCGATAATCGCGCCCACCATGGAGATCGCAGTGATGACGGCACGCGTCGATGGACTGAATCCCCATTGCCGCTGGAGAAAGGTCGGATACATATCCTGAGTGCCGTGCGAGGTCAGGTTCATCGCCATTAAGAGGACGGTCAAGTAGAGAAACAGTTTCCAGTGAGAGACAATGGCGCGGCCCAGAGCACTCCAGCTTTCCTTCTTCGTCTTCTCCCACACTTCTGATTCCTTCACGTGCAGTCGTACATAGATCGCAAGCAGTGCGGGAAGTCCGCCGATGAAGAACATGGGACGCCAGCCCCAGCGCGGGAAAACGAAGAAATAACAAACAGCCGCCAGCAGGTAGCCCGCTGCGTAGCCTTCCTGCAGAAATCCAGAGAGTAATCCACGGAGTCTCGGTGGAACTTTCTCCATGGCAAGCGACGCTCCCACACCCCACTCGCCTCCCATACCAATCCCGAAAAGGGCGCGAAGCACGAGAAATGTCGTGTAGTTCGTCGAGAAACCAGTCGCAACTTCGACCGCGGAATAGAAGATGAGATCCAGGATCAGCGGCAGGCGTCGTCCGTAGCGATCCGCTAGAAGCCCGAAGAGGAAGGCCCCTACGGGGCGGAACGCAAGAGTAAGCGTGATGGAGAGCGCGATCGCTTTGTCATCTTTGTGAAATTCCGACGCTATCGCAGTAAGTGAGAAGACGACGAGAAAAAAATCGAAAGCGTCGAGGGTCCAGCCGAGAAAGCCCGCCAGCAAAGCCGCGCGGTGATCAGTCCCCTGCGAGACGGTAGGGATAGCCGTTCGTTCCGAGCCCAATCAATTTCTCCGAAACTGCACACCGGATACTACCAAGAATCGGCAGAGTATGAGTTTCGCTCACTGGATTGGGCCCGGTTTAATATTCTGGTGTTCGTCCCCTTCAATAATTCAGCGTGAACTGCAGCAAGTGCCAGGTGAACGTGAACATGACCGCTCCAACGCATGCCAGCGCGGTCAAAGTGCTCCACAGACGAGTGCCCCACCACTGCGGGGCGCGCCACGACCGGAGGGCGTTATAGATGGCGACGAGGGTCCCGAGCACTCCCAGCCAACCCACAAGCTGAATCAAGCGGATCCAGACATCTCCCTTAGGACTCAGTAGGCCAATGTCCTTCAGAGCCATCGTAAAGAAGATCCCAAATGCGGCAAAGAAGACCACAAATGCTAAGCAGGTCAGGCGCACCAATAATCGGACACGTCGCTGCGGACTATCCAGTTGGAGTTTCGTTCCATAGTGCCGGCGAAGCAGTGGTGTGATCGGCCAGAAAAGCAGAGTCAGGACAATGATCGAAAGGGAAGCGATGATCAGGAAAAGTTGAAAAGGGCTGCTGTCATACAACGAGGCCTTCTGGAAAACCATGAAGGGGAAATCAATCACCAGTACGTAGTTGCCCGAATCATCCTTCTTGAAGCCGACCTTGTCCTGGTCGTTCACATCGCGGAAGAGCATCGAACTGATTTCGCGAAACTTCTTTGGTACACCGTTCGGATCCTTCAATGCGTTCACACTGAGCGTGCCATCCTCATTGCCATACACCTTCGCCTGACCGAAGGCGTTGAGTACGGACAGCATGGTCGTTTCCGAGCGGCGACTCACGATGTAGTGTCCCGACACGTTCGCAATGTCCTGTTTGCTTGAAGCAACATCCTCCCCCTTCTGTGGTTCGTAGGGGAAATACCGATCAAGAAACGCGTGCCAGACGGCCTCACGGTTGCTGCCTTCACCTTTTCCGGCGCTGTTGTAAGAGATGAAAAAGCCTAGTTGCGCGTCCGGCATGAGATGCAGATCGCTGTGGAAGTACTCCGTGTCGCCTCCGTGGCCGAAGATGCGGTGCCCGTTCCGAGTTTCTTCATAGAAGCCGAGACACATCGCGTTCATGGTCTGCAAGTTGGCGAACTGGCGCGAATGCATTGTCTCGACGGTTTCGGGTTTCAGAATCTGCGCGCCTTCGTATTTTCCGTTCTGCAGGTGGGCAAGCATGAAGTGGGTCATGTCCATCGCGGAAACGGAAGAACTGCCGGCGGGCGCGGCTTCAACGTATTCGAAGTCCTTGGCCGGTTCGGAGGCGACGTCATAGCCTTTCGACATCATTCCTTTCAGCGAGTCGGGGAGGGGCTGCCGGAATGTGGAATGCGTCATGTTCAACGGCTTGATGATGTGTTCATCGATGTAATCGAAGTAGTCCTGACCCGAGACACGCTGAACGATGTATCCCGCCATCGCCGTCGCATAGTTCGAATAAGCTGGTGTAGTGCCAGGAGGATAGATTCGCGTCGGCAGATGCTGCTTGAGGTAATCCCCTAAAGGCTTAAGACCCTTGGCGTCTTTCACGAAGAGTTCTTCGACTGTCTCTTCGAAGCCCGGCGTATGGGTCATGATGTTGCGAAGGGTGATGGGCTTACCAAACTTGGCCGGAATTTTGAAGTCGAGGTAGTCGTTGACATCTCGATCAAGGTCGAGTTTGCCCTGCTCGACTTGCTGCATGACCGCGGTCCACGTGAAGAGTTTGGAGATTGAACCTGGCCGAAAAAGCGTGTTGTCCGCCGATACGGGAGTCTTCTGATTGACGTCCGAGTAGCCGTATCCCTTGGCGAAGATCACCTTGCCGTCTTTGACAACGGAAATCACGGCGCCCGCAATATCGTCCTTCGCTAGTTGTTGAGGCATCAGGCCGTCGAGAAATGCGGACACGTCATCGGCCGTCATCTCGTGTGTGCCGCCTTTGGGTTGCTCGACAGGAATGGGCTGCTTGGTTTTCGGAGCGAGGGGATTAACTTGGGGCTTCTGCCCGGAGAGCGGCACCATCAAAAGTAGAACCAGAATGGCGGCATAGAGAAGGTGATGATTGGCCGGACTTCTCAACCACTCAGATTTAGCTCTCACGTCATTTCCTCCTTGCATAACTGCGGCATCTGGAGCGAATACTGTCAACTTCAAAGGCACGGTTATCCCGAAGCCCCATTGGCCGGCTCGGCGTAGTTGAGCTTCTCCTTCTGATTGCTCGTCCGTCGTTTGTTTGGCTTTCCACTCTCGTCGGGTATTGGCGTGTACCAGCGTGAGCGGGAGTCTTCGTCCTTCTGCTGCAAAAGGGCCAATGAACGCTGCGGCTGGATATGAGCACAAGCGACAAACAGCGCGTCGATTGCCGCGAGGGGAGCGACGTAAGAGCCGTGGAAGGAGGGGTTCGCTATCGAAGCGATCCAGTATGAATCGCAGGACCGGGCGATTGGCGTCTTGTCGGTGTCGGTAATGCCGAAAGTGGGCACGCCATTCTCGCGGGCACGCAGAAGCGCGTCGACAGTCGCCTGCAGGCACCGCCCGAAACTGATAGCAATCAGCAGATCTTTCGGACCAAGGAGGTTCACCTTTTGCTGTAAATTGCCGGCCGAGCCTACCGGCGCTTCCGCATCGTACCCGAGGCAGCACAGACCATATGCGAGCAAGTTGGAGAGAGAAGCAGCAAAATCGACGCCGACTATGATGATGCGCCGTGCTCGGTTCAGCTGTTTCGCCAAGCGAATCACATGGTTGGCATCGAGTTGCGAGCGTAGCGCTTGCAGATTGTGAGCTTCCATCTCGAAGCTGTGTTCAACGTGGTCGGTAACGCTGCGATGCTCTCGCGCAGCCGCCTTCATAAGCTTGTAGGGAGTCAGGCGGCTGACGAAGTGGGAACGAAGATCCGCGGCAAACTCGGCATACTTCCTATAGCCGAGAATCTGGACCGTGCGGACGATGGTGGCTTTGTCGACACCATAGCGCTTGGCCAGTGCTCGGGATGACAGGAAGTAATTGTCTTCAGCGTTCTCAATAATGTCACGAATGAGATTGGTGCGGCTGGTGTTCAGGTTCTCCTGGGCTCGCTCGAACCGTGTCTCAAGAGCGGTGAGCCATGCCTTGCGCTCGGCGACTTGTCCGTTGCGCTGGGCGCTCGTCTCGGATTGAGCTTCGTGTGAACTCATCAGTTCCATGAAATCCGGGTTGTCACTGCATACACTCTTAAAAAAACAACTTCAGCGCAAACTGAATGATGCGCGGCGCCACGCTGGTCGCCCTGATCGTCCCAAAAGTCGGGCTAGGCGTGAAGGTCGCGAACGTGAACGTTGGATCGGGTCCAACCGTTCCCGTATTAAGGTCGGGGTTGGCGAATGACGGAGTATTGAATGCATTGAAGAATTCCGCCCGGAACTCGAGTGCGGTGTTCTCGCCGTGCAGAGACGTCCTCTTGATCAGGGCGATGTCGAAATTGCGCTGATCGGGACCCACAACGATGCCATTGCCTGCATTGCCGAAGGCAGTGCCTAGTCCGTCCGACCCAATGACCGGAGGCATGGTGAAGCATGATGCATTGAAGTAGTGATCCAACCTGCTGGTCACATCGCCCGAGGTTGTTAGGTTGCGATTAGTGCAGCCGGGAGCGAGTTGTGCGCGGTCCGTACCGGCTCCCCCAATACCAAACGCATTCAGCGTATTAGTTTCGATAACCGTGAGCCTCTGTCCATTTTGGAAGGTGGCAACACCGTTGACTGACCATCCGCCCAAAACCTTGGTTGTCCACGATGCAGGGTTCTTGGGGCCGGGCACCTCCCAGACATAACTCACAACCAATCTTTGCGGGCGAACAAAATCGTCGAATCCGTAATTGGCACGTGCGCTGTACTGGTCACCGATCCTTCCACCGCCGGAGAAGGAACCCGTGGAGTAACCAGGATTAGTTTCCAGCGCGGAGGCTAATGTGTAGGAAGCCAGGAATTGCAACCCGTGACTGAAGCGTTTACTGAGGCTGGCTCCGAGAGCGTTGTACCAGGACGATCCTGCAGATTCAATAAATGTTGAATTCTGGGGATCCAGACCCTCAATCGGAACTCGCAGCGGAACATTCAGAAAATCATTCGTTGTTTGGCCCCGAATGGGGTTAGAGGGAGAAGCTACCAGGGCTTGGTTGAACGATCGCGACTGGAGAAGCTTCGTGCCTCGGCTGCCCTGATATCCAACTTCCAGCATCCAGTTGGCGGCAAGTGCCGCCTGCAGGTTCATGCTGTATCTCTGCAGAATCGGTGCACGGAAATTCTGCGCGAAGGTGGTCGGAGTGAGCGGAGGTTCGCTGGACGCTCCCGGCGGAAAATAGGGAAGAAATGTGGGGAACGGCGAGGCGAGTTGGGGCAGGGCGGAACTGGCAATATTGGGAAATAGCAGTTGGCGAATGATGCCCCACGGCGGAGCCGCCAGCAATTGCAGGAACGGCTCACCCGTGGTGCGCGTAACGAACAGGCCATAGCCGCCACGTAACACCAAACGGTTCGTGCCCGGGACCTGCAGAGCAAAACCGATGCGAGGCTCGTAACCATTCTGGCCTTTGTTGTTGATGGCTGTGTTGTTGCTCGAGCGAATCACGCCGGGAGGAATGGTGCCGCCGGAGAAATTGGAAGCAACTACAAATCCATCGAGGCTGCCGCTGGCCGGAGGGTCAGGATTTGCTAGTGCTGGATTGAAGGTAGAAGCTCGGCCGAGGTATTCACCGAGTTGCCCCTGGCGTTCGTAACGGAAACCAAGGTTTAACGTCAGGCGGGGAAGAACTTGATAGTTGTCTTGAACGAACAAGTTTCCGTCCCAAACTCGCCAATTGCGGTCGAACACTCCGGGAACGTCGATGCCAAGGAATGGCTGCCCAAGGAGGAAATCGGGAAAGCTGGGATAGACCAATCCCCCGAAAAAGTGGAAGTTGCGCAGATTAATCTGCGTGTGATCAATCCCACCGCCAAAGTGCAGGGAGTGCTTGCCCAGGACATAAGCGAGCGAGTCGTTGAAATCGTAGTAATTCTGGTAAATCTTCACGCCTTGCCCGTTGCCGCCGACATTAAATCCGACACCCGGGCCGAGTGGGTTTGTGTTGAAGACACTCCCGAAGACTTGGATATTCGGAAAAGGATCATCAAAAGCCGGAGCGGGTACGCAAACGCTGGATAGCGTAAATGGGCCCGAGACACTTCCCGGACACGCGGCACCATTCGCGAAGTTCACCTTGGGATAATCCTGAGCCAGGCTGCCAGTGAGGCGATGGAATCCGAGCACGGCCTGATTCAGAAGGTGACTGCTGACCGTGTAGGTGTGGGTCAAAGAAAAGTTTCGGAACGCGTTAGTGAAACCTTGTGGGAAGCCGGGTGTCGTTACTACGTTGGGAAGCAATTGGCTGTTCGGGAAAGCGCCGAGCTGGTCGCTGTCCATAAAGAAAAACTTGCCGGACACGTGACTCTTCTGGCCCTGGTACAGATCAAGGTTGGTGATGAACTGGTTGTCGTTGTAGTGGCAATCCGAAGTGAATGTGCTCGTTCCAGTCGCGGCGTTCTGAGGCGCAGGCACAACAAAAGTTCCATTAGACAACTGCGCATTCAGGACCGCCAACGCCATGGGAGAGATGTCGGCAGCCGAATTAATCTGTCCCCCGAGCAACCCGAATTCCCCGTTGAACTGTTGTGCCAGAGCCGCAGCCGTACGCGTTGCTGGATCATTACTGATCGGCGGCAGAAAGCCCGTAGTCAAGCAACCTGCCGAGTTATCCAGTCCGTCGCGTTCGCGCGTCCCCTGGTAGGAAACGAAGAACATCGCTTTGTCTTTTACGACCGGACCACCCAGAGTGCCGCCGAACTGGTTCTGATCGAGGATACCTTTAGGCAAGCCTTGCCGATTGAGGAAGTAGTCGTTTGCATTGAGCGCCGTGTTGCGGAAGTACTCCCACACTGACCCGTGAAACTGGTTGGTCCCGGACTTGGTTACCACGTCTACATTCGCACCGGCGTTTCTGCCGTAAGAAGCGTCGTACTGGCCGACTTGTACTTTGAATTCCTCGATAGAGTCCGGATTGGGCACGGGCACACCGCCACTGATGGCGTTCTCGCCCATCAAGTCGTTGACCTCCGTACCGTTCATCTGAAAGTTGTTGTCGTTTGTGGATCCGCCGGCGACCGAATATCCACCTGTAGCAGAAGAAAGGCTGCTGTCGCCTCGTCCGATGTGGGCGCTATTGGTAACTTCACCCGTGACTCCGGGAGACAATCCAAGAATCTGCGTGTAATTGCGCGTAACCAACGGCAGGCCCTGCACCATGCGCTCATCCGTGATGTGGCCCAACGCGCTGGAAGTGGTGTCGAGTTGCATCGGCTCGGCTTCAACAGAGACAACTTCGCTGATTGCGCCCACCTGCAATGGCAGATTCAGGGTTGCTGTTTCGGTAATGTTGATGTGGACACCCTCAAATGTCGCGGTCTTAAACCCTTCGCGCGTCGCCTCCACCTTGTAAACACCGGGCGGGAGCAGCGGCACCACATACTTGCCGTTGCCTTGAGTCGTCGTAGTCCGAATCTGCCCGGTTTCGGTACTGGTGACCGTGACCTTCACCTGGGGCAGCACGCTGCCGCTCGGATCCGTGGCCAGGCCGTTCAGCGCGCCGGTCTGGGCCGTTTGCGCCGACGCCGAACCAGCGCCAGCCATCAAGAGCACAGCCATTACGGGGAGAATCTGTCGGAAGAAACGGGTGCCCATGTCTTTCTCCTCTCGCGGGCAACATTCCTTGCAAGGGGACTCACATTGAAGGTGAACCGAACGTCAACGAGATGTCAGTAGTTCAGCTATCCGGTTCCACACCCCAGCGGTCTCGCACGGCAAGAGGGGTCTACCTTTACACCACATGGGGCATACTGTCAACGCAAAACACCGTATGGTGCATTTTTCATTGACAGAGGAAGGTCGATGGTTCTACAAGTGGCGGTGGTCAATGTGTCTATGAAAATTGAAAAGATCACGCTACGCGAAATAAGAATGCGGCTGAAGGCACCGTTTGAAACCAGCTTTGGCGTTACGCAAAATCGGCGCATCCTGCTGGTTGAGGCGATTGCCGACGGCGTGCACGGCTGGGGCGAGATCACGACCGGAGAGACTCCTTCTTACAACTCGGAGACCACTGACACCGCATGGCTGATCCTGTCGGACTTCATCGCGCCGATGGTGATTGGCCGGGAAATTCAGAGCGCGTCAGAGTTGCCGGAAATTCTGGCGAATATCCGCGGGCACTTCATGGCGAAGGCCGGCCTCGAGAATGCGCTATGGCACATCGAGGCGCAACAAAAGAATCTACCCTTGTGGAAGCTGATCGGGGGAACGCGCGAGGAGATTGCTTGCGGAGTATCGTTAGGCATCCGGGAAAACCCAAACGCGCTGGTGCAGAAAGTGGAAGAAGAACTTGGTTCCGGATACCAGCGGATCAAGCTGAAGATCAAACCTGGCAAGGATGTTGATTTCGTTGCTGCGGTGCGGCAGCAATTTCCGAATATTCCGCTATCGGTGGACGCAAATTCCGCATACCGCCTCGATGACGCGGACCATCTGCGCGAATTCGACGATTTCAAGCTGCTCATGATGGAACAGCCGCTGGAGTGGGATGATATCCACTCCCATGCGAAGCTGCAGTCCAGGATGCAAACCGCGATCTGCCTCGATGAATGCATAAACAACGATCGTCATGCGGCGGGCGCGATTGATTCGGGAGCATGCCGGATCATCAACATCAAATTGGGCCGGGTCGGCGGACACAGCAGCGCGCGAAAAGTGCATGACGTTTGCCGCGAACGCAATGTGCCTGTGTGGTGCGGCGGCATGTTGGAGTCGGGTGTGGGACGAGCTCACAACGTCGCAATGTCCACGCTGCCTGGATTCACTCTGCCGGGAGATGTTTCCGCAAGCCAACGGTACTGGGACGAGGACATCATCGAACCTGAAGTAACGGTAAACAGCAAAGGGACGATTGTCGTGCCGCACAAAGCGGGCCTCGGGTACGAAGTAAGAAGCGATCTAGTGGAACGCCTCACGACGCGGAGTAAAGATTGGAGAAATGGCCGTCCGTGAGGCAGCGTTGGTCGTGGCCCCTGACGAAAGGATTGGTTTCAATCGATGAATAGAATGCGAGCGCAGTTGGTGCTGGCGGTGTTGTGGTTCTCCATAGGTGCCCTCGGTCAGACTTCAGGAAGCCTGGCGGATCGTATTCAAGCTGTGATGGACCGGCCTGAGTTCGCACATTCTACTTTCGGCGTTGAGTTCTACTCCCTCGACAAGGGGAACATTCTCTACAAACTCAATTCCGACAAACTGCTTGTCCCTGGTTCTACGACCAAACTGCTCACCGAGGGGACAGTACTCCAACTCCTGGGAGGCGATTACCGCTTCCACACGCGCGTGTATCGCACCGGCTCGATGAAAAATGGGACGCTTGACGGCGATATCGTCCTGCTGGCCAGCGGCGATCCCAATCTTTCAGGGCGAATTCAACCAGACGGCACGCTTGCATACGAGCATATGGACCATTCCTACGGCGGGCCTGACAGCAAGGGAATCGGCGATCCGTTGCTGGTGATCAAGCAGCTAGCCAAGCAGATCGCGGATAAGGGTATTAAGCGGGTGAAGGGAAGAGTGTTGGTGGATGTGAGTCTCTTCCCGGAAGGCGATAAGGAACTCGGGACCAATGTGGTGATTTCGCCGATCGTGGTGAACGACAATGTCATCGACGTGATCGTCGGGCCGGGCGAAAAGGAAGGCGGGCCGGTCAGTTTGCAGGTTGCTCCGAAAACGGCGTACCTACAGATTGTTAATCAGGCGACGACAGGAAAGGCTGGTTCGACCGCAACCATTGACTATTCGCCGGTAAAGTCGAATCCCGATGGGACAAAAGTGGTCACGCTGACGGGAGCCTTTCCGCTGGGTAAACCTCCAGAGATGATTTCTTATCCCGTACCCGAGCCGAGCAAGTTCGCAGCGGTCGTGCTGGAGGAAGAGCTTAACAAGGCCGGAGTGAGAATTGACATTACGCCCAATGGCGGCACTGCCGATTTCAAAGCTCTCGCCGCGAATTACAAGCCGGACAATTTGCTTGCGGAACACGTTTCGGTCCCTCTTAAGGAAGACGTAAAGATCACTTTGAAGCTCAGCCAGAATCTGCATGCGAGCATGGGGCCGCTCTTCCTTGGAGCGCTGGTCGCACACAAAGATAAAGAAATTGTCCAGGCGGGTTTCGATCTAGAGCATGATTTTCTTCAAAAGGCCAAGCTGGATTTGACGGCGGCCTCGCAGTCCGACGGCGCGGGAGGGAACGCCTACTTCACGCCGGACTTCATGACGCGCTATCTGGCATTCATGTCTATGCAGGCAAATTTCGAAGACTTCCATCGTGGCCTGCCGATCATGGGTAAAGACGGCACGCTTTGGGATGTTGCGGTGAACTCGCCCGCCGCGGGACACGTGCAAGCGAAGACCGGAACGTATGCCGTCTACGACGCCTTAAACAAAAACACGATGGTGACCGGCAAAGGGCTGGCGGGCTATATACAAACCAAGACTGGCGACCACCTTGCATTTGCAGCATACGTAAACATGGTGGCTGTTTCGTCGGCTGACCTGGAAGGCATTCAAAAGTTAGCGGGAGAAGCCTTGGGCCAGATCGCCGCGGCAGCTTACGATTCGGCGCCGGACGAGGCCGACTCGGCGGGTAGTAATGGCCAGTACGATGTCATCATTCGGAATGGCAGAATCATCGATGGATCAGGCAATCCCTGGGTCTCCGGTGATGTAGCAATTCGTGGAGACCGCATCGCGGCAATCGGAAATCTCGGTTCAGCCCAGGCCAAACGAACCATAGATGCGGGCGGGCTTGTAGTGGCACCGGGATTCATTGACATGCTCGGACAGTCGGAACTGGCGCTTCTGATTGATAACCGCGCATTGAGCAAGTTGTCTCAGGGAATCACAACCGAAATCACCGGGGAAGGCGGATCCATTGCTCCCCAAAACCAGCAGACACTGACGCCGCTGCAACCAGAACTGGATCACTATCACCTGAAGGTGGACTGGTCCAATCTCTCCGAGTATTTCATGCGATTGGAGAAGAGCGGCACGCCGATCAACATTGGTACCTACGTAGGTGCGGCACAGGTTCGCGAAGCCGTGTTGGGAGATGCGGATCGGGCACCCACGCCGGAAGAACTAGACAAGATGAAAGGCCTGGTCGCGCAGGCCATGCAGCAAGGCGCGTTCGGCATCTCGACCGCGCTGATCTATCCGCCCGGCCATTATGCGAAGATTGACGAACTGATCGAACTGGCGAAGGTAGCGTCGCAATATGGCGGACTGTATGCGAGTCACATGCGGAGCGAGGGGCAGAGCGAAGCTTCGGCGATTCAGGAGGCTCTGCGCATCGGTAAGGAAGCGCACTTGCCGGTTGAGATCTTCCATCTGAAAGTGATCGGAAAACCAAGGTGGGGAACAATGCCGAAGATTGTCGGCATAATCCAGGCGGCACGCGATTCCGGACAGGATGTATCGGCGGATATGTACCCGTATGTCGCGGGAGGAACCGCCTTGGCGTCCGCCTTGCCTCCTTGGGTCGCGGACGGAGGTATTGCAAAGTTACTCGAACGACTGAAGGACTCCGCAACACGCGAGCGAATTAAGAAGGAAATGGCCACGGAGCACCCCGAGTGGGAGAACCTCTACCTGGGCAGCGGAGGTCCATCGGGAGTCCTTGTATCTGGTATTGAAAGCCAGGATCCCGCCATAAAGAAATACGACGGGAAAACGCTGGCGCAAATTGCAGCCGATCAAAAGAAAGCACCGTTGGACGCGCTGTTTGACCTGGTCTTGGCCGACAAAGCACAAACCGGAGCCATTTACTTCATCGCCAACGAAGATGACCTCCGATTTGGATTGAAGCAGCCGTGGACGAGCATTGGCCTCGACGCAAGCGAGTTGTCGCTGGATGGGCCGCTATACGAGCCGCAGTCCCATCCCCGAGCCTTCGGGAGTATGCCCAGATTTCTTGGGCACTATGTCCGCGACGAGCACCTCATGCCCCTCGAGCAGGCGATTCGCAAAATAACTTCGCTCCCGGCACAGCGCGAGCGACTGCAGGATAGAGGCCTTCTGAAGGCGGGGAATTTCGCCGATGTGACGATCTTTGATCCTGGCACGATCATCGATAAAGCCACCTATGAAGCACCTACACAGCTCTCCCTCGGCGTGAAATTCGTTTTCGTGAACGGACAATTGGAGTTCGAAGACGGCAAGCTTACAGGCGTGAAAGCTGGCAAGCCGCTGCGCAGATCAGATCAACGTCAGGCGGCCTCCACAGGCAATTGATATCGAGCGACCGAAGCCGGTAACTGCCGAGCAGCTCTCAGTTGTACGAGAATTGCGGTTTGTCGGGGATATTTAATAATGAGGCCTGCAAGTCAGCCCCTGTGCTTCGGCACGTTTTCTTAACCAGGCACCCTACGACCTAACCACAGGCCAATAGTCTTCGCTTCGGTGGCTTCCTGATCTTTTACTGCGGTCACAATCTAGCTTCCGTTATCATGTCAGAAGTATTTCGGGGCTAAACCGTGTTCTCTCGCAAATCAAAATTATTATTCATTTGTTTGCTCCCGATAACTCTGGCGATCCTGGCGGAACTGCCTTTATCGGCCGCTGCTCAGGTTAAGTCCGAAGAGCCCCTGACAAGAGCGGCGGAAATTCGCGCGCTGAGCGTAGAGGCAGCCTCAGAGGGACGCCCGGTGCGACTTCGCGGCGTGATCACCGACGATGTGCCATCTCCAGACTTTTTTATCCAAGACTCAACCGCGGGCATCTACGTGGAAGGGTCCAAGGATGTGAGCTTCCCGCATCATTTTGGTGACCTCGTCGAGGTTGAAGGAATAACCGGGCCGGGGAAGTTTGCACCTGTCGTGCTGGAGCAGCATTTTCACGTGATTGGCCGCGGCGTTCTTCCGACCGCGAAACTTTATTCGTTCTCCGAACTTGCTGCCGGGCAATTGGACAGTCAATGGGCACAAATAAGAGGCATCATCCGTTCGGTTTCCGTCGATCGCAATTCCTGGCATGAGACCGCGCTTGCGATGCGCGTGGCGTCCGGTGGTGGAGAGTTTAACGTTCGCGTGCCAATCACTGAGGAACGTGATTTTTCCAACTGGGTCGATAGTGAGGTCCTCATCGAGGGTGTGTGCGGTAGCTTGTTCAACGGACAACGCCAACTCATCGGGGTGTTGTTCTATGTTCCGAGACTGGATTTCATCAGAAGAGAGACTTCAGCACGGGAAGTACCTTTCTCAGACTTACTGCGCTTCACGCCTTCGGCAGGCAGCAAACATCGCGTCCGAATCGTGGGCACGGTAGGTTATCAGGAGCCCGGTAAAGCACTATTCCTCCAGAGTAACGGCAAGGGTGTGCGCGTTCTTTCCGACCAGAGCACGGCAGTCGAGATCGGCGATGTCGTCGAAGTGGTGGGCTTTGCCGCGATGGGCGAATCGGCACCGGTTTTGCAGGATGCTGTATTCCACAAGATTGGTCACGGCGGAGCGCCGACGCCCGTTAAACTCGACCTCGATACTCCATGGGAACGCTTTGATGGGACGCTCATCAGCACCGATGCCATGCTGCTGGATCGGCAGGTGCAAGCCGACGGGCTGCATCTGACTATGCGCACCAATGGTGTGCTCTTCGACGCGTTGCTTGAGAGTACCGACCACGCGGGCCACGGCTTGTCGATTCCCAACAATAGCCAGGTGCGGCTGCATGGAATCTGTCTTGTGCGTACCGGTGGGCTTTGGTCGATACCACAGTCCTTCCGACTTTTGCTGCGATCCCCGCAGGATGTGACTTTATTGAGTGCGCCGTCGTGGTGGAACCTTCGGCACACAATGTGGGTTCTGGCTCTTACCGTGGGAGTTTTGCTCATCGTACTGGCCTGGGTCGTTGTCTTGGGGCAGCGCTTACGAGAACAGATGGAAATCATCAAGCAGAAGCTGCGTAGCGGTGCCGTGCTCGAAGAACGCAACCGCATTGCGCGCGAGTTGCACGACACCTTAGAGCAGGAGTTGGCAGGCATTACCATGCAGCTTGACCTGGCATCCGACTGCTTCCACCAAGTGCCAAGGGTTGCAAAAGAGGCCGTGGAAACGGCGCGGCAGATGAGCCGTCACAGCATGATTGAGGCACGCCGATCTGTGTGGGACTTACGTTGTCATCTTTTGGAGAGTGGCGACCTTGTCTCCGCCTTAAAGAAGGTAGTAGAAACGCAGGGTTCGGCCTCCGCAACCAACGTCGCTGTGCAAATCACGGGAACTCCTACGCGTTTGCCCGGTACCATAGAAATGAACCTGCTGCGTGTGGGACAGGAAGCTGTTGCCAACGCGGTAAAACATGGCGGCGCCAAGAATGTTTTCGTTGACTTGCAGTATGTGGACGGCCAAGCACGGTTAAGTGTGCGGGACGACGGAAAAGGCTTTGTTGAGTCCGAGGTCAATTCAAGTGGTCACTTCGGCTTACTCGATATGCGAGAGCGTGCCCAGTCTATGGGAACTCATCTTCAAATTGACAGCACACCCGGACACGGAACAAAAATCTCTGTCGACGTCATGATTGCTTCCAAAGACCCAGGCCATGAAGAATCTAAAGCCCATTCGTATCCTGGTCGTTGATGATCATTTCATGGTTCGCATGGGCCTTTCGGCCTCGTTGAACGTCGAACCGGACATGCAGGTTGTTGCGGATGTGGGGACTGGTGAGGCTGCTCTAAGCGCCTATCGTGAACACCAACCCACACTCGTCGTAATGGACGTCCGCTTGCCGGGAATGAGCGGTAGCGAGACAGTCTCGGTCATTGTGAAGGAATTTCCCGACGCAGCCATTCTGATGTTATCCACCCATTCCGGCGAAGAAGAGATCTACCGATCGCTACAGGCGGGTGCACGCGGCTATGTATTGAAGAGCGTCATGCGGGAAGAACTGCTCAAGGCAATCAGAGAAGTATTCGCAGGGAATCGCTATGTCGATTCCACTGTGGCCGCGGTTTTAGCGGCCCGAGTTAGCCACCGGTCGCTCACTGGCAGGGAACTCGAGGTTCTACGCATGGTGGCGCAAGGGTTGGGTAACAAAGAGATTGCTGCCCACCTGAATATTGCCGAGGTGACGGTGAAACTGCACGTAAGCCATGTTCTCGAGAAGCTTAATGTAAAAGATCGAACAGAAGCCGCGACTGCGGCACTGCAAAGAGGCATCATTTCTCTCTGAAGCATCCTTCCGACTTTTCCATTTCACATATAACCGCAATTTCAAATATTGAAAGTTGCTCGCCTATACGAAAGTAGTATGGCCACTGAGGTCGACTACATGGCAAACTTGCAATGTGTTCTGGTCTATTGCGGGTTTCTTGGGTGAGGTCTAGCTCTCCAAGTCCGGCGGCATCCTGCCGCGCGGCTCTCGAATGAAGTTCCGCAAGTAGCAGTTCAGGAGGCATCCATGTCGTCTTCCCAGGTTCTACGTCGAACCACGCCCTTCGTGCGCCCTGTTGCGATCGTCCTTTTGCTGATGATTGGTGCAGCGGTTGCGTTTGCACAAGTTACGTCTGGCACAATTTTTGGAACGGTAAAAGATCCGAGCGGCGCGATTGTGAGTGGCGCAAACGTAACTGTCACGAATCCGTCAAACGGCGTTACGCGTACCGTGCAGTCATCACAAAGCGGCGATTTCATTCTCGCCAACCTGCTGCCGGGCACCTACAACATTTCTGTCCAAGCCGAGGGATTCAAGAAGACTGAGAAGACTGGTGTCGTGCTCAGCGCGGCGGACCGGTTGAATGCCGGCGATTTCGTACTCACGGTAGGAGCAACCGCTGAGTCGGTGACGGTCACCGCCGACACCGGTGAATTGCAGTTGCAATCGAATTCCGGCGAGCGCTCAGATTTGATCAGCAGCAAGCAGTTGAATGACGTCGCGTTGAACGGACGGATGGTCCTCGACTACATGCGGCTGATTCCCGGCGTGGTGAGCGATTTTGACGGATCGGCTTCCACCACTTACGGCATCGGCGCTTTCAACGTGAACGGCACGCGCGCGAATACGCATGAGTACACGATCGACGGCTCCTCGAATGTCGACACCGGCGACAATGCTACTACCCATGTGACCATCAACCCTGATGCCATTGCCGAAATGAAGGTGCTTACCTCGAACTACCAGGCGGAATTTGGCAAAGCCGGCGGCGGACAGGTCGCGGTCGTCAGTAAGACTGGAACTAACGAATTTCACGGCAATGCCCGTTTTTTCCATCGCAATGAGGGCATGAATGCCAACAACTGGTTTGCCGACCAGGCGAATGCGGCTGCCCCCGGCTCGGTGCCGATCGCACTCTATCGGTACAACTATTTCGGCTACCAGTTTGGCGGACCCATCAAGAAGAACAAAGCCTATTTCTTCTGGGGGCAGGAGTACTATCGGCAACTGATTCCTACTGGCGGCCTGGATCAATTTCGTACGCCAACGGCTCTGGAGCGAACAGGAGATTTTTCACAGAGTCCATTCACGATCTACGATCCCACGACCGGCCAACCGTTTCCGGGAAACAAGATTGATCCCAGCACCCTCAATGCTGCACAGCTCGCCATCTTCAATAACGTTTCCAAGCTTCTGTCTCTTTACGCTCTCCCCAACGTGACGGGCGCAAGTGCCACAAGCCCTAATTATGAAACCCAGCTGTCTTTCTCTGCTCCCCGGCGGGAAGACATCCTGCGCGTGGATTACCAGATTAATGACAAGAACCGTTTCTATGGACGGTGGGTCAACAATGCGGAGCAAACGACTTCGCCCATGGAAACCTGGAACCTGAACTGCATGGGACAGCTCCAGCTTCCGGGCGGTTGTACGAATAAGGCCCCGAGCTGGAACCTCGCCCTGGACCTGGTGACTACATTTAGCCCCACCTTGCTCAACGAAGTATCATTCGGCCCCAGCGTCACGCGAAGCAGTTGGTCTGGAACCAACGGCAATCTTTCCATCGGAAAGAACGGTATCAGTCTGCCGATGCTCTACCCGGTTCCACCGTCCACATCGATTCCCGACGTGAGTTTCCAAGGCCAGAACATTCCGTATCCGTGGTCGTATTTCGGAGCGAACCCTTGGCATCAGGCCAACACCACGATCGATTTCAACGACAACGTGACTTGGGTCCGGCACAACCACGCCCTGAAGTTCGGCGCGTTTTATCAGCGGAGCCGCAAGGATCAAATTGCGTGGGGCAACTCGAACGGCCAATACACATTTGATAACTGCGCCACTTCCAGCGACCCCGGCGGGTGCACGGACAGCAACTCCGGTATGGCCTATGCCAGCGCGCTACTCGGATACTTCCGGTCTTTCGACCAGAGCAGCTCGCGTCCAACGGGATACTTCCGCTACAACCAACTGGAGTTCTACGGGCAAGACACCTGGAAGATCACACCGCGGTTCACCCTGGATTATGGAATGCGCTTCGCCTGGATTCCACCCCAGTACGATGCGAAGGATCAAATCGCGCTCTTTAATCCAGCGCTCTACGATCCGGCTACTGCAGTGCAGATCGATGCTAATGGCAATATCGTTCCCGGCAGCGGCAACTTGCTCGACGGTATCGGATACAGCAAAAGCCATACTCTTCCCCAAGGCGGTTGGAAGAGCAGGGGCATCATGCCCGAGCCGCGTGTGGGTTTCGCTTACGATCTGACCAGCAAACACACCACCGTCCTGCGCGGTGGGTTCGGCTCGTCTCATGATCGCGAGCAGGGCAACCTGGTTTTCAATACCGTGTTCCAGAATCCGATTAACGTAGTCACCCCGACGGTGAACAACGGCAACATGCTCGCCATTGCCAGTCTTCCACAGTCCGCACCCGGCGTCCTTGGCGGCATCTATGCAGCGGATCAGAGTGGGAAAGTCCCGGTAGTGTACAGCTACAGTCTCGGAATTCAGCATGACTTGGGAGGGGGCACTACCCTCGATGTAGCCTATGTCGGGACTCAAGGCCGCCATTTAGTCGCAGCTCGCGACCTTAACGCGGTCCCGTTTGGAACTACATTTACCAGGGCGGCGCAGAATCC
This sequence comes from Terriglobales bacterium, assembly GCA_051984555.1. Classification (GTDB taxonomy): domain Bacteria; phylum Acidobacteriota; class Terriglobia; order Terriglobales; family Acidobacteriaceae; genus Gp1-AA122. Next base: position 3,536 of record JBPYEW010000091.1, on the reverse strand, counting down.
GGCTAACTTCGCTGGCGGAGTTGTGCCTGCGGTCGAGCCAAACCTGCCGCCCGAGTACGCGGCCGCAGGACTAAGTTTCACCGGGCAATACGCCTATCCCACTAACTACCTCGTGCCTTACAAGGGATACGGCCAGATCCAGTTCTACGGATTCGATGCGACATCCAATTACAATTCGCTGCAGGTCTCGGTACAGCGCCGCTTTAGCCACGGCCTGACGTTCGGTGGCGTGTATACCTGGTCGCACACCCTGACTACCGCTAACAGTGATCAGGACTTTCAGTACAGCCAGTTCACACGTGCTCTCGACTACCGCACTGCCGATTGGGACCGCACGCACGTTGTGGCTATCAACTATGTCTACGATCTGCCGAGTGTGACGAAACACTTCGGTGGGCCGAAGTGGCTGTCCTATGTCACTGACAATTTTCAACTATCCGGAATTACGCAGTTCGAGAGCGGTGCACCCGTTCCCGACTACAGCGTAGCCGGCAACGATATGGCGATCTGGGTGCCGGCTAATGTCCTGACTGGTTCCGAGCAGTGGGGAGCATTGCCCCCGGCATGGGTCGGTCTGGATTCGAGTGGCAAACTCCAGCTTCCGAGCATCGGCAAACCCTTTACCGGCTCGCGCAGTGTGCTGCGCGACGGCGGTATGCAGAACTGGGATATATCGATCTTCAAGAACATCCCATTGGGTAAGAATGAGAATCGTTATCTGCAACTGCGCGGAGAAGCTTTCAACATATTCAATCACCCCAACTTTGATCAGAAGGATTACGCGGCTAATTTGACATTGCCTTCCTGCTCGTCCACAGGTTGCACCCCGATGTCGATTGCGCCGAATAATCCTCAGACCTTTGGCCAATATGTCTCGCAATATTCGGGAGTCGGCGGTCCACGGGTATTGCAGTTGGCGGCTAAGTTCTACTTCTAGTCGCACTCCAGAAAGGCCCGCTACCACGGTGGCGGGCCCATCTTTTTCTGGTTTCGCGTACTCTCGTGTCGATATTCATCACCACCTTTGCGCAATTGTTGGAGCGTTTCTATGTTCAGGGAAAGGACGCGTCGGGAGTTTCTCAAAACCACTGGGCTGACGCTGGCCGCAGCTACCGCGGCGGGCGCTGATCCGGCATTTCTCCGCGGTAGAACTCAGGGAAGTGGTACACCTGGCGCCGACGTCCAAGTCTGGACGACGAGCGGTCAGCAACGGCTGGCTCCCCGGTCCGCAATGTCATGGAAAGCGGGATCAGCCGCGGGTGATTCAATCGTTATCAATCCGTCGAAAAAACTTCAGTCAATACTCGGGTTCGGCGGCGCATTCACCGATGCCGCGTGTTACATGTTCAACCAGCTGGCGACCGGCGATCGGGAGAAGCTGTTTCATGAAATGTTTCATCCATCGCAGTTGGGATTGAGTGTTTGTCGCACGTGCATTGGGTCCAGCGACTACGCTACGAAAGTCTATAGTTTCGATGAGGGTGATCCCGATCCCGATCTCACGCGATTCTCTATCGATCACGACAAGGAATACATCCTGCCCATGTTGCGCGAAGCGCGGAAGGCGAACCCTGATCTGTTCCTGTTTTCCTCGCCCTGGAGCCCTCCGGGATGGATGAAAGCCAACAACTCGATGCTCGGTGGCTCGATGCGGCGCAAGTACATGGCTTCGTACGCGCAGTACTTCGTGAAATTCCTGCAAGCGTATGAGGCCGAGGGCGTACCAATCCAGGCGGTCACGATTCAAAACGAAGTCGATACCGACCAGGATGGACGCATGCCGGCCTGTATCTGGCCGCAGGAATATGAAGCCGATTTTGTGCGTAATTTTCTCGGGCCGGCATTTGAGAAAGCGGGAATTCAGGCAAAAATCTGGATCATCGATCACAACTACAATTTGTGGGGCCGAGCCATCGGAGAACTCGAAACTCCCGGTGTGCGCCAGTACACCAACGCCATCGCATGGCACGGCTACGTGGGTCAACCCGAGTGGATAGATCGCGTACACCAGGTCTATCCCGACGTCGAGATGCATTGGACCGAGGGTGGCCCGGATTACACGAAGCCCGATTACGGAACAGATTGGGCAGATTGGGGACAGACGTTCTCCGGGGTTCTGCAGAATTGGTGCCGCTCGATTACGGCCTGGAATCTCGCGTTGGATGAGCAGGGGCGTCCCAACATTGGGCCTTTTCCTTGCGGCGGTGTTGTGACCATCAATTCGCAGACGAAGGCGATCACCTACAGCGGTCAGTACTGGGCACTCGCTCATTACTCGCGGTTCATACAACGAGGTGCTCGGCGTGTGGCGTCCACCAGCAAAACTAAAGATTTATTCCATGCCGCGTTCGAAAATCCCGACGGACGGCACGTTGTAGTCGTTGCGAATCCTGGCCGACAGCGCAACTGCGCCGTCGCAGTAGCGGCGGCAAGTGCTACCGTCGCACTCGAGCCGAGTTCGCTGACCACGCTCGTTTGGTAGCTATTTTCTATTTGCGGACAACCGTCGGAACTCGTGTGGCCGGAGGTGTGTTGCGGCTACGCTCCGCGCGGACCTCACCGTCGATAATCACCATCCCTACCCCAGGAAGATCGCCGAGCGCCACACTCTCTACCAGCGACTTGCCCGCCGAATGCTGAGCTGTGTCGAGCAGGACGAAGTCGGCGGCACGGCCCGCTTCAATCAGTCCACTATCAAGCTGACGAGTGCGAGCGGTGTTGCCGGTGGCCAGGCAGAATGCGATCTCGGCGGGAATCTCGCCCAGCGATGAAAGCATGGATATGACGCGGAGAATTCCGAGAGGTTGAACGCCGGAGCCCGCGGGCGAGTCCGTTCCGAGAATGACACGGTCTAGCCGATTCAGCTCTTTTGCAGTACGAAGAGCGTGCAACGCGGCGCGGCTGTTACCGTTGTGAACAATTTCAATCGCGCCACGCGCTTCGGCACATATCGCTTCAATTTGCTGATCAGGCAACGCGGTATGTCCGCCATTGATGTGCCCGACCACGTCTGTGTCGGCTTCGAGGACGACATCTTTGTCGATCAAGCCGGAGCCCGGGATTGATGGTCCCCCGGTGTGAATGGTGGATTGCATGCCATATTTGCGAGCCCATGCTGTCATTCGCCGGGCGGTCGGGCCGTCTTTGACCGTGCCGAGACCAATTTCGCCGAGCAGGCGGACACCCGCTTCGGAGAGCGATTTGAAATCATCCTCGCTCATGCCTTGTTCAATAACCGGCGCCCCCGCGAGGACTTTCACGCCATTCACACGGGCCGCCGAAAACGACCTCTGCGCGAATACGGCCAATGCTTTTAAACCGACAATATCTTTTGGCCTCCCCGGAACGTGGACTTCGCCGGCGGAAATCATGCAGGTAACGCCCCCATGAAGGGAACTGTCGATCCAGTTGAACTGGTTCTGACGAGGGGTCCAATCTCCTACGGCCGGGTGAACGTGGCTGTCGATCAGGCCGGGAGCAAGTGCGCAGCCGTTAGCGTCGATGGTGGTCGTAGCGTCTTCGGTATCGAGATCCTT
>JBPYEW010000090.1:0-7901 GCA_051984555.1 Terriglobales bacterium | reverse complement strand
AGCCGAGTCGTTCGTGTTCACACCAGAATACTGCGGGTACGACTTCCAGGAGGAGCGGGAAGACAAGCCCAAGAGCAAGCATATTCACGACAGGCAAAGCGAACCTATCGAAAGTGACAAAGGTGTCGCACAAAAACACCAGAGCTATCGCCGTACCTGCTGCTATGGCTACCGTAAAGCGGGACCATATCTAGGCACTGCGGTCGCAATCTCTGGCGCCGCGGTAAATCCCAACATGGGGTATCACGCTTCGCCGGCAGTTGCCTTTTTGTTAACCGTCTTCAACGTCAGGCTCGGATGGTGGATGGGAAACCCCCGTCACAAAAAGACGTGGCAGAGATCTTCTCCACGCTTCGGCTTGCTCTATCTCCTGTCCGAATTGTTCGGCATGGCCGACGACACAAGTCGGTACGTCAATTTATCGGACGGCTGGCATTTCGAGAATCTTGGCTTGTACGAACTTGTTCGGCGTAAGTGCAAGTACATTGTCGTTTGTGATGTGGGTGCGGATTACGGATTCGGACGAGAGGATTTGGGGAATGCCGTCCGAAAATGCCGCAGCGACCTGGGCGCTGAGATCGAACTTGATGCTGGCCCCTTGCGTCCCGGCACTGACGGATTCAGCAAAGCGCATTTCGTGACCGGCACTGTCACCTATCCGGATCGCGAAAAGGGAATCATTCTTTACATTAAGAGCGCCTTGACGGGCAATGAGCCGCAGGACATTCTTGCTTACAAAATCGCGCACAAGGATTTCCCCCATCAGTCGACTGGCGACCAGTGGTTTAACGAATCCCAGTTCGAGAGCTACCGGGCATTGGGCAGGTTCGCCGCCGAATCCGCGCTGGAACATCTTGGTGACTCAGAGTCTATCTCTGCCATGTCCACGCAGCAGATATTCGAAGCACTTAGTCAAACTCGTACCACCTGAACAGAGCTGCCGGGCAGCGGCTGTGCAGCCGAAAACAACTCACAAGCTGCGTAGAGGAGCTGGGCTTCCCATCAAAACAAGGTACCGGGGCCTCGCTGCAGATGCGTTCTGAACGCGATGCTCGGCGATATCATCGATGGAGCGCTGAAGTCGGTACTGCGCGATGAAGCACAACATCGGCACAAGAATACAGGCGGTATTCATGCCCATACTTGGTGGTCTCACGCGCGTTTTACTTCGGACAACGCCAGACACTAGCCGCCGATAATGTTGGCGCGATCGGCTCACTCGACGTCTTGCACGACGGAGTGTGGCAAAGGACTCAGCGCACGCTGTGCAGCTGGGCTATCCCGTAGCTCTTCGACAATGAACTTTCGCAATGAAGGTGAACAGCTTCTTAAGAACATGTGCCCACCCTGAAACGTATGGATGTTGAAGTTGGTCGCGGTCTGGGCCTGCCAAGCTCGAAGGCTGGACCGGGTCACGAAGGGGTCTGCCTCGCCGCCGATTGCCGTAATCGGACAAGCGAGAGGCTTTTCACTTCGATAGACGTATGTTTCTGTGAGCTGGAAGTCGGCGCGCAAAATACGGAGGAGAATTTCTCGGAGTTCAGGCTCTTCCAGGAGGCCATCTGAAATTCCTTGGAACCTTCGGAGTCTCTCGATGAATGCCGGTTCACTTAGGCTATGAATTGGTTCCGTCCGACCTGGCAATTGGGGAGCGCCGCAGGCAGAAACGAAGAGGTGAATCGGCTGAATGTCGAACATTGTCCGTAACCAGCGTGCAAGTTCAAAGCAAATCAACGCGCCTGTGCTGTAACCGAACAATGCAAACGGCTTGTCCAGCATGCCCTGAAGGCTCTCGCCCAACGATTGGACCAGGGGAACAATGTCGGTGTACGAAGGCTCTTGGATTCGGGTAGAGCGCCCAGGCAGGAGAATCGCGCAAAACTCCAGCCACTCGGGCAACATATTCTCCCAGCCTGCAAAAGCGGATGGATCACCGCCCGCAAAAGGAACGCAAAACAGCCGAAGGCCAGCGCCAGGCTTCGGCTTTGTTCGTGACAACCATAGATTGCTAGTGGCCGGGGTATCGACAGCAAGCGTGGTTGCCATACGCTTCAAGATTAGAGCGCGTTTCGCGGAGGTCAGCATGGCGATGCGGTTTTCAATTCTGGCCATTCACGCGCCTTTCTTCAACGAAAAGACGGCACTATTTGCTTCCAACTCAAATTGCTCATCTCTCAGTTTCGAGAAGCTTGCGCGCCTCTTCATCCGAGAGCCCTTCCACTTCGCGCAAAATGCGTTCGAGGTCTTCTTCTCTCTGCTCGTCGGGCTGGTACCCCCCAACGAGTTCTGTAAGTCCGGCAATTGTGGGTGCCTCAAAAATGCAGCGCAACGGGACAGGTGCATCGAAAGCCGTTCGGACCCTAGCAATAATTTGGGTGGCGAGTAGAGAATGACCGCCCAAATCGAAAAAGTTGTCATGCAGGCCGATGTTGCTCGTGCCGAGCAGTTCGCTCCAAATGCGCATCATCTTCTCTTGTGCGGCGGTGACGGGAATCGGATGATGACCTTCCTTCGGACTGCTTCTGACAGTTTTCGCGAGCTCCTGGCGATCTACTTTCCCGTTGGAGTTCAGCGGTAGAGATGCCATCCTGACGAAGCTGGAGGGCACCATGTAGTCCGGTAAGTACCGAGTCAGGTATTCGCGCAGTTCACTTTGCGAAAGGTTGGTATCGGCGATTAGGAAGGCCGTGAGGGTGCTATTTCCGTTGGGATCTTCCGTTAGTACCAGCGCCGCTTGTTGTACCGCAGGGTGACGAGTCAAAACATTCTCAATCTCGCCCAACTCTACCCTGAACCCTCTGATTTTGACCTGGTCGTCTTCGCGCCCCAGGAACTCGACAATGCCGCCCGGCAGCAGGCGGGCGCGATCTCCACTTCGGTAAAACCGTCGGCCACTGGCAGGGTTCAGTGGATCGAGAAGAAAACGGGCGGCGGTCAACTCGGGCTGACGTATATAGCCGTTGGACACTCCCGCGCCTCCAATGTAAAGGTCCCCAGCAATCCCGTCCGCCACCTGTCGCAAATTGGAGTCCAGGACATACACCGTCATATTCGTTATGGGCTTGCCTAGCGGTACGACAGCGGTAGTGGCCGAAAGAGGGCTGTTCTCATCGACCTCAAACGTCAAGCAACCGATCGTGGTCTCGGTTGGCGAATAGTGGTTGATGATGGCGCAACTACCCGCCTTCTTGATTTGGCGAACAAAGTCCCAGTGCAAAGACTCTCCGCCGATCACGAGATATCGGCGAGGCAGAATCTTCTCTGGATTCCCCGAAGCCATCAGCGCACGCAGGTGCGACGGAGCAATCTTCAGGATATCGATTGGTTCATGCGAGGCCTGCTCGGCGTAAAGATGACCGTCGAGCAACACGTCATCCTCGATCATGTGCAGACAGCCGCCCGAAGCTAGCGCCGCAAAAATCGGAGTGTTACCCAAATCAGCACTGAGAGTCGACACGTTCGCAAAATGCAAGCCTTCGCTGTTATCGGGGCTGAGAAGTCCCAACCTGCGCAGAATGAAATGCGTGTAATTGACTACGTTTTCATGGCGTGTCGCAACCCCTTTGGGTGTTCCCGTGGAGCCGGAGGTGAAGATCAAATAAATCAAGTCCGATGGTGCGGCGATTCTTCCCGGATTGGCGGATGGTTGTCTGGATATCAGCGCTTGATCCCTGTCCACGAAGACGAGGTGCCCGTTGTACTCGGGGATGCGATCGCCCAAGATTTGACTCGTGATCAGGACACGGGCCTCGGTCACGGCCAGTTGATCAGCCAGCCTCGCCTTTGGGAGGTCTGGATGGAGCGGCACGTATGCTCCGCCCGCCTTCAGTATCCCGAGCAGAGCGGTAATCATGTCGGCGGAGCGCTCCAGGAACAAGCCTACGGCATGGTTGGGTTGTACACCGAAGGTGCGGAGGTGAAATGCCAACCGATTAGCTTGCTGGTTCAGTTCCTTGTAGGTAAGTCTTTGATTCTTGAAAACCAATGCGACGCGATCGGGAGTGCGTGCCACCTGATCTTCAAACAACTCGTGAAAGCATTGGTCCAATCTGAATCCTCCGCTCTTTTCATCAAAACCTTCTGGGTTAGTTCCGCGCTCCGCTAGGGTCGTCAGTTCAACAGTGTTCATGTTTTCTCCCAAATTCCTGTGTCAATCTCACGGATTCGCTCACGAGTGTCGAACGGGGTACAAACCCTGGTTTAGTGGCAAGTGCTCGGCAAGATAACGAGTGGCCTGACACCAATTCGAATCCATCTTGTGCAAGCCTTGTGAACGTACCATCACCTTACCGATACACCCCCCTGCACAATGCTTGATTATTGGACATCCTGCACAATCACCCTTTGACAGATTTTCGACGTTACGGCGCTCGATTTCGGCCTTGCGTTCGGGAAAATAAACAATCTGTTTCTCTTCCTTGTCCCATTTGCCATAGACCAGCTGGTTGAGTACGCCATCGAGGTATTTCCCCCCGAAGCATGCCCAATCGCAGCAGGAGACGTGCCCATCGGATGTCAGTTGGGGGCAGACGGGAGTGGTACATGCCCGACAGTAGGAATCGACTTCTTCGTCGAAGTTCACCATCAGATGCGTCTGATAAAACATGCCGTTCTTCTGGGCATGCCAAAACGCTGGCACAAATTCCTGTGCGAACCGAAGCAACATTGGGACGGGCGTCTTTTCATTGACGGTAGATGAGTACGCTGGCGCGCCACATACGTATTTCACGCCCAGCGAGCGGAAGTAGTCGAGCACTTCGATCTGCCGGTGAAAGTTGTGTGCCAGAAACGTGGCCCGAGTCCCAAACTGCATCGTGGGATGAGCAGCGAATCTGCGGATGTTCGCTTCGACGGCCGGACTGGATTTGCGATTGCCATTTACCGATGGGCGTTGCGCGTCCTGAATTTCGGGAGGTCCGTCGCAGGAGATCCAGAGGATGTGGACATTGTTTTCCACCCAATTTGCGATTTGCCCATTGAAGAAGCCATTTGTCTGGAGTTCCACTTGCAATCGATCTCCGACAAGTTTCTTACCTTCTTCCACAATTTCAGTCATGCGCTTGAAGCCGACTGTTGGCTCGCCTGCGGCGAAAAAACGGATAGCGGGTTTTGGCGCCCATGAGAAAAATTCCTTCATCCCAGCGACGGCGAACTCCAGATCAATTGTGCGATCGCAGGGGTCCACCGTTTCTCCCCAGTGCGGAATGTAGCAGTATGTGCAATCCAGATTGCACGTGCTCGACATCAGGAAACTCATGCAGTGTTTTCGATTGTGACCCATAGATTGTTCAGCGCGGAATCTCTTCGACTCGGGGAGAGCACCGCGGCTACGCCGGCAGCCAGTCGAACGAGACTTCCAGAAGCCATCCTCCATTCAGATCAGTTTGCACAGCCTTCTTCCGAGCCATCACTCGCAACGCGAGACACTCCAACCGACGAACTACTTGTTTTTCGGCCAGTCATCTATGCCACGTTGATATGAATAAACCCCAGCACCGGCAGACCGCGTCGCTGTCCGACAACGAAACCGCTAATCAGGTCCTTAATTAAGGGAGGAGTATCGCAGCGTTGAATGTGCCTGAACCCTTACGTGCTTTCCTCACCCCTAAGCGGAAGGCGCAGGCAATCAAGCTACGATTGGGTTCAAATCTTCGCACGGACATTACCTTGGTTGCTGTGATATGTGTCACCGATGGCAGTGACAAGTTGGATCGAAGTGTTATTGCAGTTTTCGCGACAGCGGGTGGAGGTAGTTGTGGAGGGCAAGGTAGTGCTTCCACCGGCTGTTTACTTCCGATTTCGAATGCATTGCAGGTTGTGACTTATTTCACGCCTTCCACGGCTGTCTCTGCCCATGAGGGTAACGTTCTTAGGTCAGAACGAGAAGCGCCCATCGAGCTCCTCGTTCTTCCCGAAAATAGCGAAAAGCTTTCTTTCAGTGACGTTGTTCGTGCTGCTGATCCTTCGGCGCGATGACCATACGCATCCATGGATGAATGCAGCATTGATATTTGGCGGCTTGGTCATCGTCGAACGTTAGCGTGCTTGTGGTCCCTGCTGGAATAAATATGTTCTCCTCGCTGGGTGGTTGCGGAACAAGCTGGCCGTTGACGACCTGAGCACATTCTGGGGCGGGTACGGGATTACCCGAAGCTGCGTTCAGAAAATCAACAAATCCTCCACCGAACTTTTTCACTTCGGTAAACGTGTGAGTCTCGCCGCCCAAATTCTGGAGCTGTAGAGTCGTGCCTTGCGAGACGCGGATTTGCGCCGGCGCAAACCGCCAGGCACCAACAGATTTATCTGCGCCCAATTCCGCAACGAAGCCCTCAAAAGTGATCAATCCGTTACTCGTGTCACGGACGCAGGTATCTGGTCCGACCGCCGCGTTGAAGCTCGCTGGATCGCAGTAGTCACGTACGTGGATAGTGGGTTGAGTACTGTCGTTCTGCGCCAGAACCGACGCGGCACTCAGCAGAAGAACTACTAGCGCTGCAGATATACAAAGAAGTCTCATATCTCCTCCAGATAAGATTTCGGGGAGCGAACGGAGACTAACAGTCAGCGTTGGGAGGAATGTCACGCACCGGTCACGGCGCAGTAAATTTCCCGTATTGATCGCCGTTACAAGTGTTTAACAACCTATGGTGATGCCGATACCGCCATGGTCATCGGACCTTAACCCCATATTTCTGGGTCTCGGGAGGGACAATACCGTTCATACGCAGGTATTCGACAAGCTGCCCATAGTGATCGGTGATGTGCCAAACAGCAACAACAGAAATCCCAAGCTTGGTGTTGGGGCCAGCATAGCGGCCCTCAACGCGATCAAGTGAATTCTTCGCTGTTAGGCTGCCTATGACACGATTGCCGTAGTCGAAAGAGTCCTTCAGGTACTTGAGCAGTTCGCTCTTCGTTTTTGCAGGATCGTGTCCACCTTTCTCGCAGTCGTCGGGAGGTTTCTTGCCTTCGAATTCGTTGAAGAACGCGAACTGCGCGCAGGCGACATGCTTGACTTGCTCGCCGAAGCTGCGCACGCCGGCAAAATTGCCGGTTGTAGGGATGAACGAATATTTCTCCTCGGGCATGGCTTCGGCGACGCCGAGCAGACTACCTTCTGCATATTGGAGCGTGCTGGACACGCTTTCGGCTACCGATTTCGGTACCTGTGGCTGGTCAGAAGATTGCGATGTCGCTTGTCCGGTTTGCGCGGTTGCAAGGCCGCTTACGACGGCCGTCACGAGCAGCGCCAGCATAAGAGAGTTCTTCATACGCTTCTCCAATGCATGGAGGATACACAATAGACCGGCGACACAGCCAAAGTTTCAGTTCCAAGAAACGACACCAAAAACTTCCTTAACCTGCTGGTGCTTGTCCGATTGATGAGTTCGCGATTGTGGTGAGGAACTCACAGACGACCGAGTCCGTGTGGGTTTTCGCCAGTGAGTTTAAGAAGGGAACGGAGCCGTACTGGCCTGACAGCCTGCTAAAACGTTGCGTTAAACCCGCTGCCGTTCGAGCGCGGATCGCGAAGCGAATTGGCTGGCATAGGCCCGGCCACACCTATTCGAGTTTGCTCAAAGCTATCGGGACGGACATCAAGGTGCAGCCGGAACTTCTGAGGCATCCGGATGTCGTGACTACCGTCCAATCTGTACGCAGGCAGTATCTGAGCAGAAAAGACAGGCGAACGCGATAGGCGTCGGGCAGTTGCTCGTGATGGGCGACCGAAACGCCGCGACGGCGACCGCATAAAGTGAAAAGGGTGCGTTCCGAGCGCACCCTGAAGAACTTTGCGAGTCAAGCGTGAGTCGTCCTTCTTGACCCAAAGTCCGTAACTCTATGATCTTGTTGGTTGCGGGGGGTGGATTTGAACCACCGACCTTTGGGTTATGAGCCCA
>JBPYEW010000089.1:0-13353 GCA_051984555.1 Terriglobales bacterium | reverse complement strand
TCCAGCCCAGGGTTCGACAACCGCTTCCGCTTCGAAACCGAGCGCTGCTCACCCGAATTACGGCAGTCTGCAGCAGGGCACTGTCTTTCCCACCGCCGGCTCTCCCGGAAGTGGAAACGTGCCGCCGGTCAGCAATAGCATTCAGCCCGACGCCGTAACTGCGACAGCCGCCGCTCGCAACTCATCCGGTAATACGGGCACAGACGGAAAATCGCTTTCACCCGCTACGACGATTACCACCGCGGTCGTGGCACACATGCCTTCAGCCGCCCAGCCGGAAGAAACGAAAGTAGTGGCAACTGCTCCCGCACCGCGCATCGAGCCGGCTCCTGAAGTACGCGGCAGCGTTTATGCTCGCGCCTACCCGGCGCTAGGTCAGCCGGTTGCGCCTCCGCTGCCGAAGCCCGAGCTGGTGGCTGCTAACACAGCTTCTGCCACAAGCGTCCAATACCCTGCGCAATCAGGAAGTGCTCCACTTCCCTCAATCACCGTGAGCGACGCCAAAGTAGCTCCAGACTCACTAACCAATAAGGCGTCAACTTCGGTTGCGAGCTCTCAGCCTGTAATCTCGAAGCCCGCGGTCGCGAATACAACCAGTTCAGCAAACGTAGGCCCGAATGCATCGAGCAGCACCAGTCCCACCGTGTCGGTGGCCAGCAACTCGACTCCGGTGCCTGCGGGTGCAACGCCGCCGGCCGTAACATCTGCGAGTACAACCGCTGCCGGCGGATCGAGCAGCGCTTCGCCATCGAATTCCGCCCCAAGCTCGAACACAGTTTCAGCCAATGCTGCGCCCGCAACTCCCGTAATCGTGGCGAAAGCCGAGCCAACACCCACTCCGTGGACAGCCGAACCTCCCCAGCCGTCTGGAACGCCCGCTGGGCCCGACGTCGCGGAACCGAACGCCGCCAATCCCGAACTTGCCACTCGCCAGCCGAACTCTGACATTCACATGGGTTTCAAAATCAAATACGTGGCGGCCGGTGCTGCTTACCTGGAAGGCGGACGCAATACCGGACTATCGGAAGGCATGAAGCTTGAGGTTCGCGACAATCGGTCGGGTGCCGAATCCGGAACCAATGAAGCCTATGGACCCGTCGTCGCTGATCTTGAAATCCTCTCTGTCGCGGATACCTCGACGGTTGCCGAGATCCACGAACCGCAGCGCGACGTGAAGGCTGGTGACTGGGCCTATTTATCCTCCGAAGACACGCAGACACTCGTTGCCCAGCGCTCGTTGAGTCCGACGCGCAAGTATCCGGTCGTGATCTCGTTCACCGAAGGCACCGACCCGCTCGCGGAAGAAGCGCACGCAGAAGTGCCTCGGCCACCGATGCCTGACATCAATCGCGCGCGTGGACGCTTCGGATTCGATTACTCCACCATCATGAGCCAGGGAGGAATGCGCAGCTCCAGCATGGGCATGTCGGTGATGACGGACATCACCCGCATCGGCGGCACCTATTGGAATATGACCGGCTACTGGCGCGGCCGTTTCAATTCGACCTCGGGTTCGCAAACCCAGACCTTGCAGGACCTCATCAATCGCACCTATCACCTCGGCATGTTTTATGACAATCCCGAGTCGCACTTCGTCGCTGGTTTTGGGCGGCTGTTCCTGCCCTACGCGACCAGCCTCGACACGATCGATGGCGGCTATGTTGGCTTCCGCATGACCAAGACGGCGACCATCGGATTGTTCGCGGGCTCCACACCCGATCCAACCTCTTGGAGTTATAACCCGCAGCAGGAGATTGGTGGGACGTTCGTCAACTTCCAGGGTGGCAGCTTCGAAGACTTCCGCTATACCGACACCTTTGGCGTCGGTGTTGAGATGCTGAAGTGGAAGATCAACCGCCCCTTCGTCTTCGGCGAGAATACTCTCTCCTACAAGCGGCTAGTCTCCATTTACAGCGCGATCCAGGCCGATAGCCCGGCAGGCAACGCCGCTGTTTCTGCTCCCGGAGCAGGCCTTAGCCGCAGCTTCACCACGTTCCGCATTCAGCCGTTCTCACGCATCGAATTCGACGTGAATCACACATATTTCCGCGACATCCCGACCTTCGATCCCAATCTTATCGGTACCGGACTCCTCGACAAGTATCTCTTCCAGGGCTTCAGTGCCGGCACGCGTATCGAGGTCTTGAAGGATGTCTTCCTTTACACCACGATGGGACGCAGCAACCGGTCGGGCGACAAGTCGTCTTCTTTGAATCAGCTTTATGGCATAACGCTTGGGCATGTGCCGCACACCAGGATCCGAACCGACCTGCACTGGTCGAAATTCAGCAGTAGCTTCGGCAGTGGCACCTACGAAGCGGCTTCGGTGTCGCGCAGCTTCCATGACAATTTCCGCTGGGAAGTTCTGGCCGGCAAGCAGTCCTTCGTCTCTAGCCTTTCCACGAATGACTCCTCGCATTTCTTTACCGGGAACCTCGATCTCCCGATCGGATCTCACTACTACATGCAAAGTGGATTCACCTGGAATCGCGGTGCAGGCCAGAATTACAACCAGATGCTGTTCAGCTTTGGATATCGTTTCGATACCCGGAAAGCAGGAAGCCGATGAAATCCACGTCGCTGCTTAAACTGCTGACTCGTGGCGCTCTGATTGTCCTGTTGGCCGGCGCCACAACTACCAGTTCGCGTGCCGAAGACAAATCGCTGAACAATCTCCTTGGCCGCACGGCCGACCAGATGGCCAAATTCGTCGACCAGTTTTCCGAGGTCAAATGCACCGAGCACGTCACCCAGGAGAGATTCGGCAAGAACGATAAGGTCGAACGGAAAGCCGAAGCCACCTACGATTACCTTGTCATCCTCAGCAACGCCGGAGGCGAACTGAGCCTTGATGAGTCTCGCCTCGAAGTCAAAGCTCCGAACAAGGTGAAGAAGAGCAAAGACCAGAGCATGCCAATGCTGATCAGCAATGGCTTCGCCACGCTGTTTTTGATTTTCCACCCGTACTACGCCGACAGCTTCTCCTTTTCCTCCGCCGGAGACGAAATGCTGGACGGTCGCCGGCTCGCCAAGGTTCATTTTGTTCATGTCCGCAATACGCGGTCCGTCGCCGTACTTGCCGTAAAAGGCAAGGAGTATCCACTCGATCTCTCCGGTACCGCCTGGATCGATCCTGACTCCGGACTGATAGCCCGGATCGACGCCGGTGTCACCAGCGAAGTCGAGGACATCGGCATGAAGGCTTTGCGCTCGGAAATTAAATTTGCCCCGGTTCGCTTTGGGAATAAACCCAGCGATTATTGGTTTCCTGTACAGGCCAGTGTTGAAGTGGAAACACCGCGGCAGCACTGGCGTAACACTCATAATTTCTCGGATTACAAACAATTCTCGGTAAGCACAGAAGAACAGGTCGCTAAACAATGAGTGCTAATGCTGCTGTTGCCCCTCTCCGTGCTGTAGCTGCCCCTAAGGTGAATGATCGGGGCCATCGCATCCGTCTGATGACCGGTTATATTGCCGCCATCGTCCTTTTACTCGGCCTCGCAATTTATGGATGGGATTACTACATCTTGGGCGCGGCGGACCGGCCGTTTTCCCCTAAGCATGCCCTTCTCAAGCCTAGCGGTTCGATCGGACTCAAGCTCGGATTCCTGGGTATGTTCGTTTTCTTCGCTATTTTCCTGTACCCGCTGCGTAAGCGCTGGACTTGGCTGATGAAGATTGGCAGCACCAAGCATTGGCTTGATATTCACGTCATGCTCGGACTATCAGCCCCGTTCATCATTGCCTTCCATTCCTCTTTCAAGTTCAAGGGGTTCGCCGGCGTGGCCTTCTGGATTATGGCCGCGGTTTCTGCCAGCGGCATTGTGGGACGCTATCTCTACTCGCAGATCCCTCGTCGCGTAAACGCTGCCGAACTGTCGCGCAAAGAAACTCAGGAACTGCAGTCACAACTCTCGCAGCAACTGAGCGAACAGCGGCTCTTGCCCCAGGCCGACATCCGCGCGATGCTGCGCTTGCCGAGTCCTGAAACCGTCGCCCGGCTGCCCATCGTGGTCGCGATCGTCTACATGATGGTGCTGGATGTGCTCCGCGTCTTCCGCATCGCCCGCTTGCGTCGTCACACATTGCGTGGCGGAGAATATCTGACAACCTTCGCCGGATTTTTCCCGACCGGCCATCGCGAACTGGAGCGCGCCATCCACACCGCGCGCGAAGAGGCCACGCTTTCCAAGCGTATCCTTTTCCTTTCTCGTACGGAGAAAGTGTTCCACTTGTGGCACGTAGTTCACAAGCCGTTCAGCTATGCTTTCGCGGTGTTGGCGATCTTCCATGTGGTACTTGTCATGATGATGGGCTACCTGTAAAACCATCGGATGGACACATTAGTCACACTGGCGATCGCGGCAGTCATCTGCTGGCTTTTTCTGCGCGGCTATCTGAAAAAGCTGAACAAGCGGGATGAGCGCGCCAAAGCCGCCGCCGAAAAGGGCAAAGTCTATTCGGAAGGACCCAAGTCCCAGCACCCGCACATCGACAACGCACAATGTATCGGGTGTGCGACTTGCACCACCGTGTGTCCCGAGGGCGATGTTCTTGCCATGCTGGGCGGCAAAGCCGCCATCGTGAACGGCTACAAGTGCATCGGCCACAGCCTGTGCGCCGAAGCTTGCCCAGTCGGTGCCATCACTATGGTCCTCGCCAGTCCGAGCATGGGCGCCGACATGCCCGCGCTTACGCCCGAGTTCGAAACCACGATTCCCAACCTATTCATCGTTGGTGAACTCGGTGGCCTTGCCCTGATTAAGAATGCGGTCAATCAGGGTCGCGATTGCATCGACACGATCGTCAGCCGCATGCCTACCATGCGTGCCGGCAAATCCGATCCCGAGGTTCATGACGTCCTGATTGTCGGAGCTGGGCCCGCCGGCATCAGTGCCTCGCTGCGCGCAATCGAAAACAAGTTGAACTACATAACGCTCGAGCAGGACGAGGTTGGCGGCACAGTCGCAAAGTATCCTCGCCAGAAACTTGTCATGACCAGCCCCGTCGAGTTCCCCATGTACGGAAAGTTCAAGAAGACCGAGCTCTCGAAAGAAAACTTGCTCGCCTTCTGGGACATGGTCCTGAATCGCGCCGACTTCAATTGCCGCACTGGCGAAAAGGTCGAGAACATTCAGCGCGCCGAGGACGGCTTGTTCCATGTTTCGACCGCCAACAATCAATACCGTTCCCGCGCCGTCATTCTCGGACTTGGTCGCAGCGGCACTCCTCGCAAGCTTGGCGCCAAAGGCGAAGAACTTCCCAAAGTGATGTACCGCCTGATCGAAGCCGACCACTACGTGAACAAGAAAATCCTGGTCGTCGGCGGCGGTGACAGCGCGGTAGAAGCTGCTATGGGACTCGCCAACCAAAGCGGCAACCAGGTCACGCTCTGCTATCGCCAGGCACAGTTCATGCGCATCAAGGAGCGCAATTCCAAGCGTATCGAGGAGTCGATCAAGAACGGCAAAATCAAAATGTTGTTCGAATCAAATCCTGTCGAATTCAAGCCCGAGTCCGTCATCATCGACGTCAAAGGCACGAAACAGGAAATCCCCAACGACTACGTCTGGATTTTCGCTGGCGGAACGCCCCCGACCGACTTCCTCAAGAAGATCGGCGTCGGCTTCGGAATGCGCGATATGACCGCCGAAGGTAGTACGGAAGTGAAACAAGCCGTCGCCTTCAAGCAACAGCTGGTTCAGGCAGGCGCCGGGGCTAACTAAGAAATCCTTCCAAGAAACGCGCCGGCGATCTTCCGTGCCAGGAGGATGCACAGTCGACCGCCGGCCTCTTCGTGTTAGAACACAAACCGTGCCAACAGATAAATCGTGTTATTCCCGTTGGCATTGCGGCCCGCCGCATCATAGTTTGTCGAACCGCCGTTGAACCGCGTGTATCCCGTGTATTGGATTCCCAGGTCGACATTCTGCGTCGGCCATACGGAAAAGTTCATCGTGTAGCCTGTACTGCGCGGATCGCCGTTCGCGCTGCCCGAGACCGCACTCTGCGGGAACAGCAACGGGTCCGCTGTACCTGTGGTCGTAAACCATCCCAAGGCCGCGGAGTACCGGTTGCCAAAGTGATATTCGGCATTGGTATTCAATGCGTTCAGGTGATGGCGGTTCAAAGCGGCCGCCCCATTGGCCAGGCTCGCCACCAACGACGAGTTTTCGCGAATATAAGTTCCACGCCACGACAGCACATCCCTTCCGATGGTCCTGTCGTACTGGAAATCAGCCGCGACATCCGTATAGCCATCTTCCAACCCGGTTATCGCGCCCGGCGTGGTTTTCACGTGAATGCCGTACGCGCCGATTTCGAAGTTGTTATACGCGCCGCTCTGCTGCCAGGCCACGCGCCAGTATGGTGCTACACCGCGAATGTTGAACGCGAAATCCTGGCCATTACTGGGCTGCGTGGTTGCGATGTGTCCCGATCTGTACAGCGCTCCGGCGACATACAAATGCTGGTCCCACATCGAGTAGCCGCCAAAGCCCGCAACATCCTGCCCCAGGCTGCCAATGATCGGCGCTGCTGTCGGACCTGGTGCCACATCGCTCGCGATAAAGGGAAATCCCCATGCTGGCGTGGTGTTCCACAGATCTTCCACCGTCGGGTTGTTGTTCAGCGTCAGCCCGTACACGAATTCCTTGCCCCCCAGCTTGGTCTTGTTGGCATAGCGGATGTCCGTGTTGTCCATCGTGAAGTGGTCTCCCTGCGTGTCATACGTGACCTGCAGGAAACTTCCGATATGGGTTGTCCACGCGCCCGCCAGGAAAAGCGAAATGTCTTGCGGGAATTCGAAATTACCGTTCTGTGTCTGGGGTTGCGGCGCCTTGGTATTCGTGAAGGACGTCTCGAACCACGCCGACAATGGCAGCGAGGCGAGCAAATCCAGACCCGCATGCTTTTTGCTCGATTCCGATGTCAGATCATCCTTCTTCTGCTTATCAACGTAGCCGTTCAACTTGAACATGCGGCCCGCCAGATTCAATTCGGGGGGCGTGTAATGGCAACCACTGCACGGCTGCCCGGTCTGCCGCGCATAACTTGGAATCGCCAACGCTTTTGGCCCCATCAGCCCCGAGCACACAACCGCGAGTAAGCAAAGCAAGAAATTTTGCTTCATGATGTCGTCCTCAATTTGAATTCGTCCCAAGCAGCTTGTGGTTACCGAAGTATCACTGCTCCCCATCCCAAAGCTTTACTGGAAGTGAGTTCAAGATAGGCGAGACGTCACACAGGGGGTATGACTGACATCACGACTCGGTGTGATGGCTGTCACATGGGGATGTCGAAGCAAACAAACCAGGATTTGCGGTTGCGGAGTGCGTTTCAGATCACAACCTACATCGACTCGGCGATCGCATAAGCTCCGCGGGCTGTACTCTTATGTGCAGACCTGCCCACGCACTGGCTGCATGGACAGACTTTGAGGTGCGTCCCGCTCTTACCCAGCCGCTCCCATCATCAATTGCGGGGCTTCATTCAGTTCCAGCCAGTAATTCTGAATGGCTTTCACCATGCGCAGGATACGCGCCGGGTCAGCGGACTTGATCAGGTACGAATTCGCGCCCAAATCATACGCCGCACTGACGGTGTCGGGATCTTCATCCGTCGTAAGCACCACGACCGGGATTCGTCTTATCGCCGGCTGTGTACGCATCCACTGCAGGAGTTGCAGGCCCGTCAAGCCGGGCAGTTTTAAATCAAGCAGAATAAGCGCCGGCAGTGGAAATTGCGCCCGATCGCTATGCGGCCCCACTCCCGCCAGGTAGCCTAAAGCCTCGTCCCCACTCCTCAGATGGATAACGCGGTTCAAGATGTTGATCTTCTCAAACCCGCGGCAGAGAAGCTTGGCGTCGGATTCTTCATCCTCCACCAGCAGAATGGTTGGAAGCAGATGATCGGCCATGGCCCTATCCCGGGATACCTCTTGCTACCAGCCCGTCCGCAATGTCCGGATTTTCATTGCAGCTGAACCAGTACGACTGAACCAGTGATGCCAATTCTCCCAGCTTTGAGGGAGTGTCCGGCTTCGCCAGGTAAGAATTCGCACCCAAATCGTAGGCCCGGTTGATATCGGCCGAGTGCCGCGATGACGTCAACATCACCACTGGCAAGCGCTTTAATCCGGAGCGCTGTTTGCGAATCCACTCCAGCACTTCAAACCCGGAACGGCGCGGTAACTTGATATCCAGGAGAATCAACGCCGGCATCGGATGGACAGCGCGGTTCTCGTATGGTGCTACCCCGGCCAGGTAATCCACCGCGTCATCCCCGTTACTCAGGCGCAACATCGCGATGGGTGTGTCGAGTTTCCCGAACGCTCGCTGTATCAAGCGGAAATCCGAGGTGTCATCTTCCACGAGTAAAACCGGTGCGTCAGGCATTCTTTATTTCTTCCGTCGATGATTTTGAATCTGCCGCAGGCAGGTCAATCCAGAACGTGCTGCCCTGCCCTACTTCCGAATCCACGCCGTATGATCCGTGCATGCGCCCCACCGCGCGCTTCACGATTGCCAGCCCAATACCCGTCCCGGGAAAACTTTCACGGCCATGCAACCGCTCGAAAACATTCCAGATTCGTTCCTGATGGTTCCGTGCGATCCCGATGCCGTTGTCCTTCACGCTGAGTCGTATGACACCATCGCGCATTTCCGCCATTACCCGCACCTCGGGTGTAGCCCCCGTTTCCTGGAACTTGAACGCATTGGAGATCAGGTTGTAAATCACTTGCGACAGCACTTGCAGGTGCGCCCGGACACAGTATTCGCCGGGTACGTCGATCGAGAGTTGGCCGCGTTCGCTCTTGGAAAACTGGGTAGCGGCCTGCGTGACTGCGTCTACCACTCGAACCGGCTCTAAAGGAAAATTGACTCGGCTGACACGGCCGTAATCGAGCAGGTCCTGTACCAGCGAGTTCATCCGGGCCGCCGCGCTCGCGATCTCCTCCAGGAATTCGCGCCCCTGCTCCTCCAATTTCTCGCCGTAGTCTTCCCGCAGCGCTTCCGAGAACCCTGCAATAGCCCGCAGCGGAGCGCGCAGGTCATGAGAAACAGAGTAAGCAAAGGCCTCCAGTTCGGCGTTGCTCTCCTCTCGCTCTCTCACCCGCAGTTCCAATTCATCGGAGTGGCGTTGCAATGCGTCGAGTAGCGCCTTGCGATCGCTCATGTCCCGGGTGACCTTCGAGAAACCGTACAGCACGTCCTCTTCTTCATTACGAAGGGCTGTCACGACAACGCTCGCCCAGAATCGCGATCCATCCTTGCGCACGCGCCACCCCTCGCCTTGGAAGTGACCTTGTTCCGCCGCCGTCTTCAGTACGTGCGCGGGCAATCCTTTCTCCCGGTCTTCAGGGGTATAGAAAACCGAAAAGTGTTTACCGATGATCTCGTCAGCCCTGTATTGCTTGATACGCTCGGCCCCCACGTTCCACGACTCGATATGCCCGCCCGCATCCATGGAGAAAATGGCATAGTCCAGTACGCCCTCGACCAGCAACCGGTACCGCAACTCGGCTTGCCGGCGGTCGGTGAGGTCGCGCGTGATTTTTCCAAATCCGATGAGCCGTCCGCTCTCGTCCTGGATGCTGGTGATCAATACACTCGCCCAGAAGCGGCTCCCATCCTTGCGTACCCGCCAACCTTCTTCCTCGTAGCGGCCTGACGCCGTCGCAATCTCCAGCTCGCGTGCCGGCTTACCGCTCGCCAAGTCCTGGGCTGTATAGAAAGCGCTGAAGTGCTTCCCGATGATTTCGTCGGATTTGTAGCCTTTCAGACGTTCGGCTCCCACATTCCACGAGCGGACATATCCTTGCGTATCCAGCAGCAGGATGGCATACTCCGCGACTTTGTCTACCAGCAGACGGAACTCGTCACACGACTGATTCGCCGCGTCAACTCGACCTAGAGGACCCGGTTTGGAAACGCGAAGCTCCGCCATCTCTCCGTTATCTCGGGGAAAACACATAGAGATGAATAGCACCGACCTGAGGTTGGCCTTTGGCCAGCGCTTCCCGCCACTCTGCCCCGCTGCGCGAAATGCCGCTAGCGATAGCGGTATGTTCGCGAATCTGCTCTAATCAAAATGGCTTGTCGCAGCTTTGATGAAGGGGCATTTGTCCGTTGCATCGGTCTCACTCGCCCGGATCGAGGGACTGAGGACTACCGGATGATCGACATACATTCCCATATCCTTGCCGAGGTTGACGACGGTCCCAAGTCATGGGAAGTGTCTCGCGAGATGTGCCGGCTTTCGGCAGAAGATGGCATAGAAACCATCATTGCCACACCGCATGCCAACGAGCGGTACTTCTACGACCGTGAGTACCTGGGGAAAACCGTCGAGCATCTGCAGGGCCTCGTCGGTGACCAGCCTCAGATCGGCCTCGGCTGCGACTTCCACCTCTCCTACGAAAACATTCAGGACGCACTCAAAAATCCGGGTCGCTACACCATCAACCAGACAAATTACCTCCTGGTCGAACTCAGCAACTTCGGTGTTCCGCCGCAGATCGGTGACAGCCTCATGCGTCTGGGTGACATCGGGCTGGTTCCGATTCTCACCCATCCCGAGCGCAATCCCATCCTGCAGAGGACGCCGCGCCGAGTGCTCGAATGGGTAGAAGCCGGCATCCTGGTGCAAGTCACTGCGTCCGCGTTTACCGGGTTATGGGGGGAGGCCTCTCGCCGCAGCGCGCATTGGCTGCTCGAGCACGATGCGGTGCACATTCTCGCAAGCGATTGCCACGACACCAAGCGCCGTTTGCCCGGACTGTCTGCGGGACGCGACGCCGTTGCCGATATCGCCGGCCCCGATGTGGCTGACGCCCTCGTCGAGGCAAATCCTCGCGCGGTCGTAGCTAACCAACCGATTCCCTATTTCCCTAAACCAGTGATGAAGGATTGATCCTCAGCCTGCTGCTGGAGGCTGAGCTCGACGCTATCTCTGCGGGGTGCTGCCCCCGCCGTTCGTCTCGGTAGGAGAATGTGCCGGCGTTCCCGGCGCATCCGGCCGCGCGCTTGCCGGAGCTGGTATCGGTCCGGTCATCGCGCTTTCAGGATTGAGCAGATGTTCGTGATTAGGCCCCAGGCCCAGCTTGATCAGCGCTCGCGAATCGGGCACGACTTTGGTCTGCCAACCGTTGTCGGCCTGGAATTTCTCCATCGCCCGCTGCGAGGCCGCATCCCAGGTGCCGGTCGCGCTCCCTTGCAGGTAATGTTCGCGAATCAGCGCCGCCTGGACCTCTTTCGCCCTTCCGGTATCCATTTTCTGCTGTCCGCGCCGCCAGCTCGCAGACTTGCGCGAGCGCTTGCCTTTGCGCGAACTCGTATGCCGCTTCGTTGTGCCGGATTTCGAACTCGCCGACTTCTGGGTAGACTTCTTAAGGGTTGAGGCCGCGCTGCCCGGAACGAATACCATGAGAAACGCTAGCGTCAGCGCTCCAACGGCCAAAGACACTCTTCCCGCTTTATGTCCGACGCTCATTTCTCGTCTAATTCCTGGCGCAATCGGTGCCCTACAACAAAAGCCCGCTCGGGGGCACCGGCTCATCAGATAATCGCTGATCTTGACCGCCGATGCTAATCCCAAACGGGCTAGTACTCGGTTACGGAAGTGTACCGGCCAGGAAGATGGTCCCGTCCTGCGGTCCCGATCCCCGCGGACGCACCAGGAACACCACGTCTTGGCCGCTCTTCATCGCTGCTTCGATCTTGCTGAAGTCACCCTCGTTGTTTACCTGCTGCTTATTAATTTCGAGGATAACATCGCCGCGGTTCAGCCCGACGTCATCGCCAAACGATCCGCCTTTCACATCGGTCACCACTACGCCCTTGCCCGCCGTCACTCCCAGGCGGTCCGCCATATCCGCCGTAAGCGGCTTTACGGTAACCCCGAATTTGCTGGGTTTGGGCGTATTCTCTTCTCCCTGTTCTTCATCTTCGCCTAGCCGCGCGGCAAACAGCTTCGCGCGATCGGCGATCGTCACGGTGGTGTCCGTTTTCTTGCCGCCACGAACGTAAGCGATCTTCGCTTTTGTCCCGGGCTTCCGCGACGCGATGTCGGCAACCAATTCGTCGCCGTTCTTCACGTCCTTGCCATCGATGGCCACGATCGTGTCGCCCACCTTCAGGCCCGCCTGGTCCGCCGGACTACCCGAGACCACGTTTTGGACCGTGACCCCCGAATTCACTCCGTACACGCGCGCAATTGCCGGATTCGGCTGCCCGCTGAACTCCACTCCAATCGAACCCCGGGCTACGCGGTGCTCCGGCCCGATCAACTGGTTGTATACCTGCACCACGGTATTGGACGGCAACGCAAATCCCACACCCGCGTAGGAACTAGTCTCGGTCAGGATGGCCGTATTAATGCCAATCACTTCGCCATCCATGTTGACCAGCGGGCCGCCCGAGTTGCCGGGATTGATCGCGGCATCGGTCTGAATGAACGACTGAAACTGCCGATTGGGCACGATGTTCCGGCCCTTGTAGGAAACGATTCCCGCCGTCACGGTCGCATTCAAACCGAATGGGCTCCCGACGGCCAGCACCCAATCGCCGACCTGGAGGCCGTCCGAGTTCCCCATCTTGGCGGCCGGTAGCGCTTTTTCGAATTCAATCTTCAGGACAGCCAGGTCGGTCTCCTGGTCTGTGCCAATCACCTTCGCTTCATGCTGTACACCCGGAGGATCATCCTGCAGCCGGACTCGAATGCGGTCTGCTTTCTCCACCACGTGACGGTTGGTGACGATGAACCCTTTTGGATCCACGATCACGCCCGAGCCGAGCGAATGCTCGCGCAGCGTGTTGGGGCCAGCACCTCCGCCCGGACCACCCTGCCCGCCAAAGAACCGGTCGAAGAAATCTTCAAAAGGATTGTCTTCATCGCCTCCATCGGGCGGATTGCCGGGAGCCGGACGAGCTTGTCCCCGCCGGTGCGGATTCTTGATTACCGATTCAGTATTAATGTTGACTACACTGGGCTCGAGCTGCTTCGCGATTTGCGAGAAGGTATTCGACAGCTGCTTAGGAGCGGGCAGAGTTAATGGGCTGGCATCCGAGGCTTTGTTCTGGCTCTCCTTGCCTTTGACCCCGTAGGAAATCACTGTCCCTATCAAAATTCCAACGGCCAGCGTCAAAAGAATGCTCAGGGTGTACGCCAGGCGGTTTGCCCGAATTCGTCCCCAGAAAGCGCGTGCGCGCTGCTCCATAAGCGGCCTTCCTCCGGAAATATCCGAAACTGTGATTATACCTGCCGGATAGAACGATGCGCTCCCCTAACCAGCAGAGCGCCTGTTACGTTAGACGCATGGAATGGAACCGGAGTTATCGCCCGTATCTC
>JBPYEW010000088.1:0-4372 GCA_051984555.1 Terriglobales bacterium | reverse complement strand
ACGCAGCAGAATCGCACGCGATCTGCATGATGACCTGAACCAGCGTGTGGGATTGCTGGCTTTCGGCCTGACAGCAATCTCCAGAAGACTGCCGAAGGAAGAAGCGAACCACGTCCAGGAACTTTGGGAACAAGCGACCAGCCTTTCGAAAGACGTTCATCGACTCTCTCATGAGTTGCACCCATCGGCGCTGGAGCACCTGGGGCTGGGTGGTGCCGCCCGAGCGCTCTGCGATGAGGTATCAAAGCAAAAGAAAGTCAATGTGGAATTCTCTGAAAAGAATATTCCTGTGCAACTTCCTGCGGAGACGTCTCTTTGCCTGTTCAGGATTCTCCAGGAAAGCTTGAACAATGTATGCAAGCATAGCCACGCGAGTGTCGCATCGTTGAAGCTGCGCAGAGTACGGGATGGAATTCGGTTGACGGTGCAGGATGACGGTATCGGCTTCGATCCCAGGGACCAGCACAACCGTGCAGGTCTCGGACTCCTTAGCATGAATGAACGATTGCGCTTGCTGGGTGGTAGGATCGCGATTGATTCTGTTCCCTCGAAAGGCACTACGGTAAAGGCCTGGGTAGCAATCAACGCAGCAGAAGCCCGAGGGGATGGGTCTTCACGCGAGCAGCCGCCATCGTCTACAAAGCCAGAGCGGGGAGAAAGCGATGAGCCACGCACGGGTACTTTTGGCTGATGATCGATCAGTCTGCTGGCCAAAGCACTTCGGCAGAAACCGTCGCAACCGAAATTCTAAAATTTACGCGCGCCTGCCGATTACAGGCGGTCGAGGGCATTATTCGGACGCTGAAGCAGCGGGCGATTGGCCTCCTCGTCAGAGAGCGCGCGGTCGTGTTCGCGTGCGAAGGCGACGGCTAAGCCGAAATGAAAATTCCGATAAGGTTCTAGTAGCATGGCGTTCTTGATGGCTCTTAGCGCCTCTAACTGAGTCCGCGTCACGGCAACGCGGGCACCGTGAGCACTGGTGCGGTTGTCTTAATTTCGCCGGCCTGCATTGCAAAGATGTCGCCCAGCAAATTGAAAGTGGATTTCGAATCGAGATCCGAGTCCTCAATGTAGAACCAGGCACCACGATACCGGACGGCAACGGCAGCATTCTTTGGCTGCTGCTGCGCCGTGTGTATGTGCAGAAGATTGCCGAACACTAACTGCCAGTCAAATCGTTCGCCGCCTTGGGTCTTTGTTATCGTGACGTGGCCAGAACTTTCGTCTCTCACTGGAGAGTCAATAGAATCGGAGAGAAAGCTCAACACAGAGTTGAACGAACGGAGTACAACTTTGATGTTGGTGCCGTCGGAAGCTCCACCAATTCCAGGCACTATGCTGAAGCTGTTTAAGTCTGGCCTCAGCTTCAGGATCTGCCGTACCCGCGTTGCATCTGGATCGTCGGCAGGTGCAGTAAATATTAACTGAAATGTTGCATCCGGTCCTGTACTCTGGCCAAGTTCGACCAGACCGCGCCGGGCAAGTCGGCGCAGTAGAATTGCGAGCTCACGGAACTCTTTATACTCGGGCGCGACGTCCGGGGTGGGGCCCGAGGCGGTGGGTGCATTAGGCACAGAATTCATGGATTGCAGTACAACGCGCAAAATGCGATCTACACCCCAACCGGAATGGAAGAGCAGTACCACTTCTTCAATCCTCAGCGGTGTCATGACCGCGCGGACAAACTGTTCACCCTGCAATGGCTGATAAACAATGGTAGGAGCTTCTTGTATCCCGACGGTTGCAGCCGGAGCGTACGTGTCAGCACCGTTACGAGTAATGCTGGCACCGGCTGTAACACTAGCGGTCCTCAGAGAACTTGAAGTGATATTGGACACGCTCATGAAATATGCTGAATCGCGATATTTCAGGCGTACTAGATTCAGCAAAAGCTCTTCGCTGTTGGTTTGCTGAACGGCCATGTTGAAGTCCGCGCGCCCAGCACGAAGTCTTCTGGGACCGGAAAAGAGACACCCGGTCGAAGGGAGTACGACCAGGAGAATCGTCGCACAGCATATCTTTTGTGACTTAACCATAGACTGTCCTTTATGGGCGCTTCGAAGTCGTCGCAAACTGGATGGGTTGGGGTCGCGTGCCTCCTTATGCATGAACCGTCTTTTAGGTGGATACAGCAAGAGAAACCGGTGCTGTATGCGCGGATAGGATGGCTTTGCGGCGCACGTCCATTACGTTGCCAATTTCACGGGCGAGTCGCGGAGTCCGCTCAATGACGGATTGTAGGACGTCGGGGTCGAGTTCCACCGCGACCAGGTCTTCCAAGGCGACGACGGTGGCGTCGCTCGCCCTACCGGACAAAAGGCTCATCTCTCCGAAAAACTCGCCGCGCGAGAGCCGGGCGATTTCATGCGTCTGTCCATGGACGTCCTGTACGAAAATGGCTGCGCGACCTGCCACGATGACATACAACTCGGCGCGGGTTTCGCCCGCTTCGATCACGCGTTCGCCCTGGGCGAAGACTCGCACAGCGATGTGCGCGCCGTGCTCTCCAAGGTCCGAAGCTTTATCAATGCCAAACAGTGGGAACTGCCCAAGCAGCTTCGCCGGCTCTGGCGTTTTCCAGACATCGAAAGCTGATTTTTCTCGTGCGATCCCTGCGCTCGCGTTGGGAGTTGTCAGCCCGTAGCGCTCCGTGGCATACCAGAGGCGAGTGAGGAATTCGTCACGCACCATGCTCAAGTTGGCGTAACCGTTCAGAGTGAAATTCACGGTATACGCGATAGATGTACCCAAGTACTCCTGAGTCCGCACAGATGGCGGCGGTTCTTTCAGCACACCGTCGATATGCCCGAGGATTTCGATCAGAACCTGCTTGATGCGTCCGGGGGGATCCGCATACGCGAAGTTGAGCCGGATGGTCTCCGTGTGCTGGGCACTGGGACGTGAGAAGGTTGTGATGCTTCCCTTGGCCAGAATCCCATTGGGCACAATTCGCCGTTCCCCAGTCTCCATCTCCACGTGTACTGTTCTCCAGTTGATGTCCACGACCTTGCCAACCATGCCTCCGCCATCGACGCTGATATAGTCACCCACTGAAAAAGGGCGCTCTACAAGAAGCAGAATGCCCGAAACAACGTTTCCCAGTGGTTCCTGGAGTGCCAGGCCGAGCACGAGTGAGCCCACACCCAGCGCAGTCACCAGGGCGCCTAGATTGAGGTTCCAGACACGGGAGAGGACGATAGCGCCGCCGACCAGGATCAATATCAGACGAGCAAGATCCAGAAGCAGTTGGGGCATGCGCGCCTGCCAGCTCCCCTCGCGCGCAGAAGCAAAAACCACGTCGTTGATGAGAGAGAGGGAAGCATGGATCAAGAAAATCCAGAACAAAGTCTGCACAATCTGTACGAGTGTATCGGCCGATCGGAAAGACATCACCTTCGTCAGGAAGAGCTGCACGGCAAGCAGAGGCAGCACCATATGGCGTACGATCGCCAATGTACGGGCCACTGGTGTGCCTTGGCGCCGCAGCCGGAGAATCAGCTCCCCTAGCAATACCATCGCAGCCGGAAACCCGATGGTGAGGCCCACCGCCCATGCCGTGCGAGCCCCCTGTCCATGCCAAAATCCGTACGTCATGCTGCCACCTGCACAATTCTCTCCGCCTTCACGGAAATGATTCAGAGAACTGCTACGCCTTGACCTCCCAGACAGGTATTGCGCCTTTGCCGCGAACATCCACCTCACCCAGATTCTCGAATTCACGCTGTCCCGCCAGGCGTTCGTGGACGCCAGTCGTTACCCGGATCGTATTGCCGCGATCGCGGGGGCGAATGGCCCGTGCCACATTAACGGTGTCTCCCCAGAGGTCATAAATGAACTTGTGGCGACCGACGATTCCACCTACAACCGGGCCTGCGTTGATCCCAATCTTGATCTCGAGGTGCGTTTCTTTTTCCTGATTGAAACGACGAACGACCCGGAGCAGTTCTTGCGCGAAATCAACCATACGATATGCGTGGTCTGGACGAACAACCGACAATCCGCAAACAGCCATGTAGGAATTACCGATCGTCTTCACCTTCTCAACTCCGAAACGATCGGCCGCCTCGTCGAATGCTGTCACCAACTCATGGAACAGCTCCACAGCACGTTCCGGCCGCGACCCATCTTCACTATCGGAAAGGCCTTCCACCTCGGCGAAGAGCACCGTGACGTCGGCGAAGACATCGGATGTTCTTTCTGTGTTCCCGAGTTTCATTCGCGCGGCTACCGGTTGAGGCAGAATGTTCAGTAGCAGTTCCTCGTTCTCATGAATCTTCTGTTGAATGATTTCGCCCTTGCTTTTGAGGCTCCTAATCATCTCATTGAACGCTGCGCCCAGCTCCTCCAGTTCGTCCTTCGTCCGTACGTTCAC